>NZ_ALMY01000069.1 GCF_000440115.1 Streptococcus suis YS56 | reverse complement strand
CTGAATCGCATTTTTTCTAAACTTGTATTGGTAATTTCTCCTACAAACGATTCTGTCACTTGGCGATATTCTCCTCCTAAGAGAAAGACTTGAAATTCCTCTGTTTTCTTTTGAGATAAGATGGTAAAAACAGGCATACAGTTTGTGATGACAGTGAGACGAGGATTTTTAATAGCTTCAGCCAGAAAGGCAACTGTTGTTCCTGGACCTAAAAATACCGTGTCTCCATCTTCTATCAGTTGTGCTGCCCTTTCTGCTATCTCTTGCTTGGCTTCCTTATTTTGAATGTGTTTCTCAGAATGGGAATATTCCCGATGTTGAAAAGCCTTATTACTTCTAGCACCGCCATGGATTTTTGTTAAAACACCTTGCTCTTCCAACTCTATAAAATCACGTCGAACGGTCATATCAGTAACATTTAGCAATTCAACAATCTCAGAAATTCGAACCGTACCTTTTTTGTTTACCAATCGTGTAATTTCTTCTAGTCGTTCTCGTTTATTCATGTTTAATCCTTTGTTGTTTTTTTACATTATATCAAAAATCAACTAGAATATGTTGGAAATTTGAACATTTGTTCAATATTATCAATACATCCCCACCATCATATTAGACACGGCACTGCATAATATCCACAAAATCAAATCGCTAGCCATTTATACCCTGCCAGTTTTAACAGCTAACGATAAGATAACTTGGTGGCTCCACCCCCAGACCCCCAGTGAAAAATCAAGAATTGATTTTCTTAGGAATGATATTAGGATAATAGAGATGATTTGGAAAAGGTATCACAAAAAATCTTGAACTTCATTTTGAAATTCAAGACTTGTACTTTCATCTAAGAATTATTTGCCCTCTCAAACAATCTATCTTTTTTGAAATAAGATTTTAATTCGGATAAGTAATAAACCCCACTGGCTAATTAAAGTCAGTGGGGTTTTAAATCTAAATAACTTCTTTAGAAAGTCTGTCATAACATTCACTTTTCAACAGAGGACTTTCTATAACAACTTGACTAACTTTTGAGTCAATATGTTTTAAATTAGGCTTCTTATAGTTTCTAATCGCAACTAGAGATACAACACAATTTTGATAATTAAAGCCTTTTTGCGCTATTGCTCCACCGTTGCCTATCGCCATAAAACTTCTCCAATTTACTAGATTTTTAAATCAATTATTTCCGTACTACCAAACAACAAATTTCTTTGTTTGTTTTTAATCCTCCAAGCGTTACCATGATTCTTACCTGCGTACTTGCCTGATGGGGTCGTATAACCTCGCCAATCATAGGTAATGGCTCCTGATTTTATCAGAGAAAGAAAAGTCATAAATTGAGGTGAACGTGTTAGCTCTGCTTCAACGTACTTGAATTGACCTACTTCGCCGTCCATTTTAGATTCAACTTTTACCCATAAAGTAGCTGGATGTTTTTTGTGTAATTCTTCCTCTAATGCTTCGAATGTCCAGAAAGCAGTCAAAATACTCTTCTTGTTTTCTTGTTTTCGTAACTCAACTGTACTATCTCTATCATTAACTTCCAGATAGAACCCTTGATTATTTTGAGGATTTTCTTCTGAACCTATTGTAATATATAAACTCTTATATCCTAAATGCTTCTCTGAATCATAACCATACAAACGAGCAAATGCTGATACTCTACTTCTATCATTCGACTCAAACTCTGCAACAGGCGTTCCCTCAAAATCTGGACGTAGAGTAAATAGGGTGTCTAACGTTTTGGAGGATTTTGATTTCAACTCAATAATTCCCTCAAAATCAGCTTCTTGGCTATTATTAGTTTTTATTCCCAAAAGCGACTCTAAAGTATCCCCAGCATCCTTCGGTGCAATCTTACCTGCACCTTTTGAATTTCTATGAAATCCTTGTTTTGCTATGACTCTAATCTGTGGAATCAATCTATTTAATGAATCTTCGACCTTATCTTGTCCAAATAGCTGTATGATAGCACTGTTTTGAGGAATACTTCTCGTCACATTAAATAGAGTAAGTTCTTTTCGATTATCTACAGTAATATAGATTAAATCATTAACATTGATTTGAGACGACCTAATGAACTCTCCCAAGCCATATATCCAGAATCGCTCATCCCCTCTTTTATTGGCTTTATAGAAACTTATTTTTACTTCATGTTTCTGGTCTTCCAATACAAGATTAGCCATCAAATAAACTTTATCAGTTAGTTTTTCAAAATCCAATAAATCATTATCTAACAACAACTTCCTTAAAAAACCATTTGCGTCGATAATACTTTTATTTAACATAGTTTGCGTCAGTCTGATAACAGTATAGCCATTAGAATTATACTTATGTATAGCGTTGATAACTTCTAATTCGTCGTCATATGGAATAAATTGCATTAGTTTTCTCCCCTCTTAAATAGATCAACAAGTGAAACTTCCATTTCTTCAGCAAGACTTTCTATTGTTGAAAAATAAATATCTGAATATTTACCATTTACAAGATTACTTATAGTAGACTCTCCAACTCCACCCGAGGCACTCAGTGAAAATTGATTCCAACTTCTCAAATATAGTTTGACATTTTGTATAAGAATATTTTGATAATCCTCCACTAAATTGGGAGTAAAATCTTTAGAAGTACTTATCTTTTCAGTTCTAATTAAAAGTTCTGGAAAATTGATTGATAAAGCATTAGAAATCACTACCAAAGTTGAAAGTTTTGGGTTGTAATCTGCATTTGGAGATAATAATTTGTTGACCGTCTGCCTACTAAGTCCTGTCTTCTTAGCTAACTCACTTTGCGATAATTCACTCGAATAAAGCAGTCGCTCAATATTTTCTTTTACATATCGCTCCATAACAATTCTCCAATTCTCATTTTCTATATATTACAACTTAAATACCAAAAAATATTCATTTTAATTTACATTTTAACTGGTTTTTAAATTCTATTACGAATATATTATAAGATAGAAAGCAACTCCTGGACTTTTCAAAAAAATTCTGATATACTACTAAGGTAGTAAATACATTATTCGAGGTAAATTATGCCCTATGCAATAGACTTATTCTGTGGTGCTGGAGGATTTAGCGAAGGAATCCTACAAGCTGGATTTGATATTATCTTTTCCAGTGATAAAAGCCCTATGGTAGAAGAAACATATACAAACCGACATCAACAATTAGGCTTAGTTAATGGTGTTGATACTCACTTTGAACTGGCTGATATAAAAGAACTTACTTCTGATAAAATATTTCAATCAATCAACTCATTGAAATATGGAAATATATTCGAAAGAGGAACTGTGGATGTTATTTTTGGCGGTCCTCCATGTCAAGGTTTTAGCCGTCTAGGGAAACGAGATGCTAAAGATCCTAGAAATATGCTCTTCCACGAATATTTGCGCATAATAAAAGATATTATGCCACGTTATGTTGTTATGGAAAACGTAACTGGTATTTTAGATATGCAGATGCTAGACTTTCCAAGTGTGCTTGATGATAGAATTTACAAAGGACAGAATCTGGTTCAATCCATTCTTAGAAATGAATTGGATGAGTTAGGATACACCCTACTTGATGTTCAAGTTCTAAACGCTGCAAACTTCGGTGTCCCACAACAAAGAAATCGAGTTGTATTTTTAGCGTATCGAAACGATGTGACTCCAATTGAATACCCAGAAAGCGACAATGTTCTTCCAAATGTTACCGTTTATGATGCTCTGGGGGATCTTTATGACAGGGAATTTGATTACGAAACAGATTATTCCAGACAAAGCCGATTAGGAAGAACTCCTAATATTGATGGTCAACCTATCACAACTAATAATCCATTAAATATGGAAACTTCAAATCATGATAATATTGTCACACAACGATTTTCATTATATCAACAAGGTGAGAATAGAGCCAAAGCTGTTAATAGGATCCAATTAGAAGGATTGGAATTACAAAGAGATTGTCCAAATCTATTCACAGAAAGTTTATTTCAACTCAATGGAAAAGCTAACCAACATCTCATTCTAAAGCAGCTAAAAAAACAAGATTTACTTCAAGAAAGTTTTAAATCTGAAAAATGGTTGCAATTTACAAATCGCCAACTCGGCTTACTGTCTATGAATGATAATGACAACTCAGCCAAAGTTCATATTTTAAAATCATTTGCTCTTAGATTAAAAACAACATTTGAAGAAGCAGAATTATTTTGGAATGAAATTAGAAATCATTTAAATAAAGAAATTACAGAAAATAAATTTTCAAAAATGTTAAGAGAAGGAGAGTTAACTCCTAACGCAATAGAAGCAATCTTTACTAAAAAAAGTATACGAGTTCGTCTTAATCAAGATACCGTTTCTCCAACCATGGTAACATTACCAGATGACTATATCCACCCATTTTTTAACCGAGTGTTGACTGTAAGAGAAATGGCTCGTCTACAATCGTTTGACGATAGCTTTGAATTCCTAGGCAAACGTACTACTGGAGGCGATAAGCGAGCAAAAGAAACGCCTCAGTTTACTCAGGTGGGCAATGCTGTTCCACCACTACTTGCTAAAGCAATTGCTGAACAAGTAATGATTGCTATAAATAAACAATAAGTGACTCAATATTCTTTGAAAACTTCAGTACCAAAACTTACAATGAAACAAACTAAGTATTGAGTTTTGATACTTTATCACATCCTTCAATTAATTACTAATAATAAAAAATGATTTCAAAATAATTCGAGGTCATTTTTATTATTCTCTAGCCAGACAGCCGTCTGCAAGACCCCTCGGAGAGCGTTTGTAGTTTTGATGGACCGCAGGGCTGTCAAAACTACAAAAACGTTACTTTTTGGCAAAAAGTAACAAAAATCTATCTTGAATCGAAGTCAATTGTTTATCTTACAGCACAAAAATATCGAACATAGGCCAGCGAGGAATAGCAAAGCGCCCCGCTGTTGCCCGTCATTAGGGCGAACGAGCATGAATCTTCAGTTTCATAATAATAAAAATGGAGTTCTACTTTGTCCATTTATTAGTCAAACATGGACTTTATAAATTTAGACCATTTTTCAACTATTAATGGACTTCATACATATCCAATTTTTATTAAAAGATGGATTACTTTAACAATCCACCTTGGAATCAATCAACTTACCTAAGTATGGATTTCATCTCTTTCGGCATACACATGCTTCATTGATGTTGAATGCAGGAGCAAATTGGAAGGAATTGCAGACACGTTTAGGGCACAAATCAATATCTACAACAATGGATACCTACGCTGAACTAGCTCCTAAAAAAATTCAAAACGCTGTGAACATCTTTACTCAAAAAATGAAAGAGTTGACAGCTTAATTACATCACTACCTTTGTCACTACCTTTTACAAAAATGATCGTCACAATTTTTCGAAAACCCTTATTATAAAAGGAGTTTCAACAACTGGGATAAGATAATACTTAACCTTCACTGAAGTGAAATAATTGAATCGAAAAAGCACCTGAAATCATTGATTTCAAGTGCTTTTTTTTGCTTGGTGAGACTATATATGAAAGAAAAACAGTTGTCCTGATGAAATAGTAAAATTTTCATTAAATTATCTGAATAAAGCCATACAATCTCTACATTTTTCTCTACACTTTTTAATTCAAAAATAAAGCAAAATAGTCAGACTCATAGACTACCGTTCACAATCTCCACAAAACGATGGGTAAATTGGGCAGTCATTCCCCAGATATTTTCTGGTAGATTTTCATAAAAGGGAACAGAGCGTTTGTGATGACTGAAAGGATAGTCAACCCCACCTATCAAACGTTCAAAGGGAAAGTCACAATCTGGGACAATCTGTGAATCCAGTTGATAATAGACAGGGGCCGTTTTCAGCAAGGTTTCCAGTGGAACTGTGAAGAATCGAGCCACTTCATCGTTGGGTTGAAGGGTCTGCCAATCCAAGTGAAGTCGACCGACAAAACAGCGAACCGTCGAGCGGCCAAAAACTAGATAATCGATTTCCCCCAGCAACTCAATTTGTTCCTGTTGAATATCAAGTTCTTCGATAACCTCACGAATGGCTGCTTCTTCTGCTATCTCGCCTTCATCAATTCCGCCACCTGGGAAGGAAACTTCTCCCGGTTGAGAAATAGACTCGCTCCGAATCTCATACAAGACCTGCCACTGATTGTCTGACCAGACTAAGGGCAAGAAGACTGCATAAGAACGCTTTTGACCCAATGGCTGGGGCTGATAGTCTTTCAATAATGCCTGCAATTGATCAGTCATGGCAACTCCTTACTAACTAGTGATTTATGCTTATTTTAACGAATTTTGTGGCATCTGGCAAGAACTTTGTCTAGATAAAAAAGCTGAGAAGTTTCCTTCTCAGTCTAGTCCTTTATTTTCCTTTTAACATGCCCATAATACCACGAGTCACCACGCGCCCAACTTCCCGTCCGACCTGGCTGGCTCATCAGGTTCTTGGTAAAGCGATCCATCATAGAGTCTGTTTTGCGACTAGCTGGCTGACTAGTTTTTTGTGCAGCTTTAGCCGCCTCTTTTCCGATTTTTTCTAGCTTTATTGTAGCATAACTTTTAGGAAAATAGCAGAGCAGACAACTTTATATTGGATATGCCAAGAGAAAAAGAAAAACCCGACAAAACGGGTTCTCTATATTATAGATACAAGAATTTGAATAGTGCAACAGCGGCAATTGATGCGATGATTGGAGCACATACAGCAACCCAAGCATACCACCATTTAGAATCCGATTTGTTCTCACCTAGGACTGATTTTGGCAAGAGATGGTGAACGATACGTGGACCGAGGTCACGTGCTGGGTTTAGACCAGGACCTGTTGGACCACCGACTGCAGCAACAAGTGCCATAACAAGGAAACCAATGCCTAAGTGAGCAACTGCAATTGAACCTGAAGTATATGGAGCAGTCATTGTCTCAGCGACTGTTTTATCATAGCCCTGTTCAATCAATTTACCAACCAACTCTGAACCAAAGAAATGTTTGGTCAAAGCAAGGGCACCGAAGAACAATACAAATGAACCAACGAACTCATTCAAGAAACCATTAGTTGTCGCAGCTTTACGGCTTTCTTTCGTTCCGTTATCAAGTGCACTGATAGTTGAGAATGAACCAAGAATATGGTTAGAATTTTCAGTTTTCAAGAAGTAAGGTTTATAAACTGCTACAACCACTAACTGACCAAACATTGCACCTAACAATTGGGCAACAATGTATTGAGCAACGTGAGCCCAAGGGAAGAGACCTGAAACAGCCAAACCAAGTGTGAAGGCTGGGTTGATATGGTTACCAGAAACGTTACCAAACATCAATGCTGGCATCATAACTGCCAAACCATAGCCAATCGCAATGAGAATCCAACCAGAGTTGTTTCCTTTGGTGCCTTTTAAATCAACGTTTGCAACAGTACCATTACCAATGATAATAAGGAGTGCAGTCGCTAAAAATTCAGTGATATATTTCACTGTCCATGTAACATCCATATTTTTCTTATATTTCCTTTCAAAAGTTAAATTTTTTTGGACAACAACCATTTTATCAAGTATAATAAACAAAGTAAAGCCATTCGACAAAAAGAAAACGTTTACTCAAAAAAGTAGTAGATTCAGTAAGGAGATTAGGATGGGAGCTAACCAAGAGACATTAATGTATACACTTGAAAAGAGTATCAAGAAAAAAGCAGATTTGTTTGAACACAGTTTTTCTGCCTACGCTGTACGAGCTATACTAGCCAGTCTTTACTTAGGATTGGGGATTGTCATTTCTCTTTATACAGCAGACAAACTCAACCATGTCGCAGAAGGACTCGGAAAATTTAGCTATGGGTTGATGTTTGGTTGGGGGCTACTCATGATTTTATATATGAATGCCGAACTTGGAACATCCAACATGATGTATATGACAGTAGCCAGCCATCGAAAAACGATTCCTACTAAAACAGCCCTCAAGATGTTGGCAACCTGTATCCTTTTCAACTTTGTCGGTGCTGTCCTTGTTTGTTACTTGGTCTCACTGACTCTACCTTATCAGCACGTTGATGCTCACAGCTACCTATTTGAAGCAACGGTGGCCAAGCTTTCAAAGACACCTTTGACTCAATTTATTGAAGGGATTTTTGCTAATATTGTCGTGAATATCGGCGTATTTACCTTCTTACGCATCAAAGATGATGCTGGGCGTCTCATTTCCGTTATTTTCATCATCTTTATCTTTGCTTTCTTGGGATATGAGCACGTCATTGCGAACTTTTCACTCTTCTCCCTGGCCTTTTTTGCAAATGGTGGACCAGTTGAGGGAATGACTCTATTAAGTGTACTAAGCAATTTCCTCTTTTCTGGATTAGGAAACTACGTGGGTGGCGGTCTCTTTATTGGACTTCTTTATAGTTGGTTGAATAATCAATCCAAACTTTATGTAGACTAAAAAACTACGGTTGGAATTCCAATCGTAGTTTTTTTATTGTAAGATAATCTGCGCAACTATAGGACTAATCACCACATACATGATGCCTGTAATCCCAATAGCTAAGCCAGCCATCGCCCCTTGCGTATGCCCATATTTTATCGCTGTACCCGTTCCAATGGCATGCCCTGTTCCTCCCAAAGCAAGACCAACAGCTACCGGGTCTTCAATTTTTAGTAGCTTTAAAAAGACTGGGGCAAGAACACTTGTCAGAATCCCTGTTGCAACAACGACTACAAGAGTAACTGTCGCTATCCCTTGCATTTTATCAGTAATACCAACAGCCATAGCAGTGGTGACTGATTTTGGAAAAAGAGAGATTGCTAGAAAAAAATCCATTCCAAACCATTTTGCAATTAGGGCAGTAAAGACAGTATTGACAATACAGGCAACAAAAATTCCCAAAAGAATACTTCGAATGTGATGTTTCATTAGATGGAAAGAACGATACAAAGGGATACCCAGAGCTACTGTTGAAGGCACAATAAGCATATTTAGATAGGAACCTCCTGCATAATATTCCTTATAGGAAATACCTGTCATTTTTAAAAAGACAATAATCAATCCTGTAGCTACCAACAGTGGGGTTGTGATTGGATGAGGAAATCTCCGATAAATCAGCATTCCAATTAAATATGCTGCAATTGATAACATAATACCAAAAATAGGGTTAGAAAAAAGTTCAGTCATGCATTCCCTCCGCATCAATGTAGTCACCTTCAAACTTTTGCTTCACAAATTGAACAACAAAACCAATTACTAAGATATTTAAAAAAATGGCGCCTAAAATGACGATAATAATAGGAAGTAAATAATCTTTAATTGCATCAAATCTCTCCATAATGCCCACCGCTGCAGGCAAAAAAAGAATGGTCATATTAGCCAGCAAAAAATTTCCAACCGTATGAATGTGGCGAAGACGAATCAATTTGAACTCTAGGGCTAAAAATAGGAGGATTAAGCCAATAATACTTCCCGGAATAGGAAGATGAAAAATAGTCGAAATAGCTTCCCCTAAAAATGAAAATACTAGAATAATCATAAACTGAACATATAGTTTCATCTTTACACCACCTTAAATACTACTAATCCATCTGAGGTCATTCTCTTTTAGTCCAGAAAATCCCTTAATGTTAGTACTATTATTAAGTTTACTACTCTGAAAATATTTTTCAAGGCTATAAAACGTTTACACATTAAAAATTTGTCTTAAGCTATTTTATTTATTTTGCACATAATCACTTGACAATTTATTTTTGTAGGTGTATATTTAATATATAACAAAATTAGATATATAGAACTGAACGCTATATATCAAAACCGAACCTAACTAACAACAAAGGAAAGGAGCGTCCTATGCATTTTCCAGTCCCCGCAGTGCTGACAGAATTTCTCATCATGGCTATTTTAGAATCCGATGATTCTTATGGCTATGAAATCTGTCAGACCATCAAACTCATTGCCAACATCAAGGAGTCAGCTCTATATCCCATCCTAAAGCGATTGGAACAAAGTGACTTTTTGACTACTTATTCCCAAGAATACCAAGGTCGGATGCGCAAGTATTATAGCCTGACCCAGCTGGGCCATGAAGAACTGGTTCGGCTCAAAGATGATTGGGATACCTATACAACAACCATCAATGGTATTATAGAAGGGAGCGTCCGCCATGACAAGAACTGAGTACATGGAGCAGTTAGAAAAACACTTGAAGAAACTGCCCCACAAGGAATACTTCGAAGCCATCAACTTCTTCAATGAATACTTTGATGAGGCTGGACCAGAGCGTGAAGCTGAGATTATCGAAGAATTAGGATCTCCAAAGGAAGCTGCCAGCGAACTCATTAATAACATGCTCAACAAACAAATTCAAGAGGACAAGGAGCAACAAGAACCTATTCAACTCAACTGGAAACTCTGGGTTGGTCTGGGAGCCTTAAGTATGACAGGTCTCTTCTCTTTCTTCCTACTCTTTATTATGGGAGAGTTTATCGGAGTCATTCCTCTGTTTGCAACTCTTATCCTCGGCGCCTTTTTCCTCGGTCGCTACTTCCGTAATTTTAGCCAAACAAAACGAACGCTCTGGTTGGCTATCCTAGCTGTCATTTCCCTGCCTATCGCCATTCCACTTTTGCTCATTCTTCTAGCTAGTCTATTGGGATTGGTGGCGCTCATCTTGGCCCTCATCGTCGGTGCCTTTGTTCTGGGTGTCGGACTTCTCACCAGCGGTGGCTATCTGATTTGGGAAGCCTTTAGCCTTCTGTCTGATGGATTTAACATCTTCCTCATGGGCTTTGGCTCAGGATTGTCACTGATTGGTGGCGCCATTCTTATCTACATCTTGACTGGATTTTTTGCCTACTGGTCTTGGCGCTTGGTCAAGGCTTGCTTCAAATGGATCTTGAAACGAGGTAAACGAGCATGAAAAAGAAACTAACCATAGCCATTATTATCGGCTTTGTCAGCCTGATTGCTGGCTTGATTTTAGCAGGCATTGGATTTTTCACTGGGGGCGTAACCCGTTTGGAAGAGGTTGCTGCTCCGACGGAAGTCTATAAGACCTTCACAGATTTGAATACCATTAAAATTGACTTTATCCCCCACAGCGTCTATATCAAGGAGTCTAGCGATAGCAACTACCATGTGACCTATACCAACTCCGACAACAATATGCAATCCCCCTTAAAACTAGCAGAAAAAGAGGGCACTTTGACCCTTTCTTCACAACAAGAATCTTTTGCTATCGAAGGAATTATGCAGTATCTTGGAGAAAGGTTGGCCCAACGTCGTATCAATGTCTTCTCCGTCACCATTGAAGTGCCTAAAGGGAAGACACTGGATAAATTAGAGGGACACAATCTCCACTTCTATGATTTTGGCGGTTTCACGATTGAGAATATCCATATCAAAGAGGCAAATCTGTCTGGTGGTGTCGATCTCGACAAGGTGACCATTGACAGCGGCCAGATCGAAGCAGGCTACTTCCAAGCGACACAATCCACTCTAAAAGATATGCACATCGACCTCCACGAAAGTAGCATCCGCTTATCTGAAACCAGTTTGGAAAATGTTACAATTAAAAATTACCAAGAACTGAATGCAGATCAATTGACTCTCCTAGGAAAAAACGTCCTCACTCCTTCCGAATACAGCCTATCTGTTACAAATATAAACCTAACAGATAAGAGCTTACAAGACATCAATCTGAATATCAGTACACAGCTGGACATCAAAACACTTGCGGAACACTTAGGCTACCACTATGAAACCCTCGAAGAACTAAAGCAAGCTGTTGGTGATATGAGTTACTTCAACGAACAAGCTGAAAACGTCGGTATTTTCACTAAAGATAAGTATCAAACATTATCGATCAAAAAAGAGGAGGATAAACAAACCTTAACTTTGGAGAAAAAAGAGAGCAATAATAGCCTGACCATTACTTCAACTAACGCAACCATTAATCTACGAACACCAACACCAAAATAACTACATCAACCAAAAACCAACTGTTCACATGGAGCAGTTGGTTTTATTATTATTCATCTTTTTGATTATAAATCAAGAGACCTAATCCCATGAAGCCTACTAAGAAGAGGCTCAGCATCCAAACTTGATGACTACTATTTCCAACCATTGAAATGGTTTGACGAAGGCCTGAAACAGAATAGGTCATTGGAAGATAAGGCTGAATGACTTGAAAGAAGCGTGGGCTAAGTTCGATTGGATAGGTACCTGCGCTTGAACCAAGTTGCAATAACAGGATAATTAAACTTGCGAAGGATCCGAAACGATTGCTCCAACCCACCAGGGCTGTAACGAGGGCCATGAAGGTCCAAGAAGCTAGGAGGATTAATCCCAAGGTTGCCATTGGATGAGCCGGATCGATTCCAATCAAGCGAAGAACACCGTACAGAATCAGTGCTGCTAGGCTGGCTATCGTACCATTAAGTAACAATTTCCCTTTAGCCCAGTCCCAACGATTCTTGTAGGAGCGATTATCAATGTGTTTGACAAAAATAACATTCGCTGATAAGGCTACAACCATCAGTGCGACAGAGACCATATAAGGAGCCATTCCGACACCGTTGGTCTTCACATCATCTTGGTCGCTGTGTTCCAAGGTGACTGGTTGAGAAACTGCTTGTGCATTTTTGTCTTCTACAGAGATGACTGATAGTTGTTGACTGGCTGAGCTGAGTGAATTTGTTAGGGTTTCACTACCTGTACGAAGACTGGAAATACCGCTTGTCAAGGTTTGACCGCCACTAGCTAATTGATCAGCACCAGCAATCAATTGCTGACTGCCAGAAGCCAATTGTCCTGAACCGCTGACAAGTTGACTGGAGTTGGATGCTAAGGTTGCCAATCCTGATGTTAACTGACTACCTCCTGATTGGATACTACTGTTGTTAGCAACCAACTGAGCTCCGCCCTCAGCTAATTGAGCAACACCTGCGGTATAGGCTGTCACCCCTGACATGAGTTGACTAGCTCCACTTGACAGTTGCGTTTGAAGTTGGCTCACACCACTCGTCAAGGTTTGAGTTCCTGGTAGAACTTGCTGGTTCAAGGCGGTGTTGACCTGACTCAAGCCACTTGATAGGTTTTCAATGGCTGTTGTAGCACCTGGCAATGCTTGATTGGCAGCCGTGTTGATCTGACCAACAGCTGATTGCAGCTGGCTCATTTGTGTTGCCATACCAGAAAGACTTTGTAGGCTAGATAAGGCTTGACTAAGTTGAGACAATTGCCCCAAAATCGTTTGGGCTGCTGTCATTGTTGTCGAAGGTGAATTTTGGAGAGCTCCAACCAATTCAGCTTGCTGATCAGCTGTCAAGTTTTGATAGGTAGCCGTTGCTTGCAAGGCTTCAATGCTTGCTGTTTTATCAGCTTGGGCTGCAGTCAACAATTCTTGAGCCTGAGCCCCCATCTCTGTCAAGAGGCTAGATAGAGTAGAGGTATCTACTGCAAGTCCTCCGATACTTGAGAGGCTATCATTTAATTGATTGATGGCTGCTTGCAACTGAGGAAGCCCTGTCAATAAGGCCTGTATCTGACTAGACTGTTCCGCAGACAAACTAGTTGAACCAGCGAGTTGCTCCAAGCCTGCCTGCAATTGATTGACTCCTGTTACCAGTTGTTCAACCTGACTTGCTCCTGATTGCAATTGTCCCACCCCAGCGATGAGCTGAGAGGAATTGGCATTTAATTGCTCCGCACCTGAAGCAAGACTAGCTACCCCATTTGTATAGGTTGTTAAGCCACTGGAAAGTGTTTGACTTCCTGAAGCAGCCTGATTGACTCCATCTGTATAAGACACAACTCCAGTAGCCAATTGGTTTGCTCCTGTCACCAGTGATTGGCCTGATGAAGATAAGGTAGATAGGCCTGATGATAGAGTCTGACTTCCAGTTTCTAATTGACTAGCTCCATCTGTCAATTGTTGACTTCCATCTGCCGCCTCAACCATACCCGCTTGAATCTCTCCCATGCTATCAAAAACAGCAGAGGTATATGTTTCAGTAATCGTCTCTGAAACAGATGTCTTTAATTTCTCCATAGCTGATTCGCCCATCTTAGAAGCGACAAAGCTGTGACCTTTAGAGGTTTGGTAAGAAATTGTTAGTGGTTCCGGCTGATCCGTCAAGAGACTAGATGCTTTTTCTGATAAATCTTCTGGTAGGGTGATGACCATGTAATAGTCCCCTTCTTCCAAACCTTTTTCCGCATCTTTTTCTGATACAAAGTGGAAATCCAGGCTCTTGCTCTCTTTCATATTATCCACCATATCATCACCAATGGTGAGGGTTTTATCTTGAAAGCTCGCCGACTGGTCTTGATTGACAACTGCTACGGGCAACTGGTCTAGTCGGCCGTAAGGGTCCCACATAGAGGTTAGGAAACTAATGTTATATAAGGCTGGGACACAGGAAACACCGAGAATGGTGATCAAGGTCATTGGTTTTTTGAAAAAATTCTTTACTTTTTCTGACATAAGAACCTCCTTTAGACATCCTGTCCAAAAACTGATAAAATACATTATACAAGTATCATTTTCAAAATCAAGTAATAAGAATCGTTTTTTAGACAATGTGTCTAAAAATGTATAAAAGGAGCAAAAAATGGGAACAGATAATCGGAAAGAACGGACACGACAGGCTATTTTAGAAGCAATGGTGACTTGCCTAGAAACTCAAGGGTTTAATGAGATTACAACCACCCACCTAGCACAGACTGCTGGTATCAGTCGCTCTAGTTTTTATACCCATTATAAGGATAAATATGAATTGATTGACTCCTATCAACAGGGACTTTTTCACAAATTAGAGGCTATATTTGACCGTTATGATGGCAATCGCCAATCATCATTTTTAGAAATTTTCGAATTGCTCTATCGTGAAAAATTGCTTTCTGCCCTACTGACCCATAACGGAACTCAAGAAATCCAAAATTTCTTGATTAACAAAGTCAGATTGCTGGTCGCAAATGATTTGGCTGAGCGTTTGGGGAAAGAAGATTTATCACCACTTGAAAAAGAATACAGCAGCATCTATTTTTCGCATGCCTTCTTCGGTATCATGCAGGTATGGATTAAAAATGGTAAGCAAGAATCTCCTCAATATATGACCGATTTTCTAATCAAAATGTTACCGTAATCATTATTTTCTACCTTCACCCCCTTAAGAAATATGGTATAATAGTCATATCGTGCAAACGTTTTCTTAAAGGAGATGATGAAATGATTCAAGCTGAACATCTATCAAAAACCTATTCCATCATAGATAAGGAAGTTGGTCTCAAAGGTTCTATTAAGGCCTTTTTCAAACCCAAGAAAAAGAAAATCCCTGCCGTCCAAGATATTTCCTTGCAGGTCAAAAAAGGCGAAATCATCGGCTATATCGGTTCCAACGGTTCCGGCAAATCTACGACTATCAAAATGCTGACGGGAGTCCTCTATCCAGACCAGGGCTCAGTCCGAATCAACGGCCTCAATCCACAAGAGAACCGCAAGGCTGTCAATAAGCAAATCGGGGTACTCTTTGGACAAAAATCCCATTTGGATTGGAACTTGCCTGTCCAAGAATCTTTTATTCTACACGCAAAAATTTATGATGTTCCAGATAAGGTATTCAAAGAGCGATTGGCTGTCTTGATTGATTTATTGGACTTAGCTGATATTATGAAGCAACCAATCCGTAATCTGTCACTCGGCCAACGGGTTCGCTGTGAATTTGCGGCTATCTTTATCCACCAGCCTGCTGTTGTCTTTTTGGACGAGCCAACCATCGGTTTGGATGCCAGCGTCAAGGAGACCATTCGCTCCTTCATCCGCTACATGAATCAGCAGTACCAGACTACATTTCTAATTACTTCCCATGATATGAAGGACATTGAAAGTCTCTGTGAGCGGATTTTTATCATTGATAAGGGCAAGAAGGTCTACGATGGTTCTCTGACCGTCCTCAAAGAACGCTTTTCCACAGTGAAAACCATTCTCTTTTCCACAGAAAAGCCGATTGAAAAAGACTTGCAACTAGAAGGCTGGGAATTTGAACGAATGGATGACTTTCACTTTGAAATCCACTACCAAAGCAAGTTTTGGACCAGTGCTCAGGTGATTGAGCAAATCTTTAATCATTATTCGATTAAAGATGTTACCATGAAGGAATTGGAAATTGAAACCATGGTCCGCCAAATTTATGAGGAGGGTATCCATGCGTAAATATCTCTACATGACCCGCCTGACCATGATGAATGCCATGCAGTACAAGGCTTTCTTTCTAGCGACCTTCGTTTCACTGGCAGTGAAGATTTTAGTAGCTCTCTATGTCTGGAAAACCATTTTCTTCACTCAATCAGAAGTCAATGGCTTTACCCTGCAAACCTTTACTACATATATCATCTTTGCTAATTTATTAGCCAGTTTAAATTCTTTCTCACTTGGTGAAGATTTGTCTTATAGCATTTTGAAAGGAAGTATTGCTGGAGAATTTCTCAGACCCTATTCCTTTATCCTAGCCCTCTTTTTCAAGGACCTTGGAAACAAGCTCTTGGAACTGATAAAATTTGCCATCGTATTTATTGGTATTCTACTTGTTCATCAAGATTTCTACCTGCCTGATGGCCAGACCATTTTGCTCTTTCTAGTCAGTTCGATTCTAGGGATGTTTATCGTTCAATTGCTGGATATGGCTTTTGGCTTCTTAGCATTTTTTACGGTCAATGCCTGGGGAGTTATGCTCCTACGGATGGGGCTTTTCAATTTGGCTTCTGGGGCACTCTTGCCACTCAGTTTTTATCCACAGTCTGTGGAAAACTTTTTGAAACTCCTTCCCTATAATTATGCAGTTAACGTTCCTGTTTCCATTTTATTAGGACAGGAAAGCGATCTAAGGGCTTTGGGGTTGCAAGTTCTCTGGATACCATTCCTCGCTCTCTTCATCGCTGCTCTTTGGTCCCAAGCCAAGCGTCGTATTGTCATTTTTGGAGGTTAACATGAAGAAATATATCAGCCTCTATTTATATAACATCAAGGTCTACATGATGGCCCAGATGTCCTTTCGGGTGGACTTCTTCATCGGACTTTTCTCCTCTTTGATTGAACAAATTGTCTACCTGATTTTCCTCAACATCCTCTTTGGAAATATCAAGGAAATCGCTGGTTTCAACTACGGTCAAATGCTTTTCATCTATGGAATAGCCACCGTCGGACGCTCCATTCACTTGATTTTCTTTGATAATCTCTGGATGTTTGGCAGTCGCTATATCCGACAAGGCGAATTTGAACGCCTCCTCCTCATGCCTGTCAATCCTCTTTTTCAGCTAATTTGCGAACGAATCCAGCCACAAGGAATCGGAACAACGCTTATCGGTTCCCTTGCACTAGTCCAAGCTTCTAAAGAATTGGGTATGGAATGGAGTCTTGGAAAACTAGCCTTACTAATCTTTATTGCCATTTGTATCGGCCTACTCTATGCAGCTATTCAGCTGGGACCAACTGCTTTAGCATTTTGGATTGTAGAATCATTTCCTTTGACTATGGGAATTTTCGCCCTCAATCAGATGGCTCAATACCCACTCAATATCTATCCAAAAATCATTCAAATCCTGCTGATTTTTGTTTTCCCTTATGCTTTTACAGCCTATTTCCCAGCCCTCTACTTCTTAGACCTGTCTATGTGGGGACTGGCTCTGCCACTGGTTGTCCTGGTCCTATTTACCATTAATTACAAACTCTTCCGCTATGGTATGACCAAGTTCACCAGCGTTGGAAATTAAAACAAGGCTCTCAGTGCTTGAGAGACCTTGTTTTTTATACTAGAGCATGAGGATATATAAAAATACTCAAGGATTTTTTACTCTCCCTTGGTTTCCGACAACCAATTTTCCAAGACCTGCATGACCCCTGCCTCCAGATGGCTGGGAGCTCGGTACTTGGCTACTGCCTTGACCTTGTCTGTCGCATTTTCCATGGCATAGGAATGCCCAGCATAGGCTAAGAGTTCCAAATCATTGTCCGAATCTCCAAAAGCCATGACCTGCTCTGCCTGTATTCCCAGGTCCTGTAAGACCTGCTCCAGGCCCCAGGCCTTGTGGATCCCCGCCGGCAAAATGTCCACCGAGCCATAGCCACTGGTCACTGCCATCAGCTGACCTGCGTACTGACGGTTAAAGCCCCCAACCAGCTCGTCCACCTGCTCTTCTGGCACCCAGAAGCCCGCCTTAAAGATAGGCTGGTCTGTCGGGTAGGCCGCCAAGTCCTCCAGCTGGACCACCCTATTCTGGAAGGCCTTCATCTGCTCGGGCTTAATAGGAAGGCCCGTCCCTTCAAAGGGAACACCCGCCCCCTCCTGCATATAGATATGATGGTCATTGGCCAGCATGAGGCAGATGGTCGCCCACTGTCCCTTGAAATAGGATAATACCATGCCCGACTCCTGCTGGGTCAGGCCCCGCCTCAAACGTGTCTCTCCCCCTTGATAGATATGGGCACCATTATCCGCGACAAATATCAGGTCTTCCTCAAAGCCCTCACAGAGTTGCCTCAACCGCTCAATCCCATTGCCACTCGCGATGACAAAGGGAATCTTCCACTCAGCTAGCTGGGCCAAAATAACCGCAAACCGCTTCCGATCAAAGCTCCCTTCTCCGTCCAAAAACGTCCCATCCATATCTGTCGCAATCAACTTTATCATACAATCTAACCTTTTCCCTTTCAAGGGGGTGCAAAAACCATGTAGGGTGTGCATCTTAAATCCTAGTATAATTTCTTTTATTATACCACACAGTTAGCATGAAACATAATCCCCAAAAATTAAGAGAGGCTTTTTAATGCTACCGAAGAATGTAAAGTGTATTTTTTCGACATTTCTTAATATCTTTAGTTATCAATAAATTTTTTAGTTCATCCAAAGTTACTCCGTGGTCTATATCACTACCCCAATAAAATCTAACTATTCTTTTGGGACATACCTGTGAGTATTGAGAATTAACTTCACCAATCAATCGAATAATTTTATTACCACTATGAATAATCTTATAGTCACTAAAAAATTGACTCGAACAACTAATGTTTATTCTAATTTCAATTAATCGTTTCAATATCAATTATATCATCAAAGAACGACTCTTCTATTTTCCTATGACTTACCATAACGACGGTTTTATTTTGGTAATATTTTTTTAAAATAGTCATTAATTGAGTCTGCATTTCTAAATCTAAAGCAGAATCTATTTCATCCAATAATAAAACTTCATATTGATTGAGTATACCTCTGGCAATCAATATCTTTTGCTTTTCCCCACCTGACAACTTATCCCCAAAATCACCTGGTTTTCTTTCAGACCATCCATGTACATCTTGAATAAGAGTTGTCATTTTTAATTCTGCGATTAGGTTCATTAACAAGGCATCATCAACCTTATCCAAAGGGTATATCATGTTCTCTTTCAAAGTACGATCAAATAAAGTCATCTTTTGTGATAAATACCCTATTTGTTCTGAAGATAAATAATGCGTAACGCTTCCAGAATCAGGAGTAATCATCCCTTTTACTAACTTTAATAAAGTTGACTTTCCCGTTCCATTTTTTCCTCTAATTAAAATAAATTTTCCTCTTCGAATGCTGAATGTTAAATTATCAAAAATTTTCTTATCACCATGGGAAAATTGAACATTTTTTAAAGAAATCAAACTATCTGTATCTGTATTCTCATGTGATATAGATACCTTATTTAATCTACCAAAATCAATTTTATCTAAAGCTAAATCTAATCGATCTAGGGATTCTAAAACAGATAAAAATTGTTTGCCAAATCCGTTCATATGAATAGATGAGTAAACTAAGACTAGGATATAAGCCATACTACCATCACTACTTTTATTTAATACTAATACAATCATGACAACAGTCATAACTGATAGAATTAACTGTAACAATAACTGATGACTATCTATCCTTTTTTGTAGATTAAAATATGTTTTTTGCTCTTTGCTTAAAATTGTATCGTATTTCTTAGTTTCAAAAAATTGTCTAAATGTAGAAATAATTACCTCTACATTTTGAAAATAATCAACAAAAAAGGAATTGGTCTCACTAGTTGAATCCAACGCATCTTGAATCAGGCGAACATTATCTTTTGAAAATACAATAGATAGCCATAGATAAAGACTACAAAATAATATATAAACGCCACCAATAAAAATATCATAGGTTATAAGCGAAAATGCGTACAAAGAGATAATCAATATAACATTTAAAATAAAACTAATACTTTCATACTGTAGCGATCTAGCTGAGTATGAAATTTCAGATGCTAAATTTTGAACTTCTCCTAAATTCATATCAACGAACTTAGAATAACTTTTATCTGATATGTCCTTAAAAACAATAGATTTCGAAACTTTTCTGACTTTTTGCAACATATAATTTTTCGGAAACGCTACAAATGATACAGATAAAAATGATAATAAAAGTAAGAATAGATAAGTATAATCTATAGTTGATTTAGTAAATGAAAAAAGTTCAGATATTAAAAAAGGCTGGATTCCTATCAATAAGAATAAAACGACTATGATGCCTACATAGATACAAACTTGAGTAATTCCTATACTTTTAATTAATTGTCTAAAAAAACTTATTGTTCGCTTTTTATTCATTCTATCCCCTCTTCATTTACAATAAATTCTTCTAAAGTTGTTGCTGGCGAACTCAATTCTTTAGGCATATGCCTAAAGAATTAGGTGTACACCTAATCGATTTACCCACCAACAATGATAATGATGTCCATAATCAATACCAAAATCGGGATAAGTTTTGATATTTTCTTCATACTTGGACTTCCTTTCCGTTTTTATTTATTGTACAATAAATAAAACTAGTTCAATTTTTTGTTGGGAAAGTGGGAAATCAGATGAAATTACATCTTGGAAAAACTTTGAGAAAAGTAAGACAAGGAAAACAAATCAGTCTATGTTCTCTAGCAGATGAGCATCTTTCTAAATCACAAATATCTCGTTTTGAACGCGGAGAGTCAGAAATATCTTGTGTTCGACTTATCAATATTTTAGACAAATTAAACATTTCTCTAGATGAATTTCTTATTCTTCATGATAGTGATTATACCAACACAGAATCATTTGCTAAATTAATGCAGTATATTCGTAAACAATATTCATCGCAAAATATAGATAATATAGCCTCATTACTTTCAAACTCTTCAAAATATAATTTAAATCCGTATGTGAGAACTATGGTAAAGTCCATTCTACATACACTAGACAGTAACATTGTTCCATCAGATGAAGAGTTGCTTCAACTAACAGACTATCTCTTTAAAATTGAAAACTGGGGTTACTATGAAATCATTTTATTAGGTAACTGTGTGCGAACAATTAATTACGACTCCTACTTCCTATTAACAAAAGAAATGCTACATAATTACATCTATTCTTCATTAAATAAAACCAATAAGCGAATCGTTACTCAGCTAGCTATAAATTGTTTCATTCTTAGCATAGATATGGAAAAATTTTCAAATTGTTCCTATTTGATTAGTGAGGTAAAAAAATTATTAGACAATGAACTAAACTTTTATGAACAAACTGTTTTTCTTTATGCTACTGGCTACTTTGAATTTAAGCGATCAGGTAAAGGAATTGAAAAAATGAAACAAGCCATACAAGTGCTCGATCTTTTAGGAGAAAACAAGTTAAAATTACACTATACTAGCCATTTTGATAAACTGGTAAATAAAAAATAAGGGGAATATTTCTCTAAAATTTAACGATTTACAAATCAAGGGTGTCTCAATGAGAAGTCATCCTTCCCTTCAACCTCTCCCTTTGACCCATCTACTGCTGAGGATAGATAAAAAGCCTTGGAAACAACTACTTCCAAGGCTTTCTCTATATTCTGTTGTATCAATTACCGAACTCTTACTTCTGTTGCAATTAATCGAACTGTCATCTTCTCTCTCCTCACCATACCAAATTGACAAAGTCTTTCATTTCTTGATAGGCTGTATCCACACGCGCCTGGGTATCTGGATCCAACTGCCCATAATACTGACCGCCTTCTACCCAATCTTGCAAGATATAGGTTTGATACGCAAATTGTTCATAACCTTCTGACGAATACGTTCCCTGAGAGATACGATTCACCCAGGTTGGATGCGCTTGAGCTGTCCGAATACTTGTCTGCCCATTCTCTTTCTGAATCCTTATATCCATCAAGACACCCCGCTCGGTCCATTGGGAATTTGGTGTATCATCCATGCTTTCAATACGCTGATTGGACAGGAAATTCCCCATCGAATAGATAATCAATTTTCTCTGACCATCTTTTTCAATAATCTCTGCAGGCTCGACTACATGCGGATGCCCACCAAGAACGATGTCTGCTCCCCAATCAACCATTTGATGGTACAAACTGGTCTGTTCCTCCGTAGGCTCCAACTGGTATTCCACACCCGTCTGAGGCATGACGATGGTAATATCTGCCTCTTTCTCAGCTCGCTCAATCTCTGCCTGCATCTTTTCTTTATCAAAATCCGATAAATAGGCATCATATTCCTCCTGACTCAGCAAAGCCTCCATCCCATTGAAGCCGTAAGCATAGGCTAAAACAGCTATACGGATACCATTGACTTCCCGAATGTAGAGTGGTGCAGTTGCCCGATTGCCTTCAGCGTAGACACCGACTGTATCCACACCTGCATCTCTAAATGTATTGACAGTGGAAACCAATCCAGAAAGATGTGAGTCCAAAATATGATTGTGGGCTAAGTCCACCAAATCGTAGCCTGCATCATGGATATTGTTGGCGACAATGGCAGGCGCATTAAAAAGTGGGTAACCTGCTAATTCGACATCTGGGGAAATGGTCCCTTCAAAGTCTGCGATAGCGAAATCAGCCTGTTCTATCCAGGGCTTTACGTAGGTAAAATTCTCAGAAAAATCGTAACTTCCATCTGGCTGTTCTGCTCCTCGAAGAATAGGCAAGTGATAGAGTAAATCTCCGTGGGCCATGATGCGAACAGAATTATCTGAGCGCATTGATTCTGATGCCTGATTCAGCCTAGGAACTAGGTGCTCGCTTACAATAATAATCGCCAAGATAATAGTCGCTAAGCCACAAATAAAAAACAAATGCATCTTTGTCCGATAGGACGCATATCGTTTTCTGCGAATAGAGTTCGCCCTTTTCTCCATACCTTTACCCTCATACTCCCTACTTAAGAACCTTTGTTCAAAATACAGTCAGTAGTCCCTCAAAAAACTATTTCTGCCATAAAAGTACATCACTTATAAATAGAGGTTCTAATATTAGTATACGACATTTTTGCTAAAAAATCTAAATAAAATCAGAATTCCATCTCACAAATATATGTTTCCGACTATGTCTTCCATTCCTCAAACGATTATCAGACCGACCTTCACAGACCATTTAAAAAGAGCTAACATTATCCCTTCCTAACTCCCTAAAAGACTATCTGGGCGAACGGTACAATGTTAGCTTCTTTTTATGTCTTCAACAGATAATCTCAATCATCTAAGTGCTGTAGCTTGCCACGAAAATCTTCAATGGTCTCGTAGCCTTTTTCTGCCATAATAGCTTGTAATTCCGCAGTTATTCGTTCAAAGGCAACCAGCCCTTCCTTTTGCAGGGTTGTGCCGATTTGAACCATGCTGGCGCCGCAGAGGATATGTTCGAAGGCATCTCGACCCGTCAAAACGCCTCCCGTTCCGACAATCTGAATCTCAGGTTTCAAACGCTGGTAAAAGGCATGGACATTAGCCAAGGCAGTTGGCTTGATGTATTCCCCACCGATACCTCCAAAACCATTTTTAGGCTTAATGACAACCTGCTCATCTTCTATATAAAGACCATTTCCAATGGAGTTAACACAGTTAACAAAGACAAGGGGGAATTGATTAAAAATTGCAGCCGCTTGCTCAAAATGGACGATATCAAAATATGGCGGCAATTTGATACCTAAAGGCTTGGTAAAATAACTGAAAACTTCTCTCAGGATGGTTTCCGTCGTTTCAAAGTCATAGGCAATCTGCGGTTTGCCAGGAACGTTTGGACAGGAAAGATTGAGCTCGATTAGCCCCTTAAAGTCACTTTCCTCTACCGTTTTTAAAATCTCATGCGTTTCATCTGGTGACATACCTACAAGAGATAAAACGAATGTTCTCTCAGGCTCACTTTCCTGCAATTCCAAGAGGTAGTCCAAATAATAACGGAGTCCCTGATTGGGCAAGCCCATAGAGTTGATAGAACCAAGGGGCACATTTTGATAACGGGGTTCTGGATTACCAGCTCGGTAGTCGAGGGTTGCTGTTTTGGTCACGAAGGTCCCTGCCGAAGATTCCTTGACCGCTGCCAACTCCTCCTTGGTCATGCACCATACCCCCGCCGCATTCATCAAGCAATTGTCAAATTCAAATCCACCAAGTGTCGTTGCTGTTGAAACCATAGATTCTCCTTAATTGATTTTTCCTCATTATAACAAAAATTAGAAACGATTGACTAGTATTTTCTAGCAACGTTCGTCTTCAAGCCAAATAATTTTTTATATTTTGCATTTTTTACTTTACAAGAAAAAATCCGAGTGCTATAATAATTATCAGATAAATTAAATTGTCAGACAATTTAATAAAAAATAAAGAAATCAGGTGATCCCATGTCAAATGCCAAAGCTTACATCCAAGCTTCTTTTGAAGCAGTCAAAGCCCGCAACCCACATGAAACAGAATTCCTCCAAGCTGTAGAAGAGCTCTTCTCTACACTTGAGCCTGTTTTTGAAGCACACCCAGAATACATCGAAGAAAACATCTTGGCCCGTATCGTTGAGCCTGAGCGTATCATCAGCTTCCGTGTTCCATGGACAGACAAGGACGGAAATGTTCAAGTCAACCGTGGCTACCGTGTTCAGTTCAACTCAGCTGTAGGTCCTTACAAAGGCGGTCTTCGCTTCCACCCAACTGTAAACCAATCTATCTTGAAGTTCCTCGGTTTTGAGCAAATCTTCAAAAACGTCTTGACTGGTCTTCCAATCGGCGGTGGTAAAGGTGGTTCAGACTTTGATCCTAAAGGCAAAACAGACGCTGAAATCATGCGCTTCTGCCAAAGCTTCATGACTGAATTGCAAAAACACATCGGACCATCACTTGACGTCCCTGCAGGTGATATCGGTGTCGGTGGTCGTGAGATTGGTTACATGTACGGTCAATACAAACGCCTTCGCCAGTTTGATGCAGGTGTCTTGACTGGTAAACCTCTTGGCTTCGGTGGTTCATTAATCCGCCCAGAAGCAACTGGTTACGGTTTGGTTTACTTCACTGATAACATGTTAGCAGCAAATGGTAAATCTTTCAAAGACCAAACAGTCCTTATCTCAGGTTCTGGTAACGTTGCCCAATATGCCGTTCAAAAAGCGACTGAACTCGGTGCAAAAGTCATCTCTGTTTCAGACTCAAATGGTTACATCATTGACGAAACTGGTATCGACTTCGACCTCTTGGTGGACATCAAAGAAAAACGCCGCGCTCGTTTGACAGAATACGCTGCAGAAAAAGCGACTGCTAAGTACTTCGAAGGTTCTGTATGGAACTACGACGGCAAGGCTGATATTGCCCTTCCATGTGCGACTCAAAACGAAATCAACGGCGAGCAAGCTGCTGCCCTTGTGAAAAATGGCGTTTACTGTGTGGCTGAAGGTGCCAACATGCCATCTGACCTTAATGCTATCAAAGTTTATAAAGAAAACGGCGTTCTTTACGGTCTTGCAAAAGCTGCCAACGCTGGTGGTGTAGCCGTATCTGCCCTTGAAATGAGCCAAAACAGCCTTCGTCTTTCATGGACTCGTGAAGAAGTAGACGGCCGTCTTAAAGACATCATGGCAAACATCTTCAACACAGCCAAAGAAACTGCTGAAAAATACGACCTTGGTACAGATTACCTTGCAGGTGCTAACATCGCAGCCTTTGAACAAATTGCGGATAGCATGATTGCTCAAGGTTTGGTATAAGCTTACTTTTAGTTTACTAAACTATAATAAAAACGCCCCAAAATTGACGTGCTAATTTTGGGGGTATTTTTCATTAAAAGAAGAGAGGCTGGGAAAAAAGTCCTGCCACACTACTCAGAGTTCGTGTCAACATCTCAGCGCAGTGGTTGATTGGCAGATTTGTTCGTGTTTCACGCTCCAAATCTGACCTAATCAACTGTGCGGGGGTGGGAAGACGAACTCCTTTTAGACTGGTCGAGTTCTTTCCCACTCCCTTTTTAAAACGTAAAAATAACAGATAGGTCGATTATCAAGCCGAACAATCTGAACCAAGGAGTGTTATAAACCCACAAAATTGTGCAGTATTTAAAACTTTTTCTACAGCGATTAGATACCTTCTGCGACTAATTCCGTCCACATGGCATCTTCGTAGGTAAAACCAAAGTTTGTTTCATTATCTATACCGTAGATAAGTTTTACTTGTACTTTCTCTCCTGGCTTCAACTTTTCAACTAGATTCACATCGTAGGTCCGTAAATCTAGGGAAAAGGGAGTCTGACTAACGGGGTCCATGAGACTGAAATAGTATTCATCAAAATAGAGTTCTTCTGCGGTCGAATTTTCAACTTCCATTTCAACAACATAAGCTGTGCTGTAGTAGCTATCTACTAGTTCTACGCTATCGTCTTTGCCCATCGACGTTACGGTTACATGAAGACCGTTAGAAAAATCAACTGAGTCACCAACTTGATACTCCGTGTATTCCACAGTCTCGTCAATGTATCCGTCACTACCTGTATCCCAATTATCAAAATTTGCTGCGCTTAGGCCAATCATAAAAATAAAACAGGTTACTCCTAGGATAAAGGAGAGAACGGCGCCAGCAATGGTCGTCCAAAAGAGAGTCTGTTTGTGCAAGGGTTTCTTCTTATAATACATCTGCCCATTTTCAACGACAAAATCTTTTGTTTGCATAATAAACTCCTTATTTTAAAACAGTTGGTCCACTTGAAGGTAAATCTATTCCTGCTTGACGCAGAGCATCTTGATAAAAACCAAAGAATTGGTGATAGATCTTGTTCTGTTGACCGTTAGCTACGAAAAGATTAATACGAAATACAAACTGTCCCGAAATAGCGTTTTGGGGACCTAATACAGTCACACCTGTAATCTGGTCAAAATTGCTGATTTCTCTCAAATTGACCTCTTCTATTACGCGATAGACTTGTTCCAAATCGGTATTAAATTTGAGCGGAATATCGATTTGAGCACGCATGTCCCCTCTTGACTGATTGGACACCACTAGAATGTTGCGATTGGGAATAAAATGCAATGTCCCATCTGCATCACGTACTTGTGTTGTTCGGATTCCCATGCTAACGATGGTTCCTGAAATGGTAATGGGCCCGTTGGTTAACTTAACCACATCTCCGACGTCAAACTGTCGTTCAATTAAGATAAAGAATCCATTGACCAAGTCTGAGAGAAAACCTTGTGCTCCCAGCCCAACAGCTACCCCAGCAATCCCGGCTCCTGCAAGAAGACTGGATACCGGTAAACCGAGGATACTCAAAATACAGTAGATAAGGATAAAGTAGAGTAGGTAATTTAGGATGCTTTCCACCAGACGACTGATGGTCTTCTGACGACCAATGTCTTGTGTAGATACCTTTAGAGAGGGAACCAAAACCTTTTTCACAGAAGCTTTGGCTATCTTCTTGATAATGTAAAATGCAACAAAGAGTAAAACAAGCGATAAAACCTTATTTAGACCTGCTGTCACAATGGCCTCAATATTAAATTGAGACAAATACTTGGTAATAAAATCATTCATGAGATAATTATAGCAGAAAACATCCTAAAAGAACAAAAAGACAGCCAAGTGGCTGACTTAGAACGTAGACAAACTCCTAAAAATATTAAAAATTGAAGAAGTTTGCGAAAGATAGCAAGTCATTAAACTCTTAGAAACATTGATATTTCGCGTTTCTGAGAGTTTTTTATTTTCAACATAAAGAAAAAAGATTGAAGAAAATTGTCCAAAATGGACTTTTTCTTCAATCTGAGACAGCCAAACGACTGTCTTTTATCTTATTTTCTTCTTTGCAAAATACTGACGTGTCTCCTTGATAATGATTGGAGATAGAGCTAGTAAGGCAATCAAGTTTGGAAGAGCCATAAGCCCATTCACAATATCTGCGATAGTCCAAATCAAGTCAATCTTGAGAAAACCACCTAATGCAACCATGGCTACAAAGACTAGACGGTATGGCAAGATAGACTTGGTTCCAAAGAGGAATTCAATACAACGTTCCCCATAATATGACCAACCCAAAATAGTCGTAAAGGCAAAGAGGACTAGGCTAAGAGTTAGGGCTATAGCACCAGGCTGACCGAAAACACTTGCGAAAGACGCCTGAGTCAGAGGGGCACCAGCTAATCCTTCTGTCGTCCACTGACCCGTCACCAAAATCGTTAATCCAGTTAATGTACAGATGATAAGGGTATCAATAAAGGTACCTGTCATCGAAATCAAACCTTGCTCAACAGGATTATCCGATTTGGCTGCTGCAGCTGCGATAGGCGCCGAACCTAGACCAGATTCATTTGAAAACACCCCACGCGCAATACCACGTTGGATCGCTTCTTTTACAGTTGCCCCTACAAAGCCACCTACTGCTGCTGCAGGTGAGAAGGCAGATTTCAGAACCAAACCAAGTGTCGGCAACAGTTCATTCCAGTGAACTAACAAGACTATCAAACTTGCCAAAATATATAAAATCGCCATGAAAGGAACGATTTTGGTCGAAACATCCGAGATTTTTTCAATTCCCCCAAAGATAAAGAAAGCAATTGAAATGGCGGTCACAATGCTGACCAACTGGGGAGCTAATCCAAAACTCGAAGACATGGAAGATGCAATCGAATTAACCTGTGAAAATGTCCCCATCCCCAAAAGCGCTACGAGGACACCTGAGACAGCAAAGAAAACAGCCAAGGGTTTCCACTTCTGTCCCATCCCCAAGGTGATATAGTGCATAGGCCCACCTGCTGCTTGGCCGTTGGCATCCTTGGTACGGTATTTAATGGCTAAAAATCCTTCCGCATACTTGGTTGCCATCCCGAAAAAGGCCGCTACCCACATCCAGAAAAGAGCCCCAGGACCACCTGTAGTAATAGCTGTCGCAACTCCGACAATATTTCCTGTACCAACTGTCGCTGCCAAAGCTGTACAAAGGGCCGCAAAGCTGGACACATCTCCCTGTCCAGACTGGTCACTGGAGAAAATCAGACGAAAGGCGGTTGGTAACTTGCTAACTTGAAACATCCCTAAACGGAGTGTAAAGTAAACACCCGTACCGACCAAAAGTATTAAGAGAGGCGGTCCCCAAACAAGATTGTTGATAGCCTTAAATAGTTCTAACATAGTTCCTCCTAAGCATAATTCTTAATCCGATAAAGCTGCTGGAAAAACAAAAAGAGGCTGAACCCTTCAACCTCTAGAATCAACGTGAAAAATACAGAAAAAGCCTATTTTTCAACGCTCTGTCCTTTTACCTGAGAGTTTCAGTAGCTCTACTTTTCCAAGCAGAACTACCTTGCCCCTTCGGTGCCAAAATGGTCTCTCCAGAGTTCCGTCCATTGAACAGTCAGTTTCCCTTCTACCCAATATCAACCGGTTATTCAGTTTTATCTAATTTTATTTTAATCTAATTTCACGAAAAAATCAAGAATATTTTCTGATACTCAATGAAAATCAAAAGTAGCCTAGGAAACGAAGCCGAAGATAGAACTCTGTTACTGTCTTGTTTCAAGGTAACAGGCTGAAAAGCTCCACCGGAGCTTTTCACTCATCAAGGCTCTTGACAACGGATAATTTTGATAGAGTATGAATTTTTACAAGTCTTCCATTTTTATGATAAGGTCTGCTCGCTCCCAAATCAAAGGATTATGGGTCGCAATCACAATTAGCCGATCTGGGCTCTTCAAGGATAACAAAATATCCATAATTTCTTGGGAGCTCTTAGGGTCTAAGGCAGCAGTTGGCTCATCTGCTAAAATCAATGGAGGATTTTTCAGAATGACTTTAGCAAGAGCTACCCGCTGGGCTTCTCCTCCTGAGAGTTCATAGATAGGCTGGGACAGGTCCAGATAAGACAGACCAACTGCATCAAGTGCCTCTTCCTGCCTCAACTTCCTTTCATCTTTAGATAATTTCTGACCAATCAGTCCCAAATCCAGATTTTCTCTGATTGTCTGACTTTCTAAAAGACCAAAATTCTGAAAGAGATAGCCTAATTCCTCCCTAAAAAAGAGATGGGGCTTCAACTTTTTCAAATCCTTCCGCTTGTAGAGAATGTCACCTGCATCATAGGACTCCAACTTGGCTAAAATATTCAGCAAGGTCGTTTTTCCGCTACCACTGGCACCTATCAAGGCATAAACCTTTCCAGCCTGCAAGTCTAGCGTTACATCAGAAAACAAGCTACGTTTCCCAAATTTCTTTTGAATTGATTGGATAGAAAACATACTAGGCTCCTTTCAAAATACGGATATTCCAAGCTCCTTCTTTTCTTGTCTGCCACCTCAATAAGCAGAGAGCATTGACCATAAACAAGGCAAAACTGATACTGCTTATGAACATGTGACCTGTTACTACTATACTCGCTCCCAAGGCTAATAAAAGGGCCATTAGCTGAACCGTTAGGTATTTCTGATGAATGCACCAAAAATCCATTCCTGCAATTTCTTTGATAAAAATATCACGTTTAAACTCTTCGAAGTATAAGAGATTCATGGTATTAAACAAAACAATCGATGTCACGATACCCAAAATAGCACCCATAGAGGTTGAAATGGTCTCTATCCGAATACGGTCTAAAAGTTCCGTAAAGAGGGAGGAGCTACTTTTCACTTCATTGACAAACTGAAACAGATTTCTTTCCTTCAATTCACGTAAAAGTTTATCTCTGTTTTTAAATAGCATACTGCTATCTACTTCATTCAACCAAAAATCAGCAGATTCCTCTCCCAGACTTGACGGTGCCAGCACAACTAAAATAGGGTCTGTCAGGTATTGCACATGTTGACCAGAACGATGATTGTAGATAAATTGCTTCTGCCCATCTTTTAAATAGGCAACTTTTCCCTTAATGGTAGCTGAACTTGCTTGATTAGCAGGTCTAACCATACGATTGATATAATCTTGGTAAAGATGGAGATAAGTATCGCTTTCTGGACGCAGTTTTTCAGGTAAGAGAAGCTGAAATTCATCTTCTTGTAGAGAAGGTAATGCTTCGTCCGACAAGTCTACATCCTGTATCTGCAAATAATTTGGACTAACGTAGAGGGTGTTGCCTGCTGGATGGTAGCTGTCAAGACTTGTCCCATCTTCCAGTTGGGAGCCCATTAAATAGGCATTCAAATTACTTTTGACAAAGAGCGCGCCGTCTTCCTCCAAAGCTTGCTTTAGTAAAGGGTACCAATTTTCAGGCGAATTTAGTCCTGAGCGACCATCCGCAGAAATATTCCAAGCTAAACTATAGTAATCCCCTTCATTCTCCCACTGCTGGGCACCTACTTGGTATTCCTGCCAAATCCCTGAATAATAGACGGTTTGAGCCACACCCAATGACACCACCAGTAGAGCCAGCATTTGCCCCATAACCATAATGGTCAGGATTCCTTGCAGGGGCATCTTCCCTTTTAACAAGGGTAAAAAGTGATAGGTCCGAATGGCCAAGGTAAATGTAGCAGCGAAAAAAAGGACAATCAAACCAAGCAAGAAATGATAGCCCACTAGAGCTGCGACCAGATAGTAGACAGAATAGCCATCTAATCCAATGAGACATGCCAGTCCAACTGCTGGAAGAACCACAAATGGGATAGTTAGAGCTATCTCTTTCGCATTTTCCTGTAGAGATAGTAGAAATAAATGCCAACGTGAATCTCCTGCAATCAAACGGATACCTGCTGTACGCAACTGCCTTACATTGGCAATCACGACCAAAGCCATATAGGTAATGAGAAAGACCAGTATGGCTAAGAATTGACCACCTTGTGTCAGAAATGCGAGTAAAGTAGCAATAGTCGAAGGCTTCCGAATCTGAACCTCGTCAAAGCCAAGCGAGACAAGAAGAGAACGAAGTTCCTCTGCCGTTGCTTTTCCTTGGAAAATAAAATATTTGGTTAGGAGTGCAGACTCCACCTTTTCTGATGCCCGAAATTCCTCTAGTCCTCTCGGCAGGGGAGACTGACTAAAATTGTCATAGGAAAAGGTACGTCCACCTGATGTACTTGGCTCAATCACTCGTCTAGCAATGACACTATCCGTCCTTTGTGAATAGTCCTCTAATCGCTGTCGTACATCTGAATACGTCACGTCCTCAGAGACCGACAAGGTGGTCACAGAAGGATAGTAATAAACTAGCATAGTCTCCTTTTGGCTAACTCCCAACCAAATCATAAAGACGGATAGAATGATCGTCGATACAAGTACAAATTTTCCTTTCATTCTAACTTCACCTCATTAACTATCTGCCATTTAATACACTCAACTGGATTTTTTCTTCCCTCTTCGCTTGATTGTTCAGTAACATCCAACTATTCATCAACAGAGCCACAACTACTCCTAGGCTAACAATAACTGACTTTGTCATAAACATTGCCAAACCCATCCCAACAAGAGCGGAGCCGACTTGTTCTCCTAGATAAGAACCATGCAATTCGATAAAACGCATCCCTGCTATCCGCTTGATGGCTATTTCTCTTTTGAAGGTCTCAAAGTATAGAAGATTCATCGTATTGAACAATAGTATGGAAGTGAATATTCCAAGGATTGTCGGAGATAGGGTCATAAGAATTTCAAGTTGAACATTTTTTCTCAGGATGTTGTACTGTTGCTTGCTAGATAACAAGCTACCTATTGTGTTTTGTAAATTGTATTTGTCCAACAGTTGTTCCAGCATCTCTTTATCTTTGAAAAATACAAAATCTGGTAAGGCATTTTCCCAAAAATAGGACGTTTCTTCAAAGCTTTCAGGTGATAGAACAACAATCAACGGAGTCTGTAAAAATTGCTCATAATTTATAGGTGTGCGATTGTAAATGAACCATCGCTTCTCGTCTGAAATGTAATAAACATTTGAATGCAAACTTAGGGATCTTTCTCCATCCGCAAGCAATTTCCCTACCATGTCCTCAAAATACGCTTGGTAAACACTCGCATCATTTTGCAAACTCTTTGGTAATAATAAAGCAATTTCTCCCTTACCTAATTGCCTTATCTCTTCCAGCTGATTGAAATCGTACCGACCACCTTCTGATTGTATGTAATTCGGCGTCACATACAGCACCCTTTCTAGAGGAATTTCCTTGCTGGATTCAATGATGGTATGTTCTTTTATTGTGTTATGCCGTAAATGGTGCTGGACTAACATTACATTATTTTTCGCATATGATTCTAAAATTACATGAGACCAAGCTATTCTTTGTTGCTGAGCCATCGCTTCATCAGCTATGAATGCTTCACGATTCAAAGACAGACTAAAAACATCTTGTCTTTCTTGCCAAGCCTTTTCTCCTATCGTTAGTGTATGGAGGACTCCAACATATGTCAACGTTCGACTAGCACCAATAGAGATGATACAAACCGCTAAACACTGACCTATTAGTAAAATAGCAAAAATCGCCTTGAGAGGCAAAGCTCCCTTAATTAGCTTTTGTAACTGAGAAATGTTTAATGCAATCATGAATCCAACACTTGTCGATAAAGACAGGAACAAAAGCAAACAAGCATAAAAGGCAATACCGATTGCTACAAAACGATAATATACCATTGGCCAACCCAAAATTAAAATAGCAATCAGTCCAAAAACAAGCGCCCCTCCTGTAGCCAATGCTATATCTCTTCCATCCACTCTTAAAAAACGACTAGCAATCTGCCAACTCCTCACACCTGAAAGTATCTCTATCCCTGCTGACCGCAAGTAGACAATCTGCCCAACTACTGTCAATGCAAGATTTGTGAGTATAAAGATAATAAGGCCTAAGCTCGGAGCTCCCCTACCAAGAAATAGACTTAAACTGTTTAATAGGGTCGGTCTGTAAGTATAACTATCCACCAATCCTAGTGACTGTAAGACATTTTCTACCGCTTTGATGTCCAGATTCCCTTTTACAACATAGTAATTTTCAGCTAAGTTGGCCTGACTAGCTACTAACCTATCCGCTTTGACCAAGCCCTGTGGAAGCTCCCCCTTCCCAAAAACATCATAACTGGTAGTAGTTCGCCCACTATCATCTGTTTCTGTTATTGTCTTAGCAATTAGACTATTTTCCTTTTCAGCTAAATTTGTCAGGGCATCCGACACTTCTTCATAGGTCACTTCTTCCCCACGACTTAATATGGAAACCGATGGATAGTAATGATAAATTAAAGAATCGAGTTGCAGACTCACTAACCATATACAGAAGAGACAGATGCTAAAAGTGGATAAATAAGTAAATACTTTTTTCATAACGAACCCCATTTGCACAAAAAGGAGGTGGACTCCACCACCTCCCTATCATTAGAACCCGTAACCAAAATCAACATGTTCTCAAACATTCGTTGATATAGCTTTTTACTTTATCTTAACATATTAACAGTTAGTTTTCAACCTATTTTAATTATTTTTATAAAAGAATCTATACTTGATTATTAAATATCTTTCGATAGATATTCTTTCAAACTAAGATAACTATTTTGTGGACCAAAAAATTTGAATAGACATTCCGCTTCTCGATAGTAGGAGAGAATTTCATCTTTTGACAAAAATCCCTCTCCGACATTTGCGATTAAACAAAGCGTATCTGCCAAAAGATAACAACTCTTCTTGTCTCGCAAGATTTCGATTAGGTCTGTCAATTCATCAATTGCCTGTGACTGCCTCTTCCTTTTAAAAAGATAGTGAGCGTGATTGTAGCGAATCTTGATATACTTATGAAAACTCTCTGTGTTTGATATATCCAAGTGGCTAAGCTTTTCTGAAATCCCCTCATACAAACCGTCTAAATCCTCATCTCGAGAAGTCAAGGCATAAAAATTAACCAAGCTATTGTATACATCAAGATAAAAACTAGATGTCTTACTGATTCGATGACTAAGTTCTTCCATACGTACAATTGCAGTATCTTCCTTATGATAATGATGGAAGTCCACTATACAAGCCAGATAAGTTAAATATTCACTGCTTTCCTGCGAATGAACAGCTTCTTTCTGCTTCTCTGCCTCTACAAGATAAGCCAGTTGATCATAGGAACGAGTGAACAAAGCTTTGTCCACCAATCGTTTAAATACCGTAATATCAGGCGCTTTATCTGATACACTTTCATCAAAAAAATAGTCCATAGACACCTGTAAGCGTTGTGATAAGGCAAATAATATATCCGATGTAGGAGCAACTCCTAATTTTTCAACTCGACTAATCAAACTCTGCTCACAAATTCCCTCTGCAAGTTCCTTTTGAGTAAAGCCAAGTTCCTTTCTTCTATTTTTAAAACGTTTACTAAGAATCATTTTCATAACCTTTCCATATATGTCCCTTAAGAAAAATCTCTATACAGATTATTATATCAAAATTATCTTTCTGAACATACAATTTTAATACACAAAAAGCCTATTCTTTGCGAATAGACTTTCTGCGTTCATAAATTTATTTAAGCAACTCCAAAAACAGTCCATATCCTGCTTCTTCCATTTCCTCTTTCGGTATGAAACGAAGGGCTGCTGAGTTGATACAGTAACGGAGACCGCCTTTGTCACGCGGACCATCATCAAAGACATGACCTAGATGAGCATGTCCAGCCCGACTACGAACTTCAATGCGGTTCATGCCGTGGGAGAGATCTTGGAAATAAGTCGCAACTTCCTTGCTGATGGGTTTGGTAAAGTAGGGCCAGCCGCAGTCTGAGTCGAATTTGTCCGTCGAGAGAAAGAGGGGCTCACCAGTCGTAATATCGACATAGATGCCAGCTTGGTCACTATTCCAAAACTCATTTTCGAAGGGTCTTTCCGTCGCAGCTTCTTGAGTGACTTGATACTGGAGGTCGGTCAAGCTGTCTTTTAAGACTTGCTGGTCTGGCTTTTGGTAGTCTGCAACATCAATCAGAGGGATTTTTGCCTGTGCAAGATCGATATGGCAGTACCCTTGGGGATTTTTCTTGAGATAATCCTGATGGTAGTCTTCGGCGGGGATGTAATGCGCGAGTGGCTCCACTTCAACGGCTAGGGGGCGTCCGCCAAAGAGCTGGGACTGCTCCGTCATGACCTGCTCGATGGTCGGCAAATCAGCCTCATCTGTGTAATAGATACCAGTCCGATACTGGCGCCCCTTGTCTGGCCCCTGCTGATTGACAGAGAAGGGATCAATGACGCGGAAATAGTAGAGGAGAATTTCCCGCAAATGGATACGAGTCTCATCATAGGCTAGATAGAGCGTTTCTGCGTGGTCTGTTTGTTTGAGGAGTTGATAATTGGTCGTCTCCACCTGTCCATTGGCATAGCCAACGCTGGTGTCGAGAATACCATCGATCTGGGAAAAGTAACCTTCCATTCCCCAAAAACAACCGCCTGCTAGATAAATTTCTTTCATGTGAACTCCTTCTTATCTGCAAGCGTGGTTTCGTCACCCTTACAGATTTTTTTCTTTCATTTCTGCTTCCATTTTGAGGCGTTGAACCTTCATGGTCGCAGTACGTGGAATGTCGTCATAAGCCATCAAGATGGGTTCTTTCAATAGTGGTAGATCTGCAACCATAGCCCACCAAGCTTCCCAGTTCATCTCAGCATCTTCTGCCAGAGCGATAATCGGCTGCGGTGCACCATTGACATCGCGGATAATCACGACTTCTGATAAAAAGTCCAATTTATCCAGCAATAAATCTTCCAAGGCAAGATTGCTGTCGATGTGCTCAATGAGGTCAACCTGACGGTCTTTTAGAAGAAGTGTCCCCTCTGGAGTCATGCAGCCGTAGTCACCACTATCCCACCAAGCACCGTACACATTATCTTGGAAACGGGCATCTTCTTTATAATAGGTCACAGCACGGCCTTTTGACAGGAACTGGATATGTCCGTTTTCTCCAGCTGGGAGAGGATTCCCTTGGGCATCTGTGATGCGTGCTTCTGTGTAACCTTCCAGACCAATCCCCATATCTCGTCCACTAACTGTTCCTAGATTTTCCAAACGATGGTAACGTAAAATCATTGGACCACATTCACTTTGACCATAAACCTGCATAAAGACTGGATGTTGCATTTTAGAAGCCTCCAAGAAGGCGCGAAGCGTACCAATATTGATGGCATCAAAGGTTGAATGGTAATAACGAATGCTACTAAAGACCTCTGGTTTTTCCTTGGCCAATCTTGTCCATTGGACAAAGTTGTTAGGATGGGTTTCCAGAGCACTTGGACGATGAAGAGCAAGCGCCCGTTCAACATCATCTTTTCTTGCAGAAGAAAGCGGGTAGAGGGGGAATCCTAGCCCAATCGCCGACGACACGCCGATATTATAGCGCGAATGAACAGGAGAGATATGGAAAGCCAGTAAGCCTCTCTCCGTCATCTTGTCAAAAATAGTTTGTTGCCAAGCTACTCGCCAGCCCATGGTCTGTGCTGTGTGGCAGATTAGTTTTGGAACACCTGTCGTTCCTGAAGTATGGGTCATGTATTGAATGACATCTTCTGGCAGGAGATTTTCTTCAAAAGCAACTGCTTCTTGCACTAGGACTTGGGGTAAAAATACCTTTGTGACCAGGTCAGTTCGAGTCATTCCTGCTACACGTTCTTCCGTTTCTTGGTCGTAGACAATGAAAGACTTTTCCAATCGCTCCGCAAACACATCTAAATTTGAAGATGGCAAATGGTAGGAAATCATAACAGGAACAGCACCCAATGCCGTTACCGCTACTGCTAACAAATAGGTGTCAAAAGCTGGACTCTTATATAGAATTACCTTATCCCCATAACCAATACCTGCTACTGCAAATTGGGCAGCTCTTTTTTGAATGGCCTCAAAAACTGTTTGATAGGTATTTTCCAATCCTAATTCAGGAAAGGATGCGTAGGGTTTGTCAAAATAAATGGCAACATTTGGAAACTCTTGAGCTGCTGTTTTAAACTGACGATAAAGATTTAATGGTTTATAGCTTATGACTGTCATATATAACCTTTCTAAAAGACAATGATAAGATTATTATAACATCTTGTGCCATTCTTCACAATCTGACTTTTTGAACATATTCTCAGTTGTGAAAAAAACAAGCAGCGAATCTGAGCTCACTACTTGTCTACATTTTCAATTAACCAATCTCTGCCAAGATTGCTTTGATTTGGTCTTTGGTGTGAACACCAGCAACTTGTTTCACAACTTGTCCATCTTTTTTGAACAAAAGGGTTGGGATCGACATGATACCGAATTGACGGGCTGTGTTTGGATTTTCATCAACATCCATTTTGTAGATGCGCAATTCATCTTCATCCACTTCACCTGCTAATTGCTCTAAAATTGGTGCTTGCATGCGGCATGGACCACACCAAGGTGCCCAAAAGTCAACAAGGACTACGCCTTCTTGTGTTTCAACTTCAAAGTTTGCATCTGTAATAACTTGAACCATAATTTTCTCCGTTTCTGTTTTTCTACTATCATTCTACACCAAAAGAAAACAGAATGCGAATTTTTGCTACGGAGATAAAATTAGGTAAATATACCTATGAAAATTTCAAACGCAAGAACAAATTGGATAAGCCGAACTGAACCACAAAAATACGAGAGAGAACTGAGCATTCCTTCCACTTGCTCAGTTCATCATAAAAAGATTTTCAACTTTTTTCTGTCAAATCCACCACATAGGTTAATTCTTGATAGGCATCTTCAATGTCAAAGAGCTCCAGGTCGGCTTCCTCGCTGACTACATAGACACCTTCTCGGAGATAGTAGGGGGCTGGTTGCCCTGCTTCATCTGTAAGGGCCAATTTGGCATTGGGAAGGTCTACACCAAAACGGACATAAGGTGTGTCTTTTGGGGTACCGATGACTAGGTAATCTGAACACACTAGCTGCCCACCCCATTTCTGATACAAATGGTTAGCAGCATCGTCCTCTCTGGTAAAGATAGCTAGTTTCTGTACACCTTGCTCTCTCAATTCATTCGCTGCCTGTTCAAAAAGCGCTTGTGCAATGCCCTGCCCTTGAAAATCAGGGTGAACTGCTAGGTTAGTAAAATAAGCTGTTCGCTTACTTGGTGCGTAAATATAAGACAGGCTGCACTCTTCCGTGTAAATATCGATGTCGATTAGACCAACGATTTGCCCGTCCACTTCTGCCACCCATTCCACACGATAATCATAAACATCTTTCATTAGTTCAGGCTTTTCAGTTTCTCTATCGTCAAAAAATGGGGAAAAGAGATAGCTGAGTGCCTTACAATAAACCCAGCCCTTCTCATCGGCTGGCTGGTATTTTCTGATAATCATATAGACCTCCTCATTTTATTTTACTATTTTTTTTTAGTTTTGCAACTGTATTCAAAAGCACCTGCAACTTGCAAGTGCTTTACTTTTTTACTTAAAGGTCACAATAGTACAGCCTGAGCCACCTGCATTTTGTGGGGCGTAGCCGAACTCCTTGACCTGCTTGTTACGACGAAGGTACTTTGTCACCCCTTCTCGGATAACCCCTGTACCAATACCGTGAACAATGTCGACTTGGGCCAGATTGTTGAGCAGAGCTTGGTCGATAAATTCATCCAGCTCCATCATTGCCTCTTCGTAGCGTTTGCCACGTAGATCTAAGCGGGCTTTTGGTCCTCGTACATTGGCACGCTTGACCGTGTGAACCTGGCGTTTCTTAGGCTGCTCTGCCTTTTCCGCCTTGACTAATTCAAACTCATCTTTGGCCAAGGTCATCTTAATCAAGCCAACCTGAGCTTCCCAACGCCCGTCCTTGAGCTGATTGGTCAAGGTGCCGCGTTGTCCATAAGCAGTTACGATTATGTCATCGCCCACCTTGGCTTCCCTCTGAATTTTAGCTTTTTTCAAGACTTTGTTCTTAGACAAATCTACCACTTCAGGCGCCAACTTTTTCAGCTCTGCCTTGGCTTCGATAATCTGGTGTGGCTTAAGAATGGCTGCAGCATGGAGATTTTTAAGAATCTCCTCGCTTTCTGCCAATGCCATATCTACAATTTCCTTGGCTTCCAAACGTGCCTTGTTGAGCTCATTTTCCCGCTCACGATTGAGCTCGTCATAGAGCTTACGAAGGGCTCGGTTCATCTTGTAGTTTTCTTGTTCTACATCCCGAATCTTGTCTAGACGACGGCGACTTTCAACCGTCTGACTTTCCAATTTCTCGATAATGCGGTTCACATCGCTGTCTGTATCTGTCCAAGACTGGGCTGACTGGATAATAATATCAGATAGACCAAGACGGCGGGCGATTTCAAAGGCATTGGAGCGACCAGGAACACCCTGCATAAACTTATAGGTTGGACGCAGGCTATTGGTATCAAATTCCATGCTGGCATTTTCAATACCAGAGGTTTCTATCCCGTAGGCCTTGAGCTCAGGATAGTGGGTGGTTGCCATGGTCTTAATCCCCCGCAGACGAAGGTCGTCCAAAATAGCCATTGCCAAAGACGCACCCTCCTGCGGATCGGTCCCAGCTCCCAACTCGTCAAATAGGATAAGGGAATCTTGATCCGCCTCCGCTAAAATCTGTACCGTGTGGGTCATGTGACTAGAGAAGGTTGATAAACTCTGCTCAATAGACTGTTCATCACCAATATCCGCAAAAATTTCTTTGAAGATGGCCACCCGACTACCCTTATCAGCCAGGATAGGCAAACCAGACTGAGCCATAAGGTGCGTTAATCCCAAGGTCTTGAGCATAATGGTCTTACCACCCGTGTTGGGACCTGTAATCACGATGGCTGTCAACTGACTACCAAAATAAAGGTCGTTTGGTACAGGCTCAGCAATGAGCGGATGGCGGACATTGAGCAGAGCGATATCTTGCTTATCTGAAATCGTTGGGACGACGGCCTTGTAATCTCGTGCAAAAAGGTGTTTGGCGCGGATGAAATCCAAATGCCCAATCACCCAGGCATTGTTGCGGATAATACCGCTATGAGGCCGCAACATGTCGGACAACTCTTGCAAAATCCGACTGATTTCATGACGTTCCTCTGCCTTGCTATTGGTAATATCTTCATTGAGCGCAACAACCGCTCTAGGTTCAATATAAACGGTCGAGCCAGAAGCGGAAATATCATGGACGACCCCTGCTATCTTATTGCGATAGGTATTTTTGACAGGAAGGACATTGCGCCCATTACGACTAGCCAAAATGCTATCAGACAACATATCCCCCTTGGTCTTCAAAATATCCTGCATGACCTGACGAACTTGGTCTTCAGCTTCACGGATTTTTCTTCGAATACGGGCTAGTTTTTCAGAGGCAAAATCCTCTACAAAACCAGCATCATTGATGGACTGGAGGGAGCCTTGTAAATGTGGAAAAAGCTCAATCTTCTCAAAGAGTTTATCCAGCTGGCTAAGACTGACATTTTCCAGATTTCCATAAAAATCCAAGAGAGATTTAGAAACTTCCAAGACTCGCTTGACTGCCAATAATTCTGAGATATTGAGGTCTGTATCCAATTCCAAACGACGCATGGCTGGACCGATGTCACTAGTAGCAGCCAGACTGAAATAGGGATTTTCCACAAAAATCTGCGCTATGTCTGTCAACTCGTCGAAGGCCTGTTGGATACGATGGACTTCCACCATAGGCTCCAACTGTCGTAATTCTTCAAAGCCCTGTTCCGTCAAGAGATAGGGCTCAATTTTTTGTCTTACCTTGTGAAATTCAAGGGTTTCAATAATTTTATTATTCATATGTTCCTACTTAGTCTTTTCCTTAGCTTTATCTCATTATCAAAACAATAATAAGATAAAAATATAGTCTTTCCCAGTCTCTTACATTAAGGGGATAACAGTCAACTAATACTTAATGAAAATCAGAATCAGACTTGCTCTAAAGGTTCGGAGAACCTTTAGAGCTATGCGGGGGCGGGAGTTTAAAAGGTCTGGGAGACCTTTTAAAGTGGGAGATACAAGCTGACGGCAGTCAGCTAACATAAATTGATGTCTGGGAATAGACTGTTTCAGCTCAACAACTAGAAATAAAGACCTGTTGACGAACTCTTTTTTGAACAGTCGAGTTCTTTCCCACTCCCACTCATCAAATCAACAACGTCCTATTTTGATTTTCGAAGAGTATAAATGACGATAAAAAGGATAAGGTCTCCCTTACCCTGCTATATTACTCAACCAGAGAGATTTTAAAAAGCTACTAGTGAATGGTGTGTACTGAATCATGATGTTGGCAAGAAAACTACTGTGCAATTTATCTTGAATCATCGCTAACGGAATAGTTGATAGCAAGACCATCACAATCTGAAGAGAAATAAAAGTCACCAAGACAGCCAAGGCACCGCTTATGAGATTGGTCGTTTTTGTATCAGGATTAAAAGCCTCTAATAGATGGACAAATATTCCTATGAAACGCACAATAGCGTAAACCAAGACGTATATCAAAAGAAAGGCCAATCCCGCATAAAATACCATATCTAGGTCAAAGAGATATTTCTCATCAAAATAATAGTTGGAGCTCCCCTGAGTCGCATTGGCAAATGGCACCCAGAGATAAAGGAAGGATGCCAATTTTTTATAAGTAGCCGTCGCAACCACCATAGCAATAATACTTCCCATGCTATAAAACGCCTGTAGAACTAGACCACGACTGTAGCCAATGTAGAAACTCCATGCCAAAATGAGAATAATTGCTAATGAAATCATACCTTGTCCTCAAGCTCATCTAAGTCAATCAAGGTCACATTCTTTTTCAAGACCTTTTCTTTGACGCTTGCAAGTTCTTGTTCCTTTTGTTCAAATGCCATCTCGCGTGTTAGTTGAACGGATAGAGCATTGATTGCCAACAAAAGCGCGAGGGTTTCAGGGTCCGCCGTCGGCATCTTTTCTTTGATAGCTTGGTATTTTTCCTGTGCAATACGCTCAATTTCTTCCATGAATAAATTATCATGCTCAGTTGTCAAGGTTAATTGCTTCTCGCCAAATGTAAATTTATATCGATTTAAGTTTGCCATATCTTACCTCTTCTTCTATCTATTATAGCGTAAAAAACTTGATTTGGCTAATCTCTCCTATAAAGAATGCTTTCTACGAGCAAAATCTACAAAGCGGAATTTGTCAATTTTATGCTTGCTTTCTGTATATTGGAATTGCTGGGTATCACCGAGATAGACACGAGATTTAATCAAGACCAAATAATCATCCTTCGATTGCATTAGATCGCGCTCTTCTCGACTGGTCGGCTCTACCGTAATCTCTTTTTGTGCATAAGCAATATCAAGGCCTAACTTATTTTCCAGGTATTCGTAAATGGATTTTTCAGCAATAGCAGTTGTCAACTCTGGCACGACATCGACAGCAAGATAATCTGTATCCACAACGGAGACCTTACCGTCAATCGAACGTGTACGGACAACTTTCCACACCTTGCTATACGGCTCAAAGCCTGTTAAATGCGAAAGGCTACTATTAACGGTAATCATATCTAAGCTGACAACATCTGTCTTGGTAGAAAGCTGGAGAACATTTGTCAATTCCTGATAGGAAGTTAACCCTGAAACTGGGAAATTGAGAATTTCTTGCTTAAGGACCATTGAACCACGCCCTTGCACTTTTTGAATCAAACCTCCCTCAGTCAAAATCGAAAGGGCCTTTCTTACCGTATCCCTGCTGACCCCATATTCTTCTTGTAATTGCTGTTCCGTTGGCAAAGACGCTCCCGCAGGATACGTATTTGTACGGATTTTTTCTTTTAAATCATTATAAATTTCTTGGTATTTTTTCATCATTTCCTCGCAAATTCATCTGTCAAATAACATACAACTATCAACATTATAACAAAATTCATTTCAAAATTTAAAAAAAGTTAGTAAAAACGCTTGCATTATTTTTTGAAATCGGATACAATGATAACACAAAAGAAATTTGTCCGTACAAATTTCAAAATTTAGACATATAATTTTAAGTATGCCAAAAAATATAGAGTGGCGGATTCCATAAGCCGTCTAGAAGGAAAAATATATGGGAAAATTTGAAAAAGAAGCCAAACAGCTCCTAGATGCTATTGGTGGAAAAGAGAATGTCAATGCAGTAACACACTGTGCGACACGTATGCGTTTTGTTCTTGCAGATGACAAGAAGGCAAATGTCAAAGTCATCGAAGACATTCCAGCAGTAAAAGGAACCTTCACCAACGCTGGTCAGTTCCAAGTTATCATCGGCAACGATGTACCAATCTTCTACAATGACTTTACTGCGGTATCTGGTATCGAAGGCGTATCAAAAGAAGCTGCTAAGTCAGCCGCTAAAAGTAACCAAAATGCTATCCAACGTGTTATGACCATGTTGGCGGAAATCTTCACACCAATCATCCCTGCGCTTATCGTCGGCGGTTTGATTCTCGGTTTCCGTAACGTTTTGGAAGGCGTTCAGATGGAATGGCTTGGACAAGCCATGAAAGACGGGCAGTTGGTCTTTGACGCTGACGGTAACCCTGTATGGAACACCATCGTTCAGGTTTCTCCTTTCTGGAATGGGGTCAATCACTTTCTCTGGTTGCCAGGTGAAGCCATCTTCCACTTCTTGCCAGTAGGTATCACTTGGTCTGTATCTCGTAAAATGGGAACGTCACAAATCCTTGGTATCGTTCTTGGTATCTGTTTGGTGTCTCCACAGTTGCTTAACGCATATGCTGTACCAAGTACAGACGCAGCGACCATCGCTAGCGAATGGTCTTGGAACTTCGGCGCATTTAGCATTGCCCGTATCGGTTACCAAGCACAAGTTATTCCTGCCCTCCTTGCAGGTTTGGCACTTTCTTATCTAGAAATCTTCTGGCGTAAAGTGATTCCTGAAGTGGTATCTATGATTTTCGTACCATTCCTATCACTTCTTCCAGCGATTATCTTGGCCCACACTGTCCTTGGTCCTATCGGCTGGACAATCGGTCAATGGTTGTCAACTATCGTATTGGCTGGTTTGACTGGACCAGTTAAATGGCTCTTCGGTGCGGTATTCGGTGCCCTCTATGCGCCATTCGTTATCACTGGTCTTCACCACATGACCAATGCGATCGATACTCAATTGATTGCAGATACTGGTGGTACTGGTCTCTGGCCAATGATTGCTCTTTCTAACATCGCTCAAGGTTCTGCAGTATTTGCCTACTTCCTCATGAATCGTCACAATGAAAAAGAAGCTCAAGTTTCTCTTCCTGCAACGATTTCTGCATATCTTGGTGTTACTGAACCAGCCCTCTTTGGTGTCAACGTGAAATACGTTTACCCATTTGTAGCTGCTATGATTGGTTCAAGTATCGCAGGCTTACTCTCTGTAACATTCAACATCCAAGCTGCTTCTATCGGTATCGGTGGTCTTCCAGGTATCTTGTCTATCAAGGCTGAATACTGGGGTGCATTCTTTATGACAATGATTGTTGCGATTGTTGTCCCAATGATTTTGACAGCTGTTTTCAAACGTACAGGTGCATTTTCAAAAAAAGAAGAAACTGTTGAAGAAGTTGTAGTCCTAGCTGAAGCAGTTGTTGAAACTGGCGCTGCTATCGAATTGATCAGCCCACTTACTGGTCAAGCCAAAGAATTGTCACAAGCTACTGACCCTGTATTTGCTTCAGGTGTCATGGGACAGGGTGTCCTTATTGATCCAAGCGAAGGTATCTTGGTTGCTCCAGTTGACGGTGAAGTATCCGTCCTCTTCCCAACTAATCATGCTGTTGGTATTACTGCTGCGAACGGAGTTGAACTCCTTATGCACATCGGTATGGATACTGTTGGATTGGAAGGCAAAGGCTTCACAGCTCACATCAAACAAGGCGACAAGGTAAAAGCTGGTGATAAATTGATTAGCTTTGACATCGATGTCATCAAGGCTGCTGGTCTTGTTGCTGAAACACCAGTTATCGTGACCAACCAAACTGATTTCAACACAGAGGTTCTTGGAGAGCTTCCTCGTTCAGTAGAACGTGGCCAAGCTGTCTTGAAAGCAACAAAAGCATAAAATAAAACAAAATATGTGTAGAGAGTTGGTGACCCCAACTCTTTGCCGTTGATAACATCATTTTCAAGAAAGGAATTGGTAAACATATCATGACCATTGACAAACGCAAAGTCGTCTATCAAATCTACCCCAAATCTTACAAGGACACGACCGGCAATGGTGTCGGCGACCTGCGTGGGATTATTGAAAAACTCCCTTATCTAAAAGAACTAGGTATTGACATGATCTGGCTCAATCCCTTCTACCCAAGTCCGCAACGGGACAACGGATATGACATTTCAGACTATACAGCTGTCAATCCTGATTTTGGCACCATGGCTGATTTTGAAGAAATGGTAGCTGTCGGAAAAGAATTGGGAATCGAATTCATGCTGGACATGGTTCTCAACCACTGCTCGACAGACCACGAATGGTTCCAAAAAGCCTTGGCTGGCGACAAATATTACCAGGATTTCTTTATCCTTCGTGACCAACCAACTGACTGGGTTTCCAAGTTTGGCGGCAATGCCTGGGCACCTTTTGGCGATACTGGGAAATATTATCTTCACCTCTTTGATGTGACCCAAGCCGACCTCAATTGGCGCAATCCGCATGTCCGCGAAGAACTCTTCAAGGTGGTCAATTTCTGGAAAGAAAAGGGTGTCAAAGGCTTCCGCTTCGACGTTATCAACCTGATTGGTAAGGATGAAGTCCTCGAAGACTGCCCAATCAACGACGGCAAGCCAGCCTACACCGACCGCCCGATCACCCACGACTACCTCAAGATGATGAACAATGCTACTTTTGGAGCAGAAAAAGGCTTCATGACCGTTGGGGAAATGTCTGCCACTACCATTGAAAACTGCATTCTCTACACAGCTCCTGAGCGGGAAGAATTGTCCATGGCCTTCAACTTCCATCACTTGAAAGTGGACTACAAGGACGGTCAAAAATGGACCATTATGGACTTTGACTTTGAAGAACTCAAACGCCTCTTCCACACTTGGGGCGAGGAGATGTCAGCTGGAAATGGCTGGAATGCCTTGTTCTACAACAACCACGACCAACCTCGTGCCCTCAACCGCTTTGTTGATGTGGAGAATTTCCGCAAGGAAGGAGCAACCATGCTGGCTGCCTCTATCCACCTATCACGCGGCACGCCTTACATTTATATGGGCGAGGAAATCGGCATGATTGACCCTGACTACGATAGCATGGACGACTATGTCGATGTGGAGTCTATCAATGCCTACCAGATGCTCTTGGACCAAGGTCACACGCCTGAGCAGGCCTTCAAGATTATCCAGGCCAAGTCCCGTGACAATTCCCGCACCCCGATGCAATGGGACGCTTCTGACAATGCAGGCTTCTCAACAGGTACACCTTGGCTGAAGGCTGGCAAATCCTACCAAACGATTAACGTTGAGCAGGAAAAAACAGGCCCAATCTTTACCTTCTACCAAGAACTCATTCGCCTGCGGAAAGAATTTCCCCTCATCTCAGAAGGGGACTACAAGGCCGCCTACAAGGACAGCCAGAAAGTCTATGCCTTTGAACGCTTGCTAAACGGCGAAAAACTACTGGTCCTCAACAATTTCTTCGCAGAAGAGGTTGAACTAGACCTGGAAGATGACTACGCCCACGGCCAAGTCCTCATCAGCAACTACCCTGACAATAAACTAGGTAAGAAAATCACCTTGAAACCCTATCAAGCCTTGGCGATTTTGGTAAAATAATGAATGAAGAGGAGCTAGCTCCTCTTTTATAATAGAATGAAATAAAAAAGAAAAGGAACACCCATGCTCCAAGAATTTTTAAACAAGGTCAACAATCCTGTCTTGAAGGGCAAACTAGAAGGCATTTTCAATCAAATCCAGCAGGAATTTCCAAGTCTAACCATAGAAATCAAGTGGAACCAGCCCATGTTTATCATGGACGGAACTTTTATCATTGGATTCTCTGCTGCCAAGGCTCATATTTCCATTGCACCTGAAACGGTTACTATGGAAACCTTTGCCAAGGACATCAAGGAGGCGGGCTACGAAGCGACTTCCAACCTCTTCAAAATCAGAGAAGACCAAGAGGTCAACTGGGACCTGCTCCGCACTATCATCACCTTTAACATGGATGAGAAGAAGGGCTATGACAAGTTCTGGAGATAAGATAAGAAACTTGTATCCCATACCTTCCAATTAATAAGCACGCAAAAATAGCCAAGCTCACCGTGAGTTTGGCTATAATTATTTTATGGATTAAATGACACGTGTACGTGGTCATAATGGTTTTCAGTAATACTTCCGCGGTCTGGCATCAAGTTCCAAGTATATGCAGGTCCATAAATACTTGCATATGGAGCATAAAAACGTTGTTTCCAGATAATATAGGAAATATTTTTCGCACCCATATTGGCAATAGCATATTCTGCTACTTGATCCCCAAGTGCTGAACTTTGTGGTACCATGAAGTCAATGGCTAAGCCTTTACCATGGTCGCCAGAATCGCCAGCACGATATCCTGAGAAAGAAGTAATACCGAAGGCATTTGCCACTTCTGCGCGGAAGGCTGCTACCTGAGGTTGCAAACCGACATCATAAGCACTTGTACTTGTTGTAGTGGTTGATAGGGCTGTCACTTGTGGAGTTTCAACTACAGGCTGTTCTACAGGTGCTTCTACTACAGGTTGTTCTGCAACTTCCTCTACAGGTGCCTCAACCACAGGTTGCTCCACCACTTCCTCCACAGGCGCTTCTACTACAGGCTGCTCTACAACTTCCTCTACAGGTGCCTCAACCACAGGTTGTTCTGCAACTCCCTCTACAGGTGCTTCTACTACAGGCTGTTCTACAACTTCCTCTACGGGTGCTTCTACTACAGGCTGTTCTACAACTTCCTCTACAGGCGCTTCTACTACAGGTTGTTCTGCAACTTCCTCTACAGGTGCTTCTGCTACAGGCTGTTCTACAACTTCCTCTACAGGTGCTGAGTCGGTAACTGATGAAATTTGATCCAAGGGAACAACCGTATCCTCAACCGTTACTTGATTGGTTGTTAGGTCAACAGTTGCCTGAACGGTCTCATTTGTGTTTCCCTGAACAGGAGCTTCAATCTCAACCTGAGTCACTTGATTGTTTTGGTCAACAGTCGTCGTCAGTACCGTATCAGGGAAAATCAAGTTGACATCTGCAATTTGATTTATTTTCGCCAGCAAGTCCATATCAATATTCATAGCTAAGGCGATGGCAGATAAGGTATCTCCATACTGAACAGTATAGGTCATCTTTCCTTCTTCTTGTACAATTTCTGGGCTAATTTCAGAAACAGTACGTGGAGCCCATTCGATGGCTAAAACATTTGTCGAAATCATCCCTGTACTAAATAGGGAAAGAGCCAATGAAGATGTGTATAACATCTTCTTATTGTTTTTCATGATAGGTGTTTTTCTCTTGCGACGCATATGTTGTGGTTTATTTGTTCTCTTACGTTTCATAATCTTATTCCTTCTTTATTTTGAGATGGTTCTATCTTACCTAAATCAAATCTGAAAAACAAGCCTTCAACCGTTCTTTTAAATAAACTGTCTCCACTATGTAATCTTAGGACTTTTCTGTCACACAATCAATATAAATGTCATCTGACTGTCATATTATTAGATAATACTCAATGAACATCAAAAACAGACTCGGAAACGCAGATCCAGATAGAACTAACGTTCACCAAATCAAGTCAACAACGTCTGGATTTTCGAAGAGTATAAGTAAAAAATAAGAGTAAGGCAGTAATCCAACAATTGGCTACTAACTCACTCTCATTTCTATTTTCGGATTAGTCAAAAACCTACATTTCTTCAGGATAAACCAAGCCCCATTCTTTACGAAGTTGGGTCATGATGTCCATGACATCTTGGGTAAATGCTAGATGCATGGTGTTTTCGATGCCTGCGACAGCTTTTTCCATATCTGCCACTTCATAAGAAAGAGCCTTGGCTGTATCGCCCGCTTCGATTACCTCTTGGCTACCGTCTTCAGTATAGGTAATGACTGCTTTCTGACCACGTGGGTACTCGTAAAGCTCGATGTAGCCTTTATCGTAGGCAATCGTTCCGCGTTTTGGCTGTTTGGCATGGAGGGTCAGGGCGATGGTCGCCATTTGACCCGCATCATTACTGAGCAAAATACCTACTTGCTCGTCTACACCTGTCGGAGCCAATTTAACCTGAGATAAAACCTGATTTGGCTTTTCAGTCATAAACCAACGGACAAAGGACAGAGCGTAGACACCAATATCCAAGAGGGCACCACCTGCCAAGTTCTTATTGAAAAAGCGGTTGGTCATGTCATATTCCTTATAGCTACCAAAGTTCATCTGAATCATCTTCAAATCTCCCAGCTTGCCACTGGCCACCACTTCGCTCAACTGACGATAGATTGGCATGTGGAAAATGGTCATGGCTTCTGCCAGGATGACCTGGTTTTCCTCCGCCAGTTGAATGGCTTCTGCTAATTCTTCTGAATTAAGCGTAATAGATTTTTCACAGAGGACATGCTTTCCAGCCTTCAAAGCCTTTCTCAAATAATTGATATGGGTATTGTGAGGCGTAGAAATGTAGATAATGTCTACTTCAGGATCCTCAAATACTTGATCGATTTCTTCATAAACTTTCTCGATGCCATATTTTTGCGCAAATTCCACACCCTTGTCATAGGTACGGTTGGCTACCGAATAAAGATTTCCTCCCATTGCCTGCAAGGCCTGAACCAATTCGTTGGCGATGACACCTGTTCCCAGAGTCGCCCACTTATACTGTACTTGTTCTTCCATCGTCTTCCTCACTTTCTCCTACTATTATAGTAAAAACCACCTTTTTCTGCACACTCTAACCAGCTTTTGTGATACAATAAAAACATGAATACAGTCGTACTAAAGGTCTCTCCACAAGAAGCGACCAAAATGGCCAGTCACTACTCTGCTTATCAGGCACCTAGTAAAAATCCCTATATCAGCGCCTTTTTCAAACTGAATGGAGCCAGCCTCTCCATCTATACTTCTGGAAAGGTCGTTTTCCAGGGGGAAATGGCAGAGCAGGAAGCAGTGCTCTGGGGCTATGAGCCAGAAAGCTCTGGACAGGCGACCAGTCCTGGTCAAAACCTGCCCATGATTGGTACCGATGAGGTTGGAAACGGGTCTTATTTTGGAGGTTTGGCAGTCGTTGCTAGTTTTGTCCGCCCAGAAGACCATGCCTTTCTCAAGTCGCTTGGTGTAGATGATTCAAAGAAAATGACAGACCAAAAAATCTGCCAAATCGCTCCTCTCTTAAAAGAGAAAATCCCCCACCAAGCTCTGCTATTGTCACCGAAAAAATACAACGAAGTCATCGAGCAAGGCTACAATGCGGTGTCTGTCAAGGTCGCCCTACACAATCAGGCTATTTTCCTACTCTTGCAAAGGGGAGTGCAGCCTGAGAAGATTGTCATCGACGCCTTCACTTCCAGTCAAAACTATCAAAAGTACTTGAAGAAGGAAGCTAACCAATTTGCCAACCCCGTCACTCTGGAAGAAAAGGCTGAGGGCAAGTATCTGGCTGTGGCAGTATCATCTATCATTGCAAGAAGCATGTTTTTAGAAAATCTTGTCCAGCTTGGTCAACTAGTTGGGAGGAATTTGCCGTCTGGTGCGGGCAGTAAATCCGACCAAGTCGCAGCAAGCATCTTAAAAGACTATGGCATGGCAGGACTCAACCAAACTGCCAAACTCCACTTTGCCAATACGCAAAAAGCACAAAAATTATTGAAATGAGGAAAAATGTCTATGGCCAGAAATAAACAACATTCACGCTTTGCTAGCTTTCTTGCAGAATGGGGTCCACTCATTCTCTTTATGCTAGCTATTTTTGCCAGTCGGTATTTTATATGGGATCCTGTATCCGTTGATGGGCACTCTATGGACCCAACCTTGCAACACCAAGAAAAATTGGTTATGTTCAAGACAACATCCATAGATCGTTTTGATATTGTCGTGGCCAGCGAAACTGACAGCGATGGTACAGAAAAACTGATTGTTAAACGAGTGGTCGGCATGCCCGGCGATACCATTCGCTATGAAAACGATGTCCTCTATATCAACGATCAGGAAGTTGATGAGCCTTACCTAGATGAGTACCTAGCTGCCTTTCAGAAGGATAAACTGCAAGAGGAGTATTCTTATAATAAACAATTCCAAGCAGTTGCACAAGCTGCTGAAGCTTTCACACAAGATGCCAATGGTTACGTAGACTTTACCGTGACAGTCCCAGAAGGACAATACTACCTGATGGGAGATGACCGTCTTGTCTCATTAGATAGTCGTAGTGTAGGAACATTTTCCCGTGAAAACATCAAAGGAGAAGTTGTCTTTCGCATGTGGCCTCTCAACCGTATTGGGACTATTGATTAATACAAACAAGTTTGGAGCAATCCGTTCCAAACTTCTTTTTCATTATTATTGGAAATAAACTCTATGAACGAAGTGTATTTTACCGGCACTATTGACCGGATTATTTTTGAAAATCCTAGTAATTTTTATAAAATCCTTCTCCTTGAAATCGAGGAGACAGACGCAGACTATGATGACTACGAGATTATCGTAACTGGAACCATTGCCGATGTCATCGAGGGAGAAGACTATCGTTTCTATGGCAACCTGGTCACCCATCCCAAGTATGGTCAGCAGCTGCAAATTTCGCGTTACGAACGCAGCAAGCCTACCTCAGCTGGTCTGGTTAAGTATTTCTCTAGCGACCATTTCAAAGGAATTGGACGTAAAACAGCTGAAAAAATCGTTGAACTCTACGGCGAAGATACCATTGATAAGATTTTAGCTGAACCTGAAAAACTAACTCAAATCACAGGCCTATCCAGCAAGAACATGCAGGCATTTGTCGAAAAACTCCGCCTCAATTATGGCACCGAGCTGATCTTGGCAAAACTAGCTGAGTATGGCATTCCCAATAAATTGGCCTTTCAAATCCAAGACCAGTATAAGGAAAAAACACTTCAGATTATTGAAGAAAATCCCTATCAACTGGTCGAAGATGTCCAAGGGCTCGGCTTTACCATTGCCGATAGGATTGCGGAAAATCTAGGAATTGCCAGCGATTCCCCCCAACGCTTTCGGGCAGGTATGCTCTTTAGCCTCATTCATCGCTCCATGGAAACAGGCGATACCTATGTGGAGGCCAGAGACTTGCTGGAAGCAACCCTTGAACTGCTGGAAAAATCCCGCCATACAGAACTGGACCCTGCCGCAGTTGCTCACGAGTTGACAGGACTAATTGCAGACGACAAGGTACAGCAAGAAGGTACCAAGATTTTTGACAACAGCCTCTACTTTGCCGAACATGGTATCCATAAAAACTTGACCCGCCTGATGGGAAAAAATGGCTTCAAGCCCTTCCCACGCGCAGACGTTGAGACTGCTATAGCAGAGCTGGAAAGTATGTCTTCCCTGACCTACGATGACATTCAAAAAGAAGCCATTGTCCAAGCCATTACCAATCCGCTATTCATTCTGACAGGCGGACCAGGGACAGGAAAAACTACGGTTATCAACGGTATTATCGCGGTCTATGCCATCTTGCATAAGATTGACCTGACACGTAACAAAGAAGAATGCCCTGTCCTCCTTGCCGCCCCAACTGGACGAGCAGCCAGACGAATGAATGAATTGACTGGCCTGCCTTCCGCCACCATCCACCGCCATCTCGGTCTGGTAGAAGGACAGGAAGAATCCTACCGTGATGATTATTTGGATGCCGACTTTATCATCGTGGATGAGTTTTCTATGGTAGATACTTGGTTGGCAAACCAGCTCTTCCAGAACATCTCCTCCCAGACCCAAGTTCTGATTGTCGGCGATGCGGAGCAATTACCTTCTGTCAGCCCCGGCCAAGTCCTAGCTGACCTATTGAAAATTGACAAGCTGCCCAGCATCACTCTGGAACGCATCTACCGCCAATCCGACGATTCAACCATTGTTACCCTAGCCAGCCAGATTCGTCAAGGAGCTCTACCTAGCGATTTCCGTGAGAAAAAGGCTGACCGTTCCTATTTTGAAGCGCAAAACGAACAAATTCCAGCCCTGATTGAGCGCATTGTCGGCGCAGCCATCAAGTCAGGTATCCCTGCCACCGAGGTCCAAATCCTCGCTCCCATGTACCGTGGTGCCGCAGGCATTGACCAACTCAACACCATGACCCAGGCCCTGCTCAATCCACTGGCAGAAGGAGAGTTAGAATTCCTCCATAATGAGCAAGCCTTCCGCCAAGGCGACCGGGTCATTCATCTAGTCAACGACGCCGAAGCCAATGTCTTCAATGGTGACTTGGGCTATATTACCGACCTCCTGCCTGCCAAGTACACCGACTCCAAGCAGGACGAGATTACCATCAACTTCGACGGTAGCGAGGTCACTTATCCCCGAAACGAATGGTACAAAATCACACTGGCCTATGCCATGTCCATCCACAAGTCCCAAGGCAGCGAGTTCCAGGTCGTTATCCTTCCTATCACTCGCACCAGCCACCGTATGCTCCAGCGCAACCTGGTCTACACCGCCATCACCCGCTCCAAGAGTAAGCTCATCCTCCTGGGCGAAATCTCCGCCTTCGACTACGCCGTCAAAAACGCCGGCACCGTCCGCAAAACCTATCTGGTCCCACGTTTCCAAGGGGAAATGGCAGAGCAGGATAGCAAGGAAGCTTTAGCTGAAAAAGCCGAAAGCAAAACAGCTACAACCACGCAAACCCAGCTCCCTACACAGCCAGACAGAAAAGAACAGGTTAAAGTAGTCAAAGAAAACAACCAACAACTCTCCCTTCTTGATCAAGACCAGCCAGAAAAAACAAGTCCCCAACCCACAGAATATATTTTGACTGTAGACAACCTGCTAACCATCGACCCTATGATTGGCATAGATCAGGCAGATATTGAAAAATTTTTTAAAGCATAAAAACCAGCAAGTCAGTAGATTTGCTGGTTTTACTCTTCTATAGTCGTTTCGTTTGCTTATTAGTACAAGGCAACGATATGCTGGCTACTTCATCAGTCCAGTGGAGTGTTTGAACTCGGAAATAAGACTTCCTCGCTCTCCGTAGTAATAAAAGATACACTAATTGATACTCAATGAAAATCAAAATCAGGCTAGGCGACGCAGATGCAGATAGAACTGAAGTTCATCAAATCAAGTCAACAACGTCTGATTTTGATTTTCGAAGAGTATGACTATATCATCAACCATGATTCATCAAGCTGCCCCTTTGTTAATCTGAACTGCTTGCCATGTTCATCAATCAGTGCATGAAGCTCCTGAGCGTCTTTTACTGACCAATCTTTTATCTGCTCTGTAAATTCCTGTCTCAAACTCAAATAATCCTTAGACTGACTAAGTCCTAACCGATTAAATAGTCGAAGAGCATATTGATCCGCCACAAAAACACTTCTTCGACACAAATAGAGCAAAATAACATCCGCAGTTTCATTGCCAACCCCCTTCAAGCTCAGCAGCTCTTTTCGGAGTACTGCTGTCTCAACACTATCTAGGCGAGAAAAATCTCCATCGAACTGATTGGCCCACTCAACCACTGACCGAATGTAGAGTGATTTTTGCTTGAAGAATCCTGCTGGGCGAACGCATTCTTGTAAATCCTCCACAGGCATCTCTAAAAGCGAATGAATTGTCAACCGTCCCTCCAACTGTTCTAAAGCACGCTCGGCATTTGCTTCCGTTGTTTGCTGAATAAGAATCATAGATACCAAATCCTTTATGGGATTTTCATCGTTCCACCAGTGAAATTCACCATATCGCCGTTTTAAATTTTGGTAAAGAACCGTCAACTGTTCCACTACCATCCCCCATCTCACCTTTTTCTCCTTGCCATTATAGCACGATGAGTAAGGGGATACAATACTACAGTTCCTCTAGTAATATTGTATCTACAATCGCTTCAAACTGTTCAGACAATACCTCTGGAAAATAATTCAAACAATTGGCTGTCGCAAAGGCTGCCGCTTCTTTCAAGAAGATTTCGGGTTCTTGCCCTTGGCTGATGCCCTTAACCAATAAACCAAGATAGAAATCCCCTGCCGCAATCGGATTTCGAGTTTCTTTCTTAGGCGACTGGATACGGAAGAAACGATGACCAATTTTGGCCAGACTACCCTTACTACCCATGGTAATGATGATATTTTCATGCGGCGTGACTTCTTTTAATATCCGCAAAATATCCTCTGGACTTTCTTCATCTAGCTCTGGATAGATGTCCTTGAGCTCCTCATTATTGATTTTAATCAGGGCTGGGCGTGCTTGATAAGCTGCGCGTAAAGCTGGTCCACTGGTGTCCACTATGGTCAGAACCTCTGGGTATTTTTCAATAAACCGCTGGATATAGTCGTCAGGCATGCCCTTCATAAGACTACCTGAAAAGACTAGGATGTCGCCATCCTGCAGGCTCTTTTCAATCTGCTGGGTATATTGATTGAGCAGGTCCTCTGTCAGTTCAAAGCCTTTTTCATAGAAGAGCACCACATCACCTGTACTAGTTTCCACATAGATATTGCAGGTTCGAGTATTCTGGTCATTTTCAACCACCTGTAAATGATTTCCCTTTTGGACATTGAGATCTTGGATATAGCGACCAATCTGCCCACCCAAAATAGTATGAATGGTATAATCGGTCACGCCGTTTTCACGAAGGGCATAGGCTACGTTGAAGCTCTTGCCACCGGGATAATCCCTGACCTCTGTCGGACGGAGGGGAATGTTCTTTTCAATCTTCTCCACAAGCAAGGTGCGATCTAGGGCTGGATTAGGACAAATCAAGTGAATCATGTTGGTCTCCTTTTTGGTTTTGTTTATATTATTATACTATATATCAAGAAAAATAAAAAGATAATTCCAAGACGGAACTATCTTTTGGACCATTTTATGTTTATGCAAATACAGAAATACGTTCTTGCTTGTAACCACCTTTTTCAGCAATGTCAACTAGAGCCACTGCATAGTCAGCGTAACTGATATAGCTTTGACCTTGAGCATTGACTTGGAAGACCTCACCAGCAAGGGTATAGGCACCTGTCTTTGGACCTTTCGCATCAAAATCGGCTGCTGGGCTGATATAGGTCCAGTTGATTGCTGTTGCCTGACGATAGAGGTCTAGACCAGCACCCATAGCCTCAGCGATTGGTAGGTATTCCGAAGGGAAATCTGGTGTATCTTTCAACATAACTGTCTGGCTCTCGTCTAAATAAAGACTACCTGCACCACCAACCACCAAGAGACGAGTTGGACTATCAGCAAGGATGGTTGCTAGATGCTCAGCCAATCGACTGTGACCTGGCAAGGTTTCTGGCGTCCAAGCACCAAAGGCATTGACCACCACATCAAATCCCGCCAAGTCTTCCTTGGTCAAATCCAAAGCGTCTTTTTGGATTACTTCTTGGGCCGCACTCTTATTTTCAGAACGAACAATGGCCGTCACCTGATGACCACGCTCTACTGCTTCCTTGGCAATAGCTTGACCTGCTTGACCGTTGGCTGCGATAATTGCTAATTTCATATTGTATACCTCACTTATTTCGTTGTAATGTTTATATTTACAATATGTAGTATAACTCTATTGTGTTGTAATGTCAATCATTACAACTAAAAAAATTAAAAAAATCATCATAAAGATGACTTTTCTTGAAAATATAGCTACAATTCTGCCAATAAATCAGCTATGGTCGTTTGTCCCAACTCTCTTTCCAAAGCGGACTGGGCATTTTCCAAACGGCTATCTAGTAGAGGATGAATATTTCGGCCTACCTGACAGTTTGGATTGGGCTGCTCATGAAAGCCGAAGAGTTGGCCTTTTTCTCCAAACAACTCCACAGCCTGATAAACATGAAGGAGAGTAATCTGGTCTGGAGCCTGTGCCAAGCGGGCTCCACCAACTCCACGCGCCACTTGAACCAAGTCAGCCTCTTTGAGCTGAGCCAGAATGTTGCGGATAATAACAGGATTGACTCCGACACTACCTGCTATGCTGGTGCTGGTCTGTTTTTCCTTTTCTCCCTCCAAGGCCAGCAAGACCAAAATATGGCTGGCAATGGTAAATCTACTCGATATTTGCAATTTGATTATCTCCTTCCATGAAATTGGTAACGGTCACCCCTAATAAGCGGATCCCTTTTTCAGCCTGCCCAACCTCTTCAAATAGTTGCCGAACTTCTCTTTCAATCACATCCACTTGATCCGTAGCTTCTTCCAAACTATGCCGTTTTGTCAAGGTCGAAAAATCTCCATAACGAACCTTCAAGACAATGGTCCTGCCCTTTTTTTCATTTCTGACCAAACTAGCTTCAACCCGTTTGCAAAGACTGACCAGTTCTTTCATCACATCTTCATCACGATAAAGGAGCTTGCGGTAGGTTCTTTCCTTACCGATAGACTTGCGCACTCGATTTGGTTTGACTGGACTATTTGAAATGCCCCTGGCCTTCCGATACAAATCATAGCCAAAACGACCAAATGTATCAATCAAGGTCATCTCTGGCACATCTAGCAAATCCTTCCCTGTAAAAACTCCCATCTCATGCAGACGTTCCACCGTTTTCTTACCGACACCGTGGAATTTGTCAACAGGCAGGGAAGCTAATACTTCAATAGCATCCTCTGGCAAAATCAAGGTCAAGCCGTGCGGTTTTTCCATATCTGAGGCAATTTTGGCTAGGAATTTATTATAAGAAACACCTGCAGAGGCTGTCAAATGGAGTTTATTCCAAATGTCGTATTGAATGAGTTTTGCGATTTTGACTGCTGACCCGATTCCCAGCTTATTTTCCGTCACATCCAGATAGGCCTCGTCAATGGACATGGGCTCCACTAGATCCGTATAGCGATGGAAAACTTCTCGAACCTGTCGCCCAACTTCCTGGTATTTTTCATAGTTCCCAGAAATGAAAATCGCCTGAGGACAACGTTCATAGGCCTCCTTGGAGGACATGGCCGAATGAATACCAAAGGCACGCGCCTCATAGCTACAGGTAGACACGACTCCCCGACCGCCAGACAACCTCGGATCCGCCCCAATAATAACAGGTTTACCTTTTAAATCAGGATTATCTCTGACCTCAATGGCAGCAAAAAAAGCATCCATGTCTACATGAATAATTTTTCGAGATAAGTCATTGATCAGCGGAAAAATCAACATGGCTACTCCTTTCTGCTGAAACGTCAATAGCACTATTATACATCAAATCGACAGAAGTGACAGTTTGTAAATCTCACTCATTATTCTACTCAGTAGAAAAGACCTTGTCGAACAATTTTTTCGTGAAATTAGTAATAAATATTTTCTATTTGTTTTCATTTTACTTGAAACTATTTTCAATTAATTTTCAGGCATTTTTATCTTGTGGAAAGTGCTTTCAAATGGTATAATATGTCTATGTTGGTAAAAGACCAAAACATTTAAAAGGAGAACCCTCATGTCAACAAAAGTTAAAACAAAAAATGTAACTGAAGACATTTTCGCCCAAGCCTGGGAAGGCTTCAAAGGTACAGATTGGCAGGATAAAGCTAGCGTAACACGCTTTGTTCAAGCTAACTACACGCCATACGATGGAGATGAAAGCTTCCTCGCAGGCCCAACTGAGCGTTCACTTCATATCAAAAAAATCATCGAAGAAACAAAGGCTGGCTACGAAGCGACTCGCTTCCCAATGGACGTAGATCGCGCTACTTCAATCGCTGATATTCCAGCAGGTTTCATCGATAAAGAGAACGAACTCATCTTCGGTATCCAAAACGATGAGCTCTTCAAACTCAATTTCATGCCACGTGGTGGAATTCGTATGGCCGAAACAACTCTTATCGAGAATGGCTACACTCCAGATCCACTTCTTCATGAAATCTACACAAAACACGCAACAACTGTAAACGATGGTATCTTCCGTGCTTATACAGCTGATATCCGTCGCGCTCGTCACTCACACCACGTTTCTGGTCTTCCAGATGCTTACTCACGTGGCCGTATCATCGGTATGTACGCACGTTTGGCCCTCTACGGTGCTGACTACTTGATGGAAGAAAAAGTAGCTGACTGGAATGCGATTACTGAAATCGACGAAGAATCAATCCGTCTTCGTGAAGAAATCAACCTTCAATACCAAGCATTGCAACAAGTTGTACGCTTAGGTGATCACTACGGTGTTGATGTGCGCAAACCTGCGATGAACACCAAAGAAGCGATCCAATGGACAAACATCGCCTTCATGGCAGTATGTCGTGTTATCAACGGTGCAGCAACTTCTCTTGGCCGTGTGCCAATCGTTCTTGATATCTACGCAGAACGTGACTTGGCTCGTGGTACATTTACTGAATCTGAAATCCAAGAATTTGTTGATGACTTTGTATTGAAACTTCGTACAGTGAAATTCGCTCGTACAAAAGCCTTTGACGAAATCTACTCTGGTGACCCTACTTTCCTTACAACATCTATGGCAGGTATGGGTAACGATGGTCGTCACCGTGTTACCAAGATGGACTACCGTTTCTTGAACACACTTGACAACATCGGTAACTCTCCAGAACCAAACTTGACAGTTCTTTGGTCTGACCAACTTCCATACGCATTCCGTCGCTACTGTATGGCAATGAGCCACAAACACTCTTCTATCCAATACGAAGGTGTAACTACAATGGCCAAAGATGGTTATGGTGAAATGTCATGTATCTCTTGCTGTGTGTCACCACTTGACCCAGAAAGTGAAGACCAACGCCACAACATTCAGTACTTCGGTGCTCGTGTTAACGTTCTTAAAGCTCTTCTTTCAAGCTGGAACAACGGCTACGACGATGTTCACAAAGATTACAAAGTCTTCGATGGTGTTGAACCAAATACTTCTGAAATCTTTGACTACGATCAAGTTATTGCCAACTTTGAAAAAGCCCTTGACTGGTTGACTGACACTTATGTAGATGCTATGAACATCATCCACTACATGACTGACAAGTACAACTATGAAGCAGTTCAAATGGCATTCTTGCCAACTCACCTTCGTGCTAACATGGGCTTCGGTATCTGTGGTTTTGCAAACACTGTTGACTCCTTGTCAGCTATCAAGTACGCACAAGTGAAACCAATCCGTGACGAAGATGGCTTCATCTACGATTACGAAGTAACTGGCGACTTCCCACGTTATGGTGAAGACGACGACCGTGTAGATGACATTGCGAAATGGCTCATGGAAGCATTCTTCACTCGTTTGAACAAACACAAATTGTACAAGAATGCTGAAGCAACTGTGTCTATCTTGACCATCACTTCAAACGTTGCTTACTCTAAACAAACAGCTAACTCACCAGTTCACCGTGGTGTATTCCTCAACGAAGACGGCTCTGTCAACACTTCTAAAGTAGAATTCTTCCCACCAGGTGCCAACCCAACTTCTAAATCTCGCGGTGGTTGGTTGCAAAACTTGAATACTCTTTCTAAACTTAACTTCAAACATGCCAACGACGGTATCTCATTGACAACTCAGGTTTCTCCAAAAGCTCTTGGTAAGACCTTCGATGAGCAAGTTGCAAACTTGGTAACCATCCTTGACGGATACTTCGAGCAAGGTGGTCAGCACGTGAACTTGAACGTTATGGACTTGAACGATGTTTATGACAAGATTATGGCAGGTGAAGATGTTATCGTTCGTATCTCTGGATACTGCGTAAACACTAAATACCTCACTAAAGAGCAAAAAACTGAATTGACTCAACGTGTCTTCCACGAAGTGCTTTCAATGGACGACCACGCTGCAGAAGTTTCAAGCCAAGCTTAATCGAACAAAGATAAAAGGACTTGCACACGCAGGTCCTTTTTATCGTCATTTAGTTTATCTTTTATTACGTCGACGAATGAGGAAACTTTGTTTCCTTATTTCTAACTTCAAACACTCCAGTGGAGTGTTTGAACTCACCTTGCCTGATTGCAACAGTCTGGGGGACTGTTGCAAGTCAATGCCTAGAAATAAGAAAGCATTGAGTTATGCCTGCGGCTCGTTGCCTAGTACTAAAAGTAAACTAAAAGACTATACTATGTCGAAAAATTTTCTGAGTGTTGCGGAAGGATACACAGCAGATTTTCGGAAGGATACAGAACCAGTTCATAAAAAAATCCCTTTCGAAATTGGATTCGAAAAGGGATGATTATTTATCCTAGTTATTATAGATATAGGTAATTTCTCCGATGGTATCCGTCGGATAGAACCAACCACGGAAATTATCCACCCACTGTTGGCCACGATAGTTGGCTTCGAGGACTTGGATTTGTCCATCCTCGTTAACAGCTGTCACATAGGCAACGTGTCCCAGAGCGCCATCGTTCCAAGAAATAATGGCTCCAACTTCAGGTATTGTTCCTGTGCGGAAACCACCACGCGCCGCATTCGCACCCCAAGAAGCTGCATCGCCCCACCAGTCACCTGCCCAAGGAGCAACTTTCTGTACTCCCCATGTACATTGACCAACAGGGTAGTTAATGCCTGGCTCATACTCATAGCCTGGTAGATAGTAGCTATCAGCACTTACCTCACTAGCCTGATTCCAGATAGTTTCTGTTAATTTCAAAATCTGTCCAGGATAGAGCGGCGTCTCTAAGGTCATTTGGTTTTGTGTTAACAATTCGTAGACATCCAATGAAAAAGCATCTGCAATCCCATAAAACGAATCCCCATTTTGAACAACATAGTCTGTTTGACTCGCAACTGAGACTTCTTCATTAGAACCAGCTGGAAGATCCAAATGTTGACCTGGTGTAATCAGTCCGTCTATTTCCATTGCATTCACTTCAGCCAATTGGTAGGGATCAACCCCATATTGCTCCGCAATAGAGAACACGGAATCCCCTTCCACTACTACATGACTAGTGGCTTGAACACGAGATATGGTTGATAACGCAACCGTAATCCCTGCAAGAGCTAGAACAGATTTGCAACTAAACTTTTTCATATGACACCTCCTCATCATGATTTCATTTTACCAAGATTTTGACGGGAAAAGATGTCGAAAGCATTACAAATAAATAACGATTTATCGTTTCAGATTGAAGAAAAAGTCCATTTTGGTCAATTTTCTTCAATCTTTTTTTCTTTATGTTGAAAATAAAAAACTCTCAGAGACGCCGAAATATCAATGTTTCTAAGAGTTTAATGACTTGCTATCTTTCGCAAACTTCTTCAATTTTTTATATTTTTAGGAGTTTGTCTACGTTCTGTGACGATTTATCGTTTTATTTCATTCTTTAAATAGTTTGATATAACTGAGAAAGTCTTCCCATTCCGAATGGTCACTTGTTTGACTTAGCCAACCGCTTGTGGTAGGCTGTTTGTAGATAGCTGCCTTCAGTATATTTGCCCCAATAAATAGCATGCTCGGAGAGATGTAGAACTTCATCACCTAGATGCAAGGACTGAATATAGTCCACCATAGCCTGCTTATCCAATCCTTCGGTGAAAAAGAGAACATCCTTTCTCGCCAATTCTTCTTGCCACCAAGCTGGAAGCTGATCGATTTCTGCTTGATAATCTTGGGCATCTAGTAGAGCAAATTGCTCCACAAAGGGGTATCTTTCTGTGAAAAAAGTTTGAAATTCAGCAACAATGTCCCCTCTATTCTTGGTTGAATCAAAAAAGAGATTGCCGCTATTAATGTAGGTTTCAACCTTATCATAGCCCAAATCTGCCACCGCTTGACGCAATTCAGCCATGACGATTTTATTACGACCACCGACATTGATCCCTCTCAACAGAAGAACATATCTCATTGTCCTTCTTCCTCCAGAACTTGCCGAATCAAGGCCATAATCTGGTTTCTATCCAACTTCCACTGAGCCCGCTCATCCTTGTCAAAAGTACGATTCGAGAGAAAAATCGCAGCTTTCTGCAAGGGACGATTGTACATGATAAAGGTCCCCGTATAGCCCGTATGGGACAACCAGTCCCCCTTCTTATCCCAAGCCAGAGATCGCTTGCGCTTATCATCAAAACCGTAATCCTGCGTTAAATTCGCCGTAAAGTCAGCCGTCAGATAGTGCTCCAAAAAGATTTCCAAATCTTTGACGGTCGAAAAGAGACCTGCACTTCCCGCGTGGAGGCCCAAGACACGCGCCTTGGGATCATGCACCACACCTGCTTTGACGCCACGTACCGTCGGTACCGCCTGACTGACTGGTCCAAAGGAGGTTTGAGACATGCCAAAGGGCTCTAGAACGTCTCGACTGATCAGCTGGTCCAGACTGTCTCTACCCAGTTCCTCCAGCAAAAAGCCTAGCAAGAGAAAATTGATGTCTGTATAGAGGAAAGCTTTCTTGTCCGTCACAGTAATCTTCAAAATCGCTTCCTTGAGCTGGTCGGCATCCAGACTATCCCGATTGGGAATGAAGGGGTCTATGCCACTAGTATGGGTCAATAATTGCCGAATGGTGACCTGACTATCCGCAAAAGCAGGATAATAAGACTGCAAGGTCCTATCTAGCTCCAAAGCTCCGCTATTAACCAGAAAAGTCGCAAGAGTCCCCACACCAACCACCTTGGAAACAGACGCCAAATCATAGGTCAAACCCGCCTCAACTGGCGTATGCCCATCCTGAGTCCCCAGATAGTACTCCAGCCACTGCCCCTTAGAAAAAAGAGCCAGACTGGCACCAGGATAGACTCCTGCTACAATCTGCTCTGAAATCTTGTCTAAAATTACTTGTCTCATTTTTCGAACCACAATTCAATACCACTTGGGTCAACCGTTTGAATAAAGCTTGCTTTTTTATCTTTAAAGAAGGGACCTTCCAACTGGCTTTCCAAGTTTGCCCAGTCAAAATCCTGCTCGACAGGAAAACGCAAACTGTCCAAGTCCCAAACCAGATCCGCAGGGGTTACTAAATCTTCACCTTCCGCCCCAACAAAATGCAAAAAGTCTTGTTCAGGTAAGATTGCCTCATAGAAATCTTGGCTAATGCTGGCTTGTGGACTATTGATCCAGACAGCTTCCACCGTGAAAGCAGTCAGACCAGAAAAGTCATCCTGCACCTTAAATGGAACAGGTGGAAGGATTGCTTTTAGGTCATCAAGAGACGCTTCTGCATGTAAAAGAAAGGTGTCTCCTTCTGGCGACACAGCTTCAAAACCATAGCCATTTTTTCCTTGGTAGAGTTTACTATACTGTGAACCTTGCGCCAGCAAAGCTTCAATTTCACTGGCTTCTTCTACTTTGATGACAATTTTATTTAATTTTTTAAGTCCCTTAACAGCACGGGTACGATTACCGGGAGATTCTGTCAAAACGAGCTTCGTTTCTGGACTTGTTCTATCTCCAAAATCAGCAAAAGGACCATCTTCTAGCTTGGTTTTCATTCCTAGATTTTCTTCTAAAAATCCTTGATTAATAGCCCTATTATTAATACGTAAAATAGGGACTATAGCTTCATTTTTTCTCAACACGATACATTTCACTCCTCAGTCATTCTACAATATTGTATAAAAAATTTCATCATTTTACAACTAATTGTATCGTCGTTTTATACATTAATATTTTTATATATACTGATAATTTTTAGACAAACACTGGCTTATCAGATATAATAGCTATTATAGACTATTATCCTAAAAAAGAGGAGAATTTATGCGCTTTAATCAATTTTCTTTCATAAAAAAAGAGACCTCTATCTACTTGCAAGAACTTGATTCTCTGGGATTTCAACTGATTCCTAATGCAAGTAGCAAGACAAATTTAGAAACCTTTGTCAGAAAGTGCCATTTCCTGACAGAAAATACCGACTTTGCCCTGTCCAACATGATTGCGGATTGGGAGACAGATCTCCTGACCTTCTTCCAGTCTGACCGTGAGTTGATAGACCAGATCTTCTATCAAGTGGCCTTTCAGTTGCTGGGATTTGTGCCTGGTGTAGATTATACAGATGTGGAAGAATTCCGCAAAACCAGCCATTTCCCCATTGTCTATGGGGACATCGTTGATAACCTCTACCAGCTGCTCAATACCCGCACCAAGTCTGGAAACACCTTGATTGACCAGCTGGTCAGCGACGACCTAATCCCTGAGGACAATCGCTACCATTTCTTCAACGGCAAATCCTTGGCAACCTTTTCGACTAAAAACCTCATTCGTGAGGTAGTCTATGTCGAAACACCTGTTGATACGGCTGGGACTGGGCAAACAGATATTGTTAAGCTATCCATTCTCCGTCCTCACTTTGACGGGAAAATCCCTGCGGTGATTACCAACAGTCCCTATCATCAAGGAGTTAACGATGTAGCCAGCGATAAGGCCCTGCATAAGATGGAAGGGGAACTGGCTGAAAAACAAGTCGGTACCATTCAGGTCAAGCAGGCCAGCATCACCAAGCTAGACTTGGACCAGCGGGACCTACCTGTCAGCCCTGCCACTGAAAAACTGGGGCACATCACCTCTTACTCCCTCAATGACTACTTCCTCGCTCGCGGCTTTGCCAGCCTCCATGTGTCTGGTGTCGGCACGCTAGGTTCGACGGGCTACATGACATCTGGCGACTACAATCAGGTGGAGGGTTACAAAGCGGTGATTGACTGGCTGAACGGTCGCACCAAGGCCTATACAGACCACACTCGCTCGCTTGAGGTCAAGGCTGATTGGGCCAATGGTAAGGTGGCGACGACGGGACTATCTTATCTCGGTACCATGTCCAATGCCTTGGCAACAACTGGCGTGGACGGATTGGAAGTCGTCATCGCAGAAGCAGGGATTTCCTCTTGGTATGACTACTACCGTGAAAACGGGCTGGTGACCAGCCCTGGCGGCTATCCAGGCGAAGACCTGGACAGCTTGACCGCCCTGACCTACTCCAAGAGCCTGCAAGCAGGCGACTTCCTCCGCAATAAAACAGCCTACGAAAAAGGACTGGCAGCAGAACGTGCTGCTCTGGACCGCACCAGCGGCGACTATAATCAATACTGGCATGACCGCAACTACCTGCTCCACGCTGATAAGGTCAAGTGTGAGGTGGTCTTTACCCATGGCTCACAGGACTGGAATGTCAAGCCAATCCATGTCTGGAATATGTTCCATGCCCTGCCAAGCCACATCAAAAAGCACCTCTTCTTCCACAACGGTGCCCATGTTTACATGAACAACTGGCAGTCTATTGATTTCCGTGAGTCCATGAACGCCCTGCTCAGTCAAAAACTGCTGGGCTACGAGAACAACTACCAACTGCCAACGGTCATCTGGCAGGACAACAGCGGTGAGCAAACTTGGACGACCTTGGACACCTTTGGCGGTGGACAAGAGGCTGTCTTGCCACTGGGAACTGGAAGCCAGACCATTGCCAATCAGTATGCCCAAGAAGATTTTGACCGCTACGGCAAATCTTACCCTGCCTTCCACCAAGACCTCTATGCAGGCAAGGCCAACCAAGTCAGCATCGAGCTGCCTGTAACGAAGGACCTCCTGCTCAACGGACAGGTCACGCTGAAACTCCGTGTAGCTTCTAGTGTAACCAAAGGCCTCTTATCTGCTCAGCTATTGGACAAGGGAAGCAAAAAACGCCTAGCCCCGATCCCAACGCCAAAAACGCGATTGAGCTTGGACAACGGTCGCTACCATGCCCAAGAAAATCTGCTGGAGTTGCCTTATGTAGACATGCCACAACGCTTGGTAACCAAGGGCTTTATGAACCTGCAGAACCGCACCGACCTGATGACTGTCGAGGAAGTGGTGCCAGACCAATGGATGGACCTGAGCTGGAAACTGCAGCCGACCATTTATCAGCTGAAAAAAGGCGATGTCTTGGAGTTGGTTCTCTACACCACCGACTTTGAATGCACTGTTCGGGATAATTCTCAATGGCAAATCCACCTTGATTTAAGTCAATCACAGTTAATTTTACCGCACTAATATTTGATTTTCAGTTCTAAAAAGAGGCTGGGCGTTTCCGCCCAGCCTCTTTGTTGCTGTTTCATAATGGTTTAGATTTGATCTTTAGATTTTTTGTTTATAGCTGTAGCGACTACTGCCAAGCTAATTCCAGCTAAACCAAGGCCTACTAAGGCTAGGTTATTGCGTTGTTCACCTGTTGCAGGTAGGGTTGCTTTGTTTGCAGAAGGTGCACCTTTATGACTCATTGCCGGATTCGATTGTACTGAAGGAGTTGTTTTTACTTCTTCTTTCTTCATTTCCAAGCTACCTTTTACAAGGATACGGTTTTGACCTTCAACAATAGTCTCTGATAATAGGTTGGTTGCGACAACTTTACCATCAACTATGACATCTTGATAAACAGATACTTTTTTACCTGCTTTTCCTTCTTGAAGAAGGTATGATTTGCCAAGCGCTAGGCTTGCATCATATCTGATTTCTTCTTTGATAGGGAGAGCTTCTTCTACCTTGCGTTCTTTTGTTGTGAAGTCTAGCTTTGGTTTTTCCGCTGTTTTTGGTGCGACTTCTGGAACTGCTGTCTTAGGTGCAGAGTCTTCCGCTTTTGGTTTCTCTGCCTTTGGCATTTCCTCCTTCGGCATGTCTTCTGCTTTCGGTTGCTCCATTTCCGGTTGCTTAGCCTCTGGCATCTGTTTGTCAGACTCTACTTTATCAGTTTTCGGTGCTTCCATTTGTGGTTTGTCCACTTTTGGTGCTGGAGTGTCTGGCATTTCCGCTTTTGGTTCTTCCATTTTCGGATCGTCCATTGGAGTTTCCGGTACTGGGGCTGGAGTGTCTGGCATTGGAGTCGGAGCTGGTGCTTCTTCCTCCGCTTTTGGCGCTTCTGGTGTTGGCTTATCAGCCTCTGGTTCCATTGGTTTTGGTCCCTCTTCCTCTTTTGGTGTGTCTGGAATTGGAGTTGGGGCTGGAACCTCTTTCTCATCTTTAGGAGCTTCCGTGTCAGTTTTCGGTGTTTCTTCCTTCGATTCTGGAGTTTTTTCTTCTGTCTTAGGTGCCTGTGTTTCCTCTTCTACTTTCGGGGTTGGAGTGGCCTCCTCTGCTTTTGGTGCTTCTGGTGTTGGCTCTGCATCCGGTGCTGGAGGAGTTGGCTTATCAGCCTCTGGTTCCATTGGTTTTGGTCCCTCTTCCTCTTTTGGTGTGTCTGGAATTGGAGTTGGGGCTGGAACCTCTTTCTCATCTTTAGGAGCTTCCGTGTCAGTTTTCGGTGTTTCTTCCTTCGATTCTGGAGCTTTTTCTTCTGTCTTAGGTACCTGTGTTTCCTCTTCTACTTTCGGGGTTGGAGTGGCCTCCTCTGCTTTTGGTGCTTCTGGTGTTGGCTCTGCATCCGGTGCTGGAGGAGTTGGCTTATCAGCCTCTGGTTCCATTGGTTTTGGTCCCTCTTCCTCTTTTGGTGTGTCTGGAATTGGAGTTGGGGCTGGAACCTCTTCCTCTTTCGGGGTCGGTACTGGAGCTGGTGTTTCTTCCTTCGTTTCTGGAGTCTTCTCTTCTACTTTCGGAGCGTCCTCTTTCGGTGCTGGGACATCTGGTATTGGTGCAGGAACTTCCTCCTCGGATTTCGGTGCTGGAGCTTCTGGAATCGGAGTCGGAGCTGGAGTGTCTTCCTCAGCTTTTGGTGCTTCTGCTTCCGGTGTTGGAGGAGTTGGCTTATCAGCCTCTGGTTCCATTGGTTTTGGTCCCTCTTCCTCTTTTGGTGTGTCTGGAATTGGAGTTGGGGCTGGAACCTCTTTCTCATCTTTAGGAGCTTCCGTGTCAGTTTTCGGTGTTTCTTCCTTCGATTCTGGAGCTTTTTCTTCTGTTTTCGGAGCTTCTGGTACTGGAGCAGGCTCTTCAGCTTTCGGCTCTAGCTTTTTAACTATTTCTTTAATCTTTTCAAACGCTTGTTCTGCTTCGTTAACAGAAGCTTGTAAATTTAAAGCTTCTTGACTACCATAGTTTTTACCATTGGTCTGCTCCAAATGTTGCTTGTACTCTTCTTCAATTTCTTTATTATCAGGATATTTTTTACGATACTGAGCAACTTGACGCGTCAAACGCTCCCATTTAATATGATTTCCAAAGTCAACTAAAGGGTCAATATTTGGAATTTGGGAATCTTCCTCCTTCAAAGAAGAAACTCGAGCCATTTCTTTTGTTCCAAAATCAGAAAACTCCTTCCACAAATAATCTTGAATAGGGTAAGCTGATTTCTCGTACTTTTCAAGTTTCTCCAACTCTGCCAAGTCCATTTTTAGCTCTTCCACAAGTTCTTTGAGGTGTTGAAGAGGTGTTTTTTTAACTTCGGTATCCTCTGTGGCTGGGGAAGAATCCATCATCGCAAAAGCGGTTGGTGTCGAGACTCCCGCCCCAAGTAAGCAAGTAGCAATTAACACCGAGCCTACACCGACTTTAAATTTACGAATACTATACCTGAATTTTTTATTTGCAGTTTCCATTTCTATTCATTCCTAATTATATTTTATTATATACTATCATTATACCATGATATTCGAGTGAGTGGGTGTGTTTTTTATGTGTTTTTTATGTGTTAAAACTCTACCGAATAGCTCTATTTCTTCATCATTGAATAGATGTGCCTATTTTTCTAAAGGATGAATTATCACACCCTGTACCACACGGTTGACGGTACCTGTTGGTGATGGTGTATCTGGTAAATTCTTGCATTTGATAGCTGCCATGATAGATACTGTTTGGGCAAAGATGATGTAAGGGAAGGTTAGGAAGACATCTGGTAAATCTGCTCCACCCTCTGCCAGGACAAAATTAGCTGCCTCGGTACCTGCTAGCTTATCAGCCGACAAGGCAACAATTCGCTCTGCTATGCCATCACCATGCACCTCATTGAGCAAGTCCACATCGTACTGGCGAGTATAAGCATCGTTTGATGCAAGGAGGAAAATCAAGGTCTTTTCATTGATGAATGATTTTGGTCCATGACGGAAGCCGAGTGGGGACTCGTACATGGTCGCAATCTTACCTGCCGTCAATTCCAAAATCTTGAGCTGTGCTTCATGGGCTACACCATAGAAGCCACCTGAACCGAGGTAAATCACCCGTTCAAAATCAAGGTCAATCAATTCTTGTACATAATCCTCGCGGTCCAAGACATCTTGACCTAGACGGGCAATGGCCTCAACCCAAGTAGCTTTTTCTTCTTGACTGGCTGGAGAGAATACGAGGAGGGCTGTCAGAGCCATACAGCTATAAGAGCCTGTCATGGCAAAGCCTTTGTCATTTGAACCAGCCGGTTGCAAGAGTAAGAGATTTTCCGCATCCCCCTCAGCCGCAATCGCCAATTTGCCCTCTGGTGCACAGGTAATGGTCACTTGATAAAGTTGGTCAACCAATTGTTTGGCTACTTCTACCGCTGCGACGCTTTCTGGGGAGTTACCTGAACGAGCAAAGGATACCAAAACTGTTGGGACATCCGCCTGTAAATAATCGTGTGGACGACCAACCAATTCAACCGTACCAATGGCAGAAAAACGAATGTGTTTCAAGTCATTAACTTGGTTGAGGTAGTTGGCAATACTTTGACCAACGAAGTCTGAAGTCCCTGCACCAGTGAAAATCACATGAACAAAGTCATGCTTGTCCTTGATGGCTGTTAGGAAGGCTTCAATCTTCTCCAGCTGGTCAATATAGAGTTGATGAGCCTCTTTCCACAAGCCAGGCTGTTGGTAAATCTCAGTCGCTGTGATAAAGGCTCCCAATTTTTCTAATTCTTCTTTTGCTAAACGGAACATAGCTCCTCCTTGTTTTCTGGTTATAACCAGTTTTTTCTTATATTATAGCGAATTTATCTCTCAAAGTCAATTTAAAATAGATTAATATGTCAAATTGATGTCCAATATTGCTGACTATAACTTATTTTAAGAAGGTAGCATTATCTACATAAAACATGTTATAATATTTACTACGCCTCTGCCTTTGAAAATTTTTAACAATAAGGAAAAATAAGGCAAGGAAAATTTACAAACAAGGTCTAAACCCTTGATAGGAAAGGAATCTTAAAAATCTTATGATGAATATGCAAAACATGATGCGCCAAGCTCAAAAACTTCAAAAACAAATGGAGAAGAGCCAGGCTGAGTTGGCTGCCACTCAATTTACTGGTAGCTCTGTACAGGACTTGGTTACTGCTACTTTTACTGGAGATAAGAAATTGGTTTCTATCGACTTCAAGGCTGATGTTGTGGATGCAGACGACCTTGAAACCTTGCAAGAAATGACAATCCAAGCCGTCAACGCTGCACTTACAAAAGTTGACGAGGCAACTCAGAAAAAACTAGGTGCCTTTGCAGGTAAATTACCATTTTAAGACAGAAAAGACGCGATTGGGCCAGGCCTTCGCGTCTTTGTTTATTCAAAATTATAAATCAAAGACTGAAATTGCAGGAAAAAGAGGTCTGGATAACGTCGATTCTCTTTCATTTCCTCCATCAGACTTTGGAGATCGGTCATGTTGTCAGTGATGATACCATCCACTTGTAGCAGCAACATCTTGGTCATACTCTCTTCTTCATTCGGTGTCCAAGCATAAACCGACTTCCCACGAATCCAAGATTTTACCATAAAGTTTTGATCAAGCGAGGTATACTCCATAGTATAGCCGTCAGCAACCGTCGTCGGATAGATAGAGTTGAACGGAAGAATAAAGAAGGATACTAATTTCTCGCTATACTGCTTTATTTCGATAATAGTACGGTAGTCTAATGATTGCATTTGGTGTCCTTTGGCAATCAAACGTTGACCGTATTTTTTTAAAAAATTCTGGGTGAGTTTTGGCGAATCTGCCTTGGTCACTTTAATTTCTACCAATAATTTCTGTCCCAGCTCATCCGCTTTTTCAAGATATTCATCAAAAGAAGGAACTGGAGCTGCCATGCCGTTTTCTGATGCAGTCATCCCTGTCAACTCTGCAAGAGTATAGTCATGTGTACCTCCGGGATTGCCCGTCAAAGCCAATAAATCCGTATCATGCATGACAATAAACTGACCATCCTTCGTCTCCTGAACATCCATCTCAATGTAGTCTGGCTTGAGTTGAGAGGTTTTCTCTAGGGCCTCGATAGAGTTCTGGACAGCATTGCCATTGTCAACACCGCGATGGGAAATGGTAACTGGCAGGGTATCGAAGGGATAGTAGAGTGCAAGCGCTCCTTGGGTACCGAATACCAGACCAGATACTAGCAAAATTGCCAATCGCAGGCGATGACGGAGGCGTTTACGGCGGTAGTTTGGCAATTGTTTCCCTGTTAAGAGACTAATGAATCCCATCATAAAGAGCGCAACTACTCCGTAGTAGGCTAATTTTAGGATTGCATAACAAACAACTGCCAGCCAATATGAAGGGCCTGTGTCTGGTAGATAAGGTTCAACCACTAGCTGTACTAGATAGAGCAATATCCCTATTCCTGTGAATAGGAGGACTGGAAAAGTGACCAGCCAAATCAGACGGAAAAAGGAACTGACTTGTTTTCTTCCCCTGGTCTTCTTCCAAGAATAAGCGATGGACTCCTTCACACTCCTGTGTTCAAAGTAAATGTTCGGCAGAGCGTACATAAAGCGTGATGCGAGCCAGAAGAACAAGAGGAGAAAGAACAAAATCAATATCCCTAGCCAGACTGTGTTAGATAGGTAATCTACGATAAATTGGGGTACTACGATTTTATTAAAATAATAGATATTTAATACCCGTCGTAAAAACGGGAGAAGAATAACTGAGTAAAAGAGCAGAAATAAAACCTTTGGTAGGCTGCTGTGACGGATAATCGCCACCATACTATCTCGTACATCCCGTAAATAGTCGGGGAGGTGCTTGACTTTTTCATCCAACAGTTGCCAAACCCCTGTGAACAATAGAGCTAATTCTAGATAGGCAATGGCAATGTTGACAAAAAAGAGGAGAATAAACAAGCCTGTCACGAGCAGATTTTCAGCAAACACCGACAACAAATTCGTCGGTGAAAGGTAGGCATGCCCTGTCATAGCTAAGAGTCCCTCAGAAATCCATGAATTGAGCGGTATCCAAACAAATTCCATAAAGGTAAACAGGGTAAAAAAGAGCAAAAGAATCTTGTCTAAGTTGTAATATATTTTTTGAAATTCACGTTGTATCTTTTTCATGATTCTAGTGTCCCATATTCTGACAGGAATTGCAAGCCTTCATCAAGGATGGAATATTGTGAAAGTAATGAATGAAGTATAGAAAAAATCAAGCTCCTAAGTGGAGCTTGATTTTTTACATTTGATTTGCTTTCCTATTTCCAAGCCAAAGTAAATCGAAAGGCTACATAAAATACGAATCACTATCTCACTATTGTTGTAACATTAATTGTGCTTGTTTAACAATATGCTCTGCTGTCAGTCCATAAACATCCATCAAATAGGCCTGTTGGCCAACTTGACCAAATGACTCCTCAATACCAATTCGATGTACTGGGGTCGTCAAATCTGTAGCCATTAATTCACAAATGCTACTACCTAGGCCGCCAATTCGATTATGATTTTCTACGGTTAATACTGGCCTTCCTGATAATAGAGCTGGTATGTCTTCATGAATTGGTTTGATACGAAAAAGATCAATGACTTGAACAGATACTCCTTGAGCCTCTAACTGATCCGCCGCCTTTAATGCCTGCTCTACCATAATACCACTCGCAAGCAAGGTCATATCCTCCCCTTGCCTAAGGACACAGTAGCCTTTGCTAAAATCTTCTCCACCTTGATAAATAGCCGTTGGAGCTTTCCGAATGGTACGAATGTACTTCAACCCGTCTACCTTGATGGTTTCTTTTAGAACAGCTTGAAACTGGACATCGTCACTGACCTCATAAACACGCGCTTTTGGAATGAGCCGCATTAAGCCCAGCTCCTCAAACGGCATGTGAGTCCCACCATTCATCTCCGCTGATACCCCCGCATCGGAACCAATGATCGTGGCATTAAGCTGGGCATAAGCTAGAGAGATAAACACCTGATCATAGACTCTACGACTAGCAAATGGTCCGAAAGTATGAATGTATGGCTTGTATCCTAGAAGAGATAATCCAGCTGCTACCCCTACCATTTCCTGTTCCATGATACCTACATTGACATAGCGTCCACCCAGAACAGAGGACAATTTGTTGGTAGCCATTGAACTGGATAAATCTGCTTCAATAGCTGCTATGGTTGTGTCTTCCTGCCCTACCTGAGCTAGAAAATCACTATAAACCAGTCGCATCTCCTTTGTCTGTCTCATTCCGTCACCTCCAACTCTCTCGCTAAAACAAGAGTTACTTGCTCTAAATCTTCCCGTAATTGACCCGACAAACGCAAATGGTGATTGCTTTCTAATTCTTCTAAGAAGGTAACTCCCTGCCCCTTAGTAGTATCCAGAACGATACATTTTGGTTGAGGAGACTTACTTGACTTCATTGTTAGAATAGCATTTATAATAGCATCTATATCGGCACCATTCACACGCACTGATTCCCAACCAAAAGCCTGAAATTTTTCAACAAAATCAAAGGTTTGGCAAATATCATGGGTACGACCATCTAGTTGTTTTTTATTGTCATCCACAAACAGAATCAGTTTCGATAATTCGTGGTGGGCTGCAAACTGAGCTGCTTCCCAGCATTGACCTTCGTTAAGCTCCCCATCCCCTACCAGAGTATAGGTATAGTACGGTGACTGTTCTATCTTCTTACCATAAGCAACACCTGTCGCGACACTCATCCCTTGCCCCAACGAACCTGTTGTCATATCCACCCCTGGCGTTAAGTTTCGGTCAGGGTGTGAAGGCAAATGTGTTCCATTTTGATTTAGCGACAAGAGAAAATCTCTATCAAAGAAGCCTTTCAAATACAACGTACTATAAAGTGCTGGACCTGCATGTCCCTTAGACAGAATAAAGTGATCCCGCTCCTTAGAAGAGAAATTCAGGACACGAATGTCCAGAATTTCTCCATATAGAGCAGCCAACACTTCTACGATTGATAAGCTACCACCATAATGACCAAATCCTAATTGATTCAAAGTCGCCAAGGTATGGTAGCGAATTTCTTTGGCAAATCGTTTCAAATCAGCTGTACCACTAGTCATATTATCCTTCTTTCTGTTCTTTTTTCACCAATGACAATCCAAGCATCAAGGCCAATACTGCAAAAATACCAACAGAAACTGTGAGAATACCGCCATTTTTAGCAAGAATTCCCAAGAAAATACCTGATATACCAAAATCTGCATCTGAGAATGTTGAACCTACAAAACCAAGGTCTCCCAAAACTGGGAGCAAGAACACCGGTAAGAAACTGATGAGAACGCCTTGCATAAAAGCACCGCAAACAGCTCCACGAACACCACCTGAGGCATTCCCCATAACACCTGCAGTAGCTCCACAGAAGAAGTGTGGTACGACACCTGGAAGGATAACGACACCGCCAGTCAAGGCAAGAATAATCATGCTGACAATACCCCCTGCAAAACTAGAGATAAAGCCAATCAACACGGCGTTTGGTGCATAAGGATAAACAACTGGGCAGTCTAGGGCTGGTTTGGAATTCGGAACCAACTTCTCTGAAATTCCTTTGAAGGCTGGAACAATTTCCGCCAAAATTAAGCGTACACCAGATAAGATAACAAAAACACCTGCTGCAAAAGTTCCACCTAGGGTCAAGGCATAAATCATACTGTTAGTACCGCCACTAAGGTTTTCCTTAATATAATCACCGCCTGCAAACAAAGCCACAATCATGTAAATCAAGGACATAGAAATGGCAATGCTGACAGTTGAATCACGCAAGAATGCCAAACCTTTAGGGAAATTAATATCCTCCGTAGACTTAGACTTATCACCGACCAAACCGCCTACTACACCACTCAACCAGTAACCAAGTGCACTGAAGTGACCTAGAGCAACATGATCATTTCCTGTCAATTGAATCATGTATTTTTGAACGAAGGCTGGGGAGAGTGTCATAATCAGACCTAAAGCCAACCCACCCATCACAATTAAGCCGACAGAAGTGAATCCTGCAACACTCATGATAACTGCAATCATACAGGCCATATATAGTGTGTGGTGTCCTGTCAAGAAAATATATTTAAAGCGTGTAAAGCGAGCAATAACAATATTGAAGACCATTCCAAGCAACATAATCAAGGATGTAGCAGTTCCATACTTATCCAAAGCCATCGCTACAATAGCTTCATTATTTGGAACAACCCCTTTCAAGTTGAAAGCTTGTTCAAACATTTGACCAAATGGCTCAAGCGAGCCAACAATAATATTCGCTCCACCACCAACAACAATAAAACCAACAAAAGTTTTCAAGCCCCCCTTAATTAAATCTGCTGCGGGCTTTTTCTGTAAGGCTAAACCTAGAATAGCAATGAGAGCAACCAGAATTGCCGGAGTTTTAGCAATATCAATGAGAAAATCCAATATCATTTTCTGTCTCCTTTATAATTTTATCTTTGCGGGTCATCCCCCGTGTATACGATTTAAACCAAACCTTTTTCTTGACAGATAGCCGTGACAAGTTCCCTCAACTCATTCATATCAATAATACTATTCAATATTCGAACATCTCCTAAATGAGTTGCAGAATCAGCCAGGTCACGTCCGACAATCCACACATCTGCTTCACTCGGATTGGCACCACCTAAATCATAATGCTCCACATGAACATCTGATACACCTAAATCTCGCAAAATGGATTCAATATTCATTTGAACCATAAAGCTAGAGCCTAAACCTGAGCCACAGGCTGTTCCAATTCGTAACATATTACTGTTCCTCCTTTAATAAATGTTGTACGTCGGCAAATTCTTTGGCGCCGACAAGTTGTTGAATATTTTCTTCTTCTCGCAAAATTTTTGTCAAATGCGAGAGTGCTCTGAGATGGGTTTGATTATCCACGGCTGCAATACAAATGAACAGCTGAATTTCATGACTAGGATCATCCAATAGATAAACTGGCTTATCCAATACCAACATTGACATCCCTACCTCATTAACCCCATCTTCTGGTCGTGCATGTGGAATCGCAATTCCTTTACCTAGGTCAATAAAAGGACCAAACTCCTCTACCTTCGCTATCATAGCATCAATATATCGAGTTTCTATAGCTCCTTTATCTACCAGAGGTCGTGCAGCCAGGGCAACTGCTTTTTGCCAATCTAAAACTTCCTCAGACCATTGAAAGGTCTCTTTTGTAATCAATTCTTCTAACATAGGACTCCTTCCCCTTTGCTCATGGGAGCGTTGATTGAGAAACTGCACCAATTCATATTTTAAAGCCTGCTCCTGATGAATGGTTGCATGTTTCCCAACAAGTGATAATAACTGCTCAATCTCAATCGGAAAATAAGCTGCATTTGGGAAATGCTGATTAACCAAATGAAATAATTCTTTTTTATGATTAGAGGTCATCAGCTGGGATACCAAGAAAAATGGTAGCTCTATATTCAGCTTGATAGTTCCAAATACCATGTCATAGTCTGTCATGTCTAGCATCTTCCAATCCTGTAAGGAATGGGTATCGGCAAAATAGATATTAGGAAATAGTTGCCGTAGATTTTCTTTTACAATCAGCGAAGAGCTCACTCCATTTGGGCAAACAACCAAGGCCCGATAACGATATGAACGTTGTTGACCTGCTTCGATGTAGCCACCAAAGTGGATGACAAAATAAGATACCTCACTATCTGGTATAGTAAAACCTAGATGCTCTTCCAAAGGCCGCAAAGCTTTTTTTACAAGATAGAACAAGTCGGCATGCTCTTCTTTGATGGTTTCAGTATATGAATTGACATTTACCAAACGAGATGTTAAACGGTAGTAAGCAGGAATTAGGTGACGTTGCAAACCTTCAATCATTTCCGAGCGATGTTCAAAAGCAATTAAGGACAAACGTTCCATCTCTTCCACTATTTCTACAGTCAAGTGGTAAAATAGGTCATCCTTTTCTCCGCTCTCACCTTCTAAGCATCCTTGCAGTAAATGTGATAGATACTCTTGTGTCGCAGCATTTAATTCTAATGTGCTAGTACTTTTTAAACGTAATAATTTCCAAAGGCGTTGCAGAAAATCTTTTACAAACCCTACCTTTCCTTCAAAATTCCAGTTAATAAGGTTGCCAACACGCGCCTGACGGATAAATAAAAATATCAAAAAATACAAATATTCATCCAATCTCTCTTCTAAAGCTGAGACTTTATAATAATTGCAAGCTTGTTGACTCACTATTTTCAATTCTTCAATAGGATTTTCCTCACCCCAAGATTTAAGAATATAATCCAAAGCCCACACACCAATCGAAGACTGCAAACAATTACTGAGTGCATAAAGCGCCAAGCGATGTTTATCTTCTTCTCGACCAATTAGATGATAGCCTTTCGCCCTCGTATATTCCAAACGTACTTGAAAGTTCAAGCAAAGTTCCTTTACATTCTTAATATCCGTCAACGTTGTATTACGGCTCACACTCAATAATTCTTGGTAGTGAACGTTTGATACAAATTCTTTTCGGATAAAGGTATAAAGATAGATAAGAAGCTGTCTTTCTTCTTGCGAAAGATAGATCTGGCGATTGCGAAAGAGCGAAAATACACTTTCTTTTTGATTGTAAAGCTCCGTAGAAATAACAAACTCGCTATCTTTGTATTGTATCTGCGGGAAGGAATGTTCTTGCAACAATTGATTGACTAGTTCCAAATTAGAATGTAGCTGCTCCTTTTCAATTCCTGTTTGAATACTAAGTTCGTACAAACTTTCTTTTCGAGTCGCAAACAATTCCATCAGAATTGCCATGGTACGATTATCAACCATATTTTCCTCCTTGTCTTAATTGTATCCCTTTTCATTTCTGATTTCTAGAGTCTTTGAGCCCAATTAATATAATGAAAAACAAAAATTCAATTGTGCTCACTACTTAAACTAAAAAAGATTGGTGCCCACCAATCTTCTTATATCACATATCATCTTCCATTTTTTAGCGCGGGCTGAAACAGTCTATCCCCAGACTGTACCTCGCTTTCCTATTTCCAAGCTCGGGCTGAAACAGTCTATCCCCAGACTGTACCTCGCTTTCCTATTTCCAAGCTCGGGCTGAAACAGTCTATCCCCAGACTGTACCTCGCTTTCTTATTTCCAAGCGCGGGCTGAAACAGTCTATCCCCAGACTGTACCTCACTTTCCTATTTCCAAGCTCGGGCTGAAACAGTCTATCCCCAGACTGTACCTCGCTTTCCTATTTCCAGGCTCGGGCTGAAACAGTCTCTTCCCAGACTGTTTCACTCCCCCGGACCTTTATTCGCTCTCTTGTTTCCAAGCTCATGATAAAAAGGTCCCCCGGACCTTTATTCGCTCTCTTGTTTTCAAGCTCATGATAAAAAGGTCCCCCGGACCTTTTTATTTCCCAAACAAACGTGCAAAGAAGCCTTTAGCTTGCACTTCTTCTGCCTGTGCTTTAACTTCGTCCAATTCCAACTTGAGAACTTCCTTATCGGCCATAGCTTTTAGTGTCAATTGCTGTTGCTGATCTAACTGTTTATCCTTCTCAGCAATCTGCACATCTTTGACCTTGAGTTGTTCATCTTTTTCGGCAAGTTGCTTATCTTTGGCTTTTAATTGACTATATAAGCGGATGATTTCAGCATTTTTCTCGTCAACTAAAATTTCCATCAATTCACGATGCTTGACTTCATCGCTAATCGGCTCATCTTCAAAAATGGTTGTTTTGTAGATTTCCTCCAACTTAATCAAGCCAGCACGGTTTACAACGGTCACACCCTTGTCATTTTTATCTACAAATTCTTCAGGAAGTGATTTGACACGATTATTCATAGCCTGCCGGCTCACTCCTAAAATTTCAGCTAACTCACTGACTGTTTTTTCGATTCCCATAATATCCTCGGTACTTACATTTCTCATAGTTTGTATCATTAAAATATTACCACAGAACCCTATCCCTGTCAAATCTAGGGGAATTTTCTTACCAAGCATTAGTGGATAATCACAAACCTCAAAAGCATCCTATCTCAATGCAATGTTATGTAGAAACGAAATATACATTCTATCTAATAAAACCATTTTTAGCACTCACTTGCTTGAACCAATATCCAGATTTTTTGACAGTACGCTTCTGAGTTTGGAGGTCAAGCGAGACCAAACCGTATCGGTTTTTATAGGCATTTAACCAAGACCAGCAGTCAATAAAGGTCCAGACCCATATAGCCCTTACAGTTCGCCCCTTCATCAATACCTCGATGGAGCTGAATCAAATGGTCTTCCATGAATTTAATCCGATAGTCATCCTGAATCATGCCATTTTCTTCAAAAACATCCTCCCCTTCAACTCCCATGCCGTTCTCAGTTACCAACCATTCGATATTCCCATAGTTTTCCTGGATATTTTTGGCAATGTCGTACAGCCCTTCTTCATAAATTTCCCAGCCTCTATGGGGATTGATTTTCTTGTCAGGCTTATCATAAGGCAGGAAATATCGGGATAGGAAAGTGGCTTCTCCGTTCCATCCATCTTCTGAAGGAGCCTGCACGCGCAGGGGCTGGTAGTAATTTACCCCCAGGAAGTCAACCCTATTTTCTTTGATAATGGTCAATTCCTCCTCTGTGGTTTCTGGACGTAAACCGTGTTTTTCAAGAATGTCAACCAGTTCCCTCGGGTATTGTCCCAAAACAGATGGATCCAAAAAGCTTCTCGTTTGAAATAGCTCAGCAATCCGCGCTTCCTGTAAATCTTCTGGACTCTGACTTCTTGGATAGGCAGGAGTAAGATTGAGAACAATGGAAATTTTGTGGTCTGGGTGTAGTTGGTGACAGGCCCGAACAGCCAAAGAACTAGCTAGTTGAGTATGATACGCTACGACCACAGCTGCCTTTGCATCCACCTTGCAAGGATAATGATAGCTTCCTAGATAGCCACATTCTACTGGAACAATGGGTTCATTAAAGGTGATCCAATAATCCACCAGATCTCCAAAGAGACTGAAACACTGGCGAGCATAAGCCTCATAGGCCCACACAATCTCCTTATTTTCCCACCCCCCTTTTTCCTGTAAGACATAGGGTAAATCGAAATGATAAAGATTGACCAAAAGCTTTATCCCACGCTCTCGAATACCTGCAAATACAGCCCTATAAAACTCCACAGCTTGCGGATTGACCTCGCCTATCCCTTTCGGAATCAGACGTGACCACTGTATAGAGGTGCGAAAAATACTATGACCTGTTTCCACCAACAAATCCAAATCTGACTGGAAATGTTCATAGAAAGTAGATGTTTGTTCCGATCCTATTTGCTGGTGAAAGAGCTCAGGTTCCTGATTGTACCAGTAATCCCAGTTATTCCACCCCTTTCCATCACCAGCTACGCTTCCCTCACTTTGAGACCCTGAAGTGGAGGAGCCCCACAAAAAACCTTCTGGAAAACGATACTCTCTTTGCTCAGTTACCATTCTTCTACCTACTTCCTTTCATACTACAGACGGAATTGTTAGAACCTGAATTCACAATGCAGCCTCCACAAAAATACTTTGCTTGTACATACAGGCTCCTGATAAAAACTAATTTCCCTCAGTCTAAGTATACTCCCCTAACCCGTCAATGGTCTTCCGCTATTTCAAGGAAAAACTCCACAAATCATAGCAAAGACTCAAACTACTTTCTTGATGAAAATATGATACAATAAAGGCATGAATACAGTAGATACCATTATTATCGGAGCAGGGCCTGCAGGCATGATGGCCGCTATTTCTTCCAGCTTTTACGGCAAGAAGACCCTACTCCTCGAAAAAAACAAGCGTTTGGGCAAAAAACTATCTGGCACAGGTGGCGGACGCTGCAACGTGACCAACAACGGCACACTGGAGGACCTGCTGGCTGGCATTCCTGGAAATGGCCGCTTTCTTTACAGCGTCTTTTCCCAGTTTGACAACCACGACATCATGAATTTCTTTCAGGAAAATGGGGTCAAGCTCAAAGTCGAGGACCACGGCCGTGTCTTTCCGACCACCGACCGTTCCCAGACCATTATCAAGTGTCTGGAGATGAAGATGCTGGAAAATGGCGTGGACATCCGCACAGGAACTGAGGTGGTTTCCGTCCGCAAGATTGATGACCTCTTCCATGTCAAGACCCGCGAGGAAACCTTTACCGCACCCCAGCTGATTGTCACTACCGGCGGCAAGACCTATCCCTCCACTGGCTCGACTGGCTTTGGTCACGACATTGCCCGCCACTTCAAGCTAGAAGTCACGGAGATTGAGGCTGCAGAAAGCCCCGTTCTGACCGACTTCCCCCACAAGAAGCTCCAAGGCATTTCCCTGGACGACGTCACCCTGACCTACGGCAAGCACGTCATCACCCACGACCTGCTCTTCACCCACTTTGGCCTGTCGGGCCCCGCTGCCCTTCGTCTGTCTAGTTTTGTCAAAGGCGACGAAACCGCATTTCTCGATGCTCTGCCGACCCATTCTGAACAAGATTTGTTTGAACATTTAGAAGCCAACAGGGAAAAATCCGTCAAGAATGCCCTCAGAGAACTCATGCCAGACCGCCTAGCAGACTTTTTCGCTGAAAACTATGATAGCAAGGTCAAGCAAGTTTCTCAAAAGAACCTGGCCCAGCTAGTCACCCTCATCAAAGCCTTACCTATCAAGATTACAGGCAAGATGTCCCTGGCCAAATCCTTTGTGACCAAGGGTGGCGTTGACCTCAAGGAAATCAATCCAAAAACATTGGAAAGTAAGAAAATTCCTGGCCTTCACTTTGCCGGTGAGGTCTTGGACATCAATGCCCACACAGGTGGCTTTAACATTACCTACTGTCTAGCAACTGGCTGGGTGGCAGGGAGTTCCTATTCTTCGTAAATCAAACTCAGACGTTGTTGACTTGATTTGATGAACTTCAGTTCTATCTACATCTAGTGTCACGAACTACGTTCGCTCTATCTCCAACCTCCAAAGGTTCCCCGAACCTTTTTGTAGCGAACTTTGTTCGCCTTATCTCCAACCTCCAAAGGTTCCCCGAACCTTTGGAGCTAGTCTGAGTTCGATTTCCTTTGAGTAGTACACTACTAATTATTTCATGACTGAAAAATTCAAGCAAAAATTTGCTTGAATTTTTTTGTTCATTATTGTATGATAAAGTCATAACAATATAACAAGAGGAGATTCGCTATGCAACTGAAACTGTCTTCTATTTCTAAAAAATTTGACCACAAGATGATTCTGGAGGATGCCAGTTTTCAATTTGAACAAGGCAAGATTTACGGCTTGCTGGGACGGAACGGGGCTGGTAAGACAACCTTGTTTAACTGTATTGCTCGAAATCTGACACTAAACAGTGGCAGTATCCAGTTTGTAGAGAGGGAAGAACTGATTGACTACGACAATACGGACATCGGTTTTACCCAGACCTATCCGCAACTGCCTGCTTTTATGACGGCCTATGAGTTTGTCCGTTTCTATATGGACATTCACAAGGATAAACTCAAATCTCTTCGCAGTCCAGAAGAATGGCTAAACTTGGTCGGTATCGGGGAAGAAGACCAGCATCGCCTGCTCAAGGATTTTTCCCACGGTATGCAGAACAAGGTCCAGTTGCTTCTGTCTTTGATTGTCCAGCCACCTGTCCTTCTCTTAGATGAGCCGCTGACTTCCTTTGACCCTGTGGCTGCCCACGAGTTTAAGCAGCTCATTCGGGAAGCAAAAAAAGATTCCGTCATTATCTTTTCCACCCACATTCTCCAATTAGCACAAGACCTCTGTGATGAGATTGTTTTGCTCCATCACCAAGAATTGCAGGCTGTTCCAAGCGACAAACTCCACGACCCTGATTTTGAACAGGAGATTGTTCAGCTACTGACAGCAGATTAGGAGGAGCATATGAAAACCATTCTACGTTATTTTTGGTATCGGGAAAAGTATGCTCTCCATCGCTCCGTCAACGGATTTTTCTACTATCTCCGGAAACTGCCACTTGTTGGAAAGAGCATTCCAGAAAGTATTTTCAAGTCTTACAGTTTTAAGTCTGGTCTCTTTTTGATCCTGCACATCCTCTCCATCCCCAGTCGCTTTTTGACCAAGGGCTTCTGGTTGGTTTTTCATTTCTATCATGCTTCTTTCTGGATGAATATCCTAGCTACCGGGGAACCGACCTTTTGGATTATTCTTCCAAACACTTGGCTCCTTGGCTTTATGTTCTGGTTTTTGTTTGTCGGACTAAACTATCGTTTTAGCAAAGGTCTAGACCCAGTTATCTCGAAAGCAGATAGAGAATTTATGCAGAACTTCAGTCTTTCACAATCTAACTTTCTGCAAAGCCAACTCTTTATCGAACCTTTCCTGACTACCATTTACTATCTTCCAGCCTTAGTTATTTTTTGCCTAATGACAAATCAATGGCTGGTCTTTCCTGTCGGTCTGATGACCGTACTAGCAGGTCACCTGACTGGTCATGCTCTCAATCGTTGGTTCTTTGAACATCGTATTTTAACCCGTCGCAATTCTTGGCATGCTTGGCTATGGATCGCATTTGTTTTTGTTTTATATGTTCTGGCTATTTTCTTCCGTCATCAGCTCTCCTTAGGCATGCTAGTCCCTATCCTGCTTGTCCAACCATTTCTGATTTGGCTTAGCTATGGTTATTTGAAGCAACAGACCAACCACCTTGATTATCTTTCCTATTGCATGGACCAGTCCTTGCAAATGGATAAGAAATTGTTTGAGCTGACCAAGGGTAACGAGTATACTCGTCAGGGTTTGCAGATGCAGGCTAAGCTGAGTACAGAAAAGGGAAAAGACCTGTCCCACCTGTCTGGCATGACCTACTTAAACGCTCTGCTATTTGACCGCTACAAAAAAGTCCTCTATAAGAAGGTGCGGAACTGGGTCTTGGCACTAGTAGTCATTTTGGCAGCCCTGGAGGGGATTCGTTACTTTTTAGAGCCGTTTACCTTTACGGAAGACTACTTGCTCCAATTCTTACCGCTTTCCTTCATGATTATGTATGTAGCTTCGTCGGGCAAGGTGGTGGCTCAGATGGTCTTTGTTAACTGCGATATTTCCATGCTTCACTATCCTTTTTATCGTGAGGCTAAGACCATTATCGCTGGTTTTAACTACCGATTTTTGCAAACCTGCAAGCTCAATTTCATCTTTGCGACTAGCCTCTTTTTGGTAATCCTGATCCTGTGGCGGTTTGCTCTCAGCTTGGAAACCGTTCTTCTGACCGCTCTGCTTCTGCTGAGTTTGACAGCTCTCTTCTCCTTCCACGACCTCTTTATCTACTATATCCTCCAGCCTTTTACAAAGGATATGGAGGTGGTCAACCCAGTCTATAAATTTCTCAGCGGTGCCCTCTACTGGGTAGCCTACCTCAACACCCAGCTGGACCTAGGCAGTCACTTGTATATCCTACTCATTTCCCTGGCTATGATTGCCTATGTCAGCATCGGTTACTGGATTTTATTGAAAAAAGCTCCGCAGACTTTTAGATTGAAAGCATAAAAACAGCCTCTCGCAAGAGAAGGCTGTTTTACTGTTACCATATACCCAAAATCGCCTGCCCAACCAGTGTCAACATGGTCACGCCTAGCCAACAAACTAGTCCAACAAAAAGAGCTGCTCTGCCATTTTTCACCAAAGCAAGCACATTGGTCCGCAAACCAATGGCCGCCATAGCCATACAAATGAGGAACTTGGACAGGGTTTTGAGCGGAGTAAAAATCTCCGCACCCAGTCCAAAGTGACCTGCAAGACTTGTCACCAAACTGGCTAGGATAAAGTACAGAATGAAGGTTGGAAAACCTGCCAAGAGGGACTTCTTGTCTGCCTGCTCCCCCTTCCCTCGAGCCTGCCATATCGCCAAAACCGACGTAATGGGAATAATGGCCAGAGTCCGTGTCAACTTAACCGTCACTGCCGTGTCCAAGGTCTGACTGCCCAATCCGTAAAGGCTATCCCAGGTGGCTGCTGTTGCGGTCACCGACGAGGTGTCATTGACCGCCGTTCCGGCGAACATCCCAAAGGCCTGACCCGAATCGGTCGAAAACCCAAGCCAAGTTGCCAAGGTCGGAAAGACCAAAGCTGCCAAGACATTAAAGAGAAAGATGACTGAGATAGCTTGTGCCACATCCTCATCATCCGCCTGAATAATGGGAGCTGTCGCCGCAATGGCTGACCCTCCACAGATAGAGGTCCCTACACCAATCAAGGTCGCCAGACGAGAGGAAATGGGCAACCATTTCCACATCAGAAATGCCAAAAACAAGGCAATACTGATGGTTGACAGAATAATTGGAAGTGATTGGCGACCGACTGCAAGGACCGCAGATAAGTTTAATCCAAATCCCAAGCAAATCACCGCATACTGCAAAATCTTCTTAGAGGTAAAAATCAAGCCTGACTGAAAGGCATTTTTCCTTGAAATGTAAGAATGCAAGCTCATCCCGATTAGAAGGGCAAAAACAGGCCCACCCACTAGTGTAACCCAACTTCCTAAGCACTGGCTGATTGCAGCCAAGACCAGACACAATCCGATACCTCTGGCATTTTCCTTAACCATAAGCCCCTCCTAGAAAATCAAGCGGAGAGCAGCTGTCGTCAAGACACCAACCACTACTGCGAGGAGGATATTTTTGGTTCTTAGGACCACCAAAAAGGTCGGAATGAGGGCCAGACTTTCGACGGGGAGAAGGCTGGGAAGGGAGCCCACCTTTTCGTCCATGATGCTGGACAGGGTCAGGGCAAAGATAATGGTAATGGGTAGAAAGCTGAGAAATTTCACCAACTTTGGAGGCAGGGATTTGTTCTGCGTCAGTACAAAAGGCAGGACGCGTGGTACCCAGGTCACTAGGGCCGCCGCCAGAATAATCAATAGAATACTAGTTTTTATCATCAATCATCACCCCCACAAAACAACCTAAGAGCGTCGCCAGAAGCACCGCCACATAGGACGATACCAGCACAGACAGGCCGACATAGGCTAGACCAACCGCCAGCAAAATCAAACCGATTTTTTTCAAAGGAATAGTCCGAGCCATAGCCTCCAGCTGACCTGAAAAAATGCCGACAAACATGGCAACCAAGGCAAAATCCAAGCCAAACTGCTCGGGATTTGGAATCAAACCACCGATGAGATTGCCCAGAGTGGTAAAGATAACCCAAGAAGCATAGCTAGCGAAGTTGTTACCGTACATCCAGCTAGGGGCAATCTGCTTTTCCTCAATGTGTTTCCGCAAGAGAACCGCATAGGATTCATCTGTTAAAAATGAGCCAATCAAGATGTTGGAGCCCAGCCTATTTCCCTGAAAAATGGTCGTCGTATGCAGGCACATGAGAAAATTCCTCAGGTTGACAAAGAAAACCGTCACCGCAATCGACAACAAGGGAGCACCTGCCAAAATCATGGCACACATGACAAATTGAGCACTCCCTGCATAGACCAAGAGGCTCATTAAGCCCATTTCCACCGCAGAAATGCCTGAATTGACCGAAACGACACCGCAGGCTAGGCCGATACTGGCATAGCCCAGAGCTGTGGGAATAGCATCCCGCAAACCCTCACGAAAAGCATGTTCCTTCATTCCATATCTCCTTAATAATTCGTAAAAAGTATTCTCTCATTTTCTCACATTGTAACTCGTTTTTCAACCATTTTCTACAAAAACAAAAGGACCTAAAGTCTATTGACTTTAGATCCTTTTTATTTGAGCTGTACAGATAGATGATCCATCAAGAGGCATCCACATGTACTCAACTTTCTGAGAAAAGATTGTTCCTCCTCAAAGAGTTTTCGATGAATAGCCTATTTTAAGCTTCTTCTTCGTCTTTTTTTCTCTTTGCTGCGAAAAGTGCTAAGCCCATTCCAAGAACTGCTAATCCAAGTGAAGTTGCTGAAGTTGCTTTTTCACCTGTATTTGGCAATTGCTTAGCTTTCTTATCAGCCTTATTCGCATTTGTAGCTGCAGATTTCACTTTCACTCCTGCTGCAGGATTGTTTGCATCTACTGCTTCAACTTCTGCTGAACCTAATCCTGAAACATTTCCAGCCATATCTTTAGAGTAAGCTGTCACAACTGTTCCTGGCTTGATAGCAGAACCTGGAATCATAACTTGACCAGTAGTAGGGTTCACCGTAACTACCGAATCAATTGTTGACCATAGCCCATTTGCACCTTTAGTAACAATAACTGTTTGTTGCTTACCATTTTTATCTACATACGTAATAATAAGCTCAACTGCTTCTTTAGAAGGTGTGACAACAACACTTCCTTCCTTACCTACTGTAACTTGAGGAGCTGCTGTATTCGCACGTCTAACAACTTCTTCTTGTGTCAATACATCAATTGAACCATCTGGGTACTTGATTGACACAGAAGCACCTTTAGAAACGATAATCTCAGTTCCTTCTGGGAATGTATTGTTCTCTTCAAGGAGAGCCTTGATGCGAGCAATTTCTTCTTCAGTCAAGTTGTTTGGATCAAGTACTGGTGTTACTGTTACAACTGGTTTGATAAGAGCTGAAAGTGGAAGTTTGATTTCGTCCAATGCATGATGAGTTCCAGCACCGTTGATAGAAATAATCGCTTCTTCAACAGCTTTATCGATTTCAGCTTTAGCAGCTGCTTTCTCTTCTGGTGTCAAGTTTGGATTTGCATCGATAGCAGCTTTCGCTTTCTCTGCTTCTTCCATAAGCTTGTTCTTAGCACCTTGTTTAGCTGCATCAAGAACATTTTCTGCAATAGAAGCGTTGCCCTTATCTTTAGCAGCTTGAACTTCAGCTGAAGACGTTGAACCGTCAATTGCTTTATTTGCTTCTGCTGCTGATGCATCTACTGCATCTTTGGCAACTACTTTCTCAGCATCTGACAAGTTTGGATTTGCATCAATGGCTTTCTTAGCATCTTCCGCTGCTGCCTTGATTTCTTCTTTAGCAAGTGCTTTTTCACCTACAAGAGTTACTGCGTCAACTGCATCTGCTGTTGTTGCTGCATCGATAGCTTCGTTAGCTTTTGCCAATTCAGCATCTACTGCATCTTTAGCTGCTTGTTTCTCAGCGTCTGTCAAGTGAGTGTTTACATCGATAGCTGCTTTCGCATCATCAGCTGCCGCTTTAAGCTCTTCTTTAGCGACTGCTTTCTCACCTACAAGAGTAACCGCATCTACTTCGTCAGCTGTTGTTGCAACGTCGATGGCATCGTTAGCTTTTGCCAATTCAGCGTCTACTGCATCTTTAGCTGCTTGTTTCTCAGCGTCTGTCAAGTGAGTGTTTGCATCGATAGCTGCTTTCGCATCATCAGCTGCCGCTTTAAGCTCTTCTTTAGCAACTGCTTTTTCACCTACAAGAGTGACTGCATCTACTGCATCTGCTGTTGCTGCTGCGTCGAT
>NZ_ALMY01000068.1 GCF_000440115.1 Streptococcus suis YS56 | reverse complement strand
AAAGGGCTATACAAAAAGGTCTATTCTGCCGATTACGCACAAACTGTTTACCAATCCAATCGAAAACGGTCGGTTAAAAAGATAATCCTAACGAAAGAAATGAAAGAGAAGATTTTACACTATCATAAGCAAAAATTTTCACCTGAAATGATGGTTATGAAGAAGCAAGTGAAAGTAGGGATTTCAACTATTTACTACTGGTTTCATAATGGTCATTTAGGATTGACGAAGGCCGACATGCTTTATCCCAGAAAAAGAAAAGGTGTCAAGAAGCAAGCCAGTCCGAACTTTAAGCCGGCTGGTAAATCAATCGAAGAGCGACCAGAGGTCATCAATCTTCGATTGGAAAACGGTCATTATGAAATTGATACAGTTCTACTAACCAGAGCGAAAAATCATTGCCTTTTAGTCTTAACCGACCGGCGGAGCAGACACCAAATTATAAGGTTAATTCCAAATAAAACTGCTGAATCTGTCAATCAGGCGCTTACGTTACTTTTAGGGGAGCATCGTATTCTGTCCATTACTGCAGATAATGGTTCGGAGTTCAAACGATTGTCTGAGGTATTTCCTGAGGAACATATCTACTACGCACATGCTTACTCTTCATGGGAGAGAGGTTCAAATGAAAATCATAATCGATTAATTCGGAGATGGTTACCTAAAGGAACCAAGAAAACGACTCCGAAAGAAGTCGCTTTTATAGAAAATTGGATTAACAACTACCCTAAAAAATGCTTGGACTACAAGTCGCCGAGTGAATTTCTTTTGGGTGGCTAACTTCAACTTGAAATTTGGGATTCAGAATTTACTGTAAATTTTACACAAAATCATGAATATTGGTTTTAAATTCTTAAAAATAATGGTATAATTGAAAAATCTATAAATGAAAGAGGAAGACCTATTGTTTACACCAATCAGCGAAAAAATTGACATCAATCAAGTCCGAGAGCATTCTAAACTTTCTCCTGAAACACTTGCTAAAAAACAAGCTCGTGACCGTGAACTTGAAGCCATCTTAAAAGGAGAAGATGATCGTCTTCTCCTAGTAATTGGGCCATGTTCTTCTGACAATGAAGAGGCTGTCTTAGATTATGCTCACCGCTTGGCTAAGCTTCAAGAAGAAGTAAAAGATAAAATCTTCATGGTCATGCGCGTCTATACTGCCAAGCCACGTACCAATGGTGATGGTTATAAAGGACTCATGCACCAACCAGATACAGATGCTGCACCAAGCCTCATCAACGGAATCAAAGCAGTTCGTAACCTCCACTATCGTGTCATTACGGAAACAGGTTTAACTACTGCTGACGAGATGCTCTATCCTGAAAACCTGCCTTTGGTTGATGACTTGGTTTCCTACATCGCTATCGGAGCTCGTTCGGTTGAAAATCAGCAGCACCGCTTTGTAGCGTCAGGCATCGATGTTCCAACAGGCTTGAAAAATCCAACATCTGGTAACCTCAAAGTCATGTTCAACGGTCTTTTTGCTGCTCAGAAGAAGCAATCCTTCCTCTTCAACAATACTGAAGTTGAAACATCTGGCAATCCACTTGCTCACGTTATCCTTCGTGGCGCAGTCAATGAAAATGGTAAATACCTACCAAACTATTACTATGACAATCTTCTAGAAACCATTGAGCTCTATGACCAATTTGGCTTGAAAAATCCATTTATTATTATCGATACCAACCATGACAATTCTGGGAAAAATTATTTGGAACAAATCCGTATCGTTCGTCAGACCTTAATCAACCGCGACTGGAACGAATCCATTCGTAACTACGTTCGCGGATTCATGATTGAATCCTACATTGAAGACGGTCGCCAAGACAATCCAGATGTCTATGGAAAATCCATCACAGACCCTTGCTTAGGCTGGGAAAAAACACAAGAACTCATCCGAGAAATTTACAACAGATAGGAAGATATTATGGGAATTCACAAACGTAGCACCAGTTTAGACATTGATAAAGTAAAGGAACTTTCCAAGTTAGAAGGAGAATTTCTAGCTGCAAAAAATCAGCGCGATGAAGAACTGAAAAGAATTATCCGAGGCGAAGATGACCGTCTACTCTTGGTTATCGGCCCTTGCTCATCAGATAATGAAGAGGCCGTTCTAGAATATGCACGTCGTCTCTCTAAGCTTCAAGATGAAGTCAAAGATAAAATTTTCATGGTCATGCGGGTTTATACCGCCAAACCACGCACCAACGGAGAGGGCTATAAAGGACTGGTCCACCAGCCAGATACTTCTAAATTACCAGACCTCATTAACGGTATCGCTGCTGTTCGTAATTTGCATTACCGTGTCATTACTGAGACCGGACTCACAACTGCTGATGAAATGCTCTACTCTGCCAACTACCCTCTTGTGGAAGACTTGGTATCCTACCACGCTATCGGAGCACGTTCGGTTGAAGACCAAGAACATAGATTTGTTGCATCAGGTGTCGATATGCCAACTGGTATGAAAAACCCAACTTCTGGTAATTTGACCGTTATGTTCAATGGTATCTACGCCGCACAAAACAAACAGAACTTTATTTACCGTGATGCAGAAGTTGATACAGATGGTAACCCTCTAGCTCATGCTATCCTTCGTGGTGCCAATACTGAAAAGGGCGGTTATGAGCCAAACTACTACTATGATATTCTCTTGAAAACCATCAAACAGTATGAACAATTTGGTCTTAAAAATCCATTTATCGTAATTGATACCAACCACGACAATTCTGGTAAAAACTACCTGGAACAAATCCGAATCGTCCGTCAGACCCTCATCAACCGTGATTGGAATGAAGCCATTCGCAAATATGTCCGTGGTTTCATGATTGAATCCTACTTAGAAGACGGCCGTCAAGATAGCCCTGAGGTATTCGGCAAATCCATTACCGACCCTTGCTTGGGCTGGGACAAAACGGAAGCCCTTATCCGTGAAATCCACCAAACTTTATAAACTCAACAATTAAAAAAATCAGATGAAAAATGGAGGAAACCTGTGACTATTGATGGATATACTCGCTTAGCTGCTGTTGTAGCCAAGCCAATCAAACACTCTATTTCCCCCTTTATTCATAATCTGGCTTTTCAAGATACAGGTGTAAATGGAGTATATGTTGCTTGGGAAATTCCAGAGGAAGACTTGGCTGTTACACTTGAAAATATCAAACGATACGATATGTTTGGTATCAACCTGTCCATGCCCTACAAACAAGCTGTCATCCCATATCTCGATAGCCTGACTGACTCTGCTCGCTTGATTGGAGCTGTCAATACTGTTATTCATAAGGATGGAAAGCTAATTGGGCACAATACTGACGGCATTGGATTTTTCAAGAGCTTGGAAAAACTGAGAGGATTTCAAGTAAAAAACAAGCGGCTGACCATTCTTGGAGGTGGTGGTGCTTCTACCGCTATCATTGCTCAGGCCGCTCTGGATGGGGCTAAAGAAATCACTATTTTCTGCCGCCAACAAAGCTTGGAAAGAGCACAGGCGAGTATTGCACCAATTGCTCAAGCAACTGGAGTTCCCATGAAGGTCCTAGCGCTTGAAGATAACCAATTACTACAGGAACATATTACCAACTCCGACTTACTAGTCAACGGAACCAGTGTAGGCATGGATGGGTATTCTCAACCTGTTCCTTCTACCATTCGCTTTCCTGAAAATCTTTTGGTTGCAGATGTGATCTATCAACCATTCGAAACACCTTTAATGAAGCATGCCCAGTCACAAGGCAACCCTACCATTAACGGTTTGGGCATGCTCCTTTTCCAAGCGGCTGAAGCATTCCAAGCCTGGACTGGTAAGGAAATGCCGACTGACTTGATTTGGGACCAATTAGTCCAGAAATATGACATCAAATAGAGAGGAAATCTGATGAAACTGACCGTCAATCTTCCCAACACTCCCTACGACATCCTTATCCAAAGAGGAAGTTTAGCACAGACAGGTGCATGGATCAAAGAACTTTGGAAACCTCAGAAAATCGCCATTATTACAGATGACCACGTTGGCTCACTCTACCGCGAAACAGTTCAGTCAAGCTTAGAACAAGCTGGTTTTGAAACCATTGTCTTTGAATTTCCAGAAGGTGAAGCCTCAAAAAATCTTGATACCGTCAATCAGGCCTACGAATTTCTCGTAAAAAATGGTATGACACGAAGTGATGGAATCATTGCTCTCGGCGGGGGAGTCGTTGGTGATTTGGCAGGTTTTGTCGCTTCTACCTATATGCGTGGTATCCATTTCCTGCAAATTCCAACCAGCCTAACTGCCCAAGTCGATTCTTCTATCGGGGGAAAAACTGGCGTGAACACCCCATTTGCCAAAAATATGGTAGGCACCTTCTGCCAGCCAGACGGCGTTCTCATCGACCCTGATACCCTCAAAACCCTCGGCAAACGAGAATTGATTGAAGGAATGGGCGAGGTTGTCAAATATGGCTTAATAGATGATGTGGAGCTCTGGGAAACCCTAGACCAATTAGACGGCTCTGTCGAGAGCATTCTGGAGCATGCTGACTATATCGTCTACCACTCCTGTGAAGTCAAACGCAAGGTTGTTGTCGAAGATGAATTAGACAACGGTGTCAGACTCTACCTCAACTTCGGTCACACGATTGGACATGCTATTGAAGCGACCGCTGGCTACGGCCAGGTCATGCACGGTGAAGCTGTTGCTATCGGTATGGTACAAATCTCACGCGCAGCTGAGAAAAAAGGACTGATGCCAGCTGGTATGACAGAAAAGATTATCGCCATGTGTGAAAAATTCGGCTTGCCGACTACACACCAACCTTGGAATGTAGACCAACTATATGCTGCCTTGACAAGAGATAAAAAAGCACGAGGCAAGACCATCAAACTCGTCATCGTCCCTCAATTGGGACAAGCTGCCATCCATCAAATTCCAATGGAAGAAATGCTAGAATTTCTACAAGTATAGTCTTTTAGTTTACTTTTAGTACTCGCTCCAACTATCTGGTAGATAGTTGGAGGTTGGAAATAGAGCGAACAAGGTTCGCATCAATAGCTGCAGGCATAACTCAATGCTTTCTTGTTTCTAGGTAACCAGCTGATGTACTTCGCTTTTTTGTTTTCAGGCTCAGATACGAATAGTCCACTGGACTATTCGTATCCCCCAGATTGCTTGCACAGTTAATGGACTGTGCAAGGTGGGAGATAAAACTTGCGGAGCAAGTCGCTTTTGCAAAAGCAGGCAAGGCGAGTTCAAACAATCCAGTAGAGTGTTTGAAGTTGGAAATAAGGAAACGGAGTTTCCTCTTACGTCGAGTCAACTAAATGACGAGATAAGAAAAATGACTACTGATTCAAAATCATCAGTAGTCTTATTTTTTTATAAAATCATCTCATCGTCAGTTAGCTTTTCACCACTGTTTTTGTAGAAAAGGTCCATCAAGTTTTGAACGGTCAAGTTCTTCTTCTCTTCTCCTTCTACATCGACAACAATCTGACCACGGTGCAACATGACCAAACGATTTCCGTATTCGATGGCATTTTCCATATTATGCGTAATCATCAGGGCAGTCAATTGGTGGCCTTCAACGATTTTCTTGGTGAGCTCCATAACCATATCACTGGTTTTTGGATCAAGGGCTGCAGTGTGTTCATCCAAGAGCAGAACTTTTGGTTTCACCAGTGAAGCCATCATCAATGTCAAGGCCTGACGTTGACCACCTGAAAGAAATTGCGTGTCAACCTTCATACGGTTTTCTAGTCCCAGATCAAGCTCTTTCAAGGCTTCCTTGAAAATAGCACGTTCACTATCTTTGACACCCCAGCCAAGACCACGTGACAATCCACGACGATAGGCAATAGCCATGTTTTCTTCAATGGTCAAGCGAGAAGCCGTTCCCATCTTAGGATCTTGGAAGACACGGCTGATGTCCTTAGAACGTTTGGCAGCTGAGACATGCTTAATGGATTTACCTTCAAGCAAAATATCACCCGAATCAACCGTCAAGGCACCTGCAAGTGAGTTCATGAAAGTTGATTTACCAGCACCATTACCACCGATAATGGAGATAAAATCACCCTCTTTTACATCTAAGTTCAACCCACGAAGGACATGGTTCTCATTAACTGTTCCAGCTTCGAAGGTTTTATGAATATTTTGAATTGATAAAATTGTAGACATGACTTCCTCCTAAGCATTTCCATTCAATTTTGGACGACGAATATTCAATTTCTTCTGCAATTCTGGCACATAGAGAACGGTTGCCAGAAGGATAGCTGAGAAGAGTTTAACAAGGTCTGCATCCATACCTGGAATTTCCAAAATCGCTAAGATAATCAAACGGTAAACAACTGCACCGAGAACAACCGATAGGAGTCTCCAACCCAGACGTAAGTTACGCAAGATAACTTCTGCAATAATGACAGATGCTAGACCGATAACAATGGTACCTGTACCAGAGTTGAGATCCGCATAGCCATTATTCTGAGTAAGAAGAGCACCACAAAGGGCAATTAGACCATTCGACAACATATAGCCGTAGATTTTCATATTGTCTACATTGATACCATTGGCCTCACTCATTGGAATGTTATCCCCTGTTGAACGAATAGCTAGACCAATTTGTGTATTGAGCAAGAGCGTCAATAGGCCTACAACTGCTAGTACAAAGACCAGACCAATCACCAAAACGGCATTTGTTTTTGTCAAACCGAAATCCTGCAATTGGGTCACCAGTGTTTCTTGTTTGAGCAGGGCTACGTTGGCTTTGCCTAAGATTTTCAAGTTGATAGAGTAGAGACCTGTCAAGGTTACAATACCGGTCAAAAGGGCTGGAATTTTTAGTTTTGTATGAAGTAAACCAGAAATCAAGCCTGCACCCATACCAGCTACCATAGCCATAAAGGTTGCCAGCAAGGGATTCACTCCGTTCACAATCCCTGTCGCACAAACAGCAGCTCCAAGCGGATAAGACCCCTCAGCTGTCATATCAGCAATATCTAAAATACGAAACGTCAAGTAAACACCAATCGCCATAACTGACCAAAGCAAGCCTTGCGAGATACTTGATAAAATAATATCCACGATTTTCTCCTTTTTCTAAATTCGTAGTCAATACTAGGTTCTATCATACCGATCTTATTCAGACACAGCAAGCTTAGAAGTATCGATACCTAATTTCTGAGCCATTTCTTCATTAACGTGAAGACTGACGGTCTCTGGGTATTCTACCGCTGTTTCTGACACATTGGCTCCTTCGATAATCTTAATAGCCATTTTTGCAGTTTGACGACCAAGAGCTTCGTAGTTAGTACCGTATGTCAAGAGTCCACCTTCATCCACCATGTCTGTTGAACCACCGATGACAGGAACCTTATGCTCCACAGATAATTCACCGATCATGGTCATGGTTGAAGCGACAGTATTGTCTGTTGGAATAAAGAGAGCATCTACATCCTTCATCAAACTTGTTGTCGCATCTTGTACTTCATTAGTCGAAGTGATGCCTTTTACCACTACCTTGTAACCAGCTTTTTCAAGCAATTCTTTGGCTTGTTCAACCTGAACTTCTGAATTACGTTCGCTGGTTGTGTACAAAATACCAACAGTCTTGGCATCTGGAACGGCTTGACCAAGCAATTCAACCTGCTTGTCAATTGGTGCCTGGTCAGATGTACCTGTCAAGAGACCGCCTGGTTTTTCAATCGATTCAACCAAATCAGCTGATAATGGGTCTGTAACTGCTGTAAAGACAATAGGTGTTTCCGTTGACACAGTCGCTAAACTTTGAGCAGATGGTGTCGCGATTGCTAAGACAATGTCATTTCCACCGATTAATTGTTCAGAAATAGTTTGAAGGTTGGCCTGGTCACCTTGGGCATTTTGATAATCCAAAACCAATTTTTCGCCTTCTTTATAGCCATTTGCTTCTAATTCAGCTACAAATCCTTCACGCGCAGCTGTCAATGACTCATGCTCCATATACTGAAGTACACCGACTTTTACCGCTTCAGATGAGGCTTGTTCTGATGATGAGGAACAAGCTGCAAGTGTTAGCAAACCCATACTTGCTACTGAAATAGTTGCCAATTTTTTTACTAGCTTATAATACATAAACGTTTCTTCTCCTAAATATTTTACTCTTCTAATGCTTTTATAGTTGCTGCATCAATACCAACAGCTTTAGCCATTTCTTCATTGACGGTAATAGCCGCTGTATTTGGTTTTTCAACTGCTAAGTCAGCTGGCTTTTCACCCTTCAAAATCTTCACAGCCAATTCACCAGCTTGAACACCGATAGCATGGTAGTCGACACCGTAGGTAAATAGAGCTGCGTCAATAACTGCCGCGTCACTTCCCATAGCTGGAACTTTTGCTTCTTTTAAAATATCACCGATTGTTGAAGCTGTAGAGGCAACTGTATTATCAGTTGGAAGATAGATAGCATCGACTTTTCCTGCAAGTGAAGTAATAGCTTGCTGAACATCGTTTGTAGTCGTAACTGTTGTCACTTCTACCTTTACACCTTTTGCTTCGAGTGCTTTTTTAGCCTGCTCAGCTTGAACTTCTGAGTTTACCTCGCTAGAATTGTAGAAAATACCGACCGTCTTCGCAGTTGGTACAACTTTGAGCAACATCTCAATTTGACCTTCCACATCAGTTGCATCAGTCGATCCTGTCATGGTCCCACCTGGTTTTTCCAATGATTCAACCAAACCTGCTTCAACTGGATCTGTGACAGCTGTGAATACACTTGATGTTTCACTATCTGCATTAAGCATAGCTTGGGCTGCCGGTGTTGCGATGGCAAAGTTAATATCATTTTTCCCTGCCAATTTCTCAACCATTGTCTGTAAGTTTGCTTGATCACCTTGGGCATTTTGCAAATCAATCGTCAGATTTTCACCTTCCTTGTAGCCTGCTTCTTCGAGTGCCTCTACAAAGCCTTCACGAGCTGAGGTCAATGCTTCATGTTCAGCATATTGAATAATACCAACATTGACCGAACTTGAATCTGACGAATTGGAACTGCATGCAGCAAGCGTTACTGCTGACAAAAGTGCTACTGAACTAAGTATAATTTTTTTAAATCCCATGATTATTCTCCTTTTATAAATATAATTGCAAACAAGAAAGGACCGCTTAGACTACACTCTAAACGGTCCTTATATTTCATCTGTATAGGAAAACAGAATGAATTATCCGTGCCATTTAGATGTATCATCTATGGGCACATGTCAAAATAGCTACAGCCACATAGATACAAACTTTACGTTCCCGTGTTTGCATCCATGTTTACCATGTCTACAAACACTATCTAAAATAGCCGTAGAAATAAGTATGATTAGCTGAATGATTTTGACACATTTGTAACATCTCTGTTTCCCTTTCTCATTTATTTGTAACTATCATAACTGTTTTCAAATTATTTGTCAATAGGAAATTGCGTAAATTTTCAGATTTTTCAAGTTTTTTCGAATTTTTCTAAAAATAACCCCCTATATTATTAGCTATAAAACGATCTGTCAACAGCCGTAGCTATAACTTAATTTCTAGCATTGACTTGAAACAGTCCCCTAGATTGCTTGCACAGTAAATGAACTGTTCAAGGTGGGAGATATAAGAGCGGATTGCAAAATCAGGTCAACAACGACTGATCTTGATTTTCGAAGGGTATAAATGACTATATTTGATGTCACAAAAAAGTCTGAACCTAAGCTCAGACCCTACTAAAACAATTATTTTACTTCAACTTTTTCAGTCCAAGGACATGCTGTAGTTGCTAGAACCTCGTTGAGTTCTTCTACGTTGCGGCGGCCTTGATCTGCCAACCAAGCTTTGGCTGCTTCTTCACCCTCGCTTGCAAAGATGGCTACTGCATCCTTCCAAGTCGCCCGACCACAAAGAACACCATTAAAGCTTGAACCGGCTTCTTTGGCAAAGACAAGTGTCTCTTGGAAGAGTTTAGCAGATACACCCGCACTCAAATAAATGAATGGCAAGTGAGTACTGTCTGTTTGTTCCTTGAAGAAGGCCTTAGCTTCTTCAACTGTATAGACTGGCTCTTCATCCGTGTAGCCTTCTACAAAGTTCATATTGACAGGCACTTCAACCTTGAGCACGTCTGCATTATAACGTGACTTGCTAAATTCACGCATGGCGCCGTTGACCTTGTGTGGTTTGAGGGCTGCGTATTCACGAGAAGTCACATCCATATCGCTGGCATCGTAAGTCAAGATTTCGACAAAGTAAGGAATATCTTCTGCGATACACTCACTACCAATACGTTCTACCCAGGCATGCTTAATGTCGTTGATTTCTGGCTTGTCATCTACATCATAGTAAAGCAAGATTTTTACGGCATCCGCCCCCAATTCCTTGATGCGCTTAGCTGACCAATTTGGCAAAAGGTCTGGCAAACGACCTGGTGTGGAAGCATCGTAACCTGTTTTTTCATAAGCTGCAATGAAGCCACAATCTGCATGACGCAATTCTGAAGCTGGAACGCCATACTCAGCATCCAAGAGGATAGAGCTTGCATAAGGGGTCAAATCACTTGAGATGACTTTCTTGAAGTCAATCAAAATGTCATCTCCAAATTCTCCACCACCTGCTGCAGCAGCAAGTAAGCGTTTCAAAGCCCCCCGTTGGTCAATCGCCAAGGCCGCAATCACCTGATCGCTATTTGACAAGCGGGTCATGTGATTGAATTTAGCTTGAGAAAGTTGTAATTTTGTCATTAGTTTCCTCCTAAGGAATTTTATTAACCAAATCGTTTCACGCCATCTAGATAGGTCGCTTGTAAGCATCCTGCATCATCTACGACGATAAAGTCTGCAGCTCGGCCTTCTGCAATCCGACCACAAATATGGTCAATATTGACAGAGCGAGCTGGTGCCAGAGAGGCCATACGAAGGGCATCAGGTAGGGTTACCAAGCCCCATTTCACAACATTTTGCACTGCTTCGATCAATTCTAAGATAGAACCTGCCAAACTACCACTTTCTTTTAAACGAGCAGTTCCATCTTTTACAACAACTTCAAATTCACCGAGGCGGGACTCCCCTTCACCCATACCGCCAGCTCGCATACAGTCCGTAATCAAAACAGTTTCCTCAGCTCCACGTGCTTTGACCACGATTTCTGCCGCAGCTGGATGAACATGGTGTCCATCACAAATCATTTCCGCATAGACATTTTTTAAATTCAAAGCAGCTCCGACCATACCTGGTTCACGGTGATGAAGCCCACTCATCCCATTGTAAACATGGACGAAGATATTGGCACCAGCTTCTACTGCCGCTTCCGCTTGCGCATAGGTCGCATCGCTGTGAGCCAAGGCAGTATGAATTGCCTTGCTGTTAGCAAACTCGATGAATTCTTTGACGCCTTCACGTTCTGGAGCAATAGCAATTTTATTGACTAAACCTTTAGATAAGCTGTGCCAGTTGTCCAACTTTTCAATGGACGGATCGCTCATGTACTTAGGATTTTGTGCTCCCTTGTATTTTTCTGTAAAGAAGGGACCTTCTAAGAAAATACCTTGAATCTTGGCGCCTGTTTCCTGCCCTGCATAGGTCCCAATCGTTTCACAAACTGCATCTAAATTTTCAGTCGTATCTGTTAAGGTCGTTGGAAGCCAAGAGGTCACCCCACAAGACAAGAGACCTTCTGAAATTACCTTGATCCCTTCAAAATCATTGTCCATAACATCGTGAGAAGCGTAGCCGTGGATATGTGTATCAACTAGCCCTGGTGCTAAATGAAAGTCAGAATAATCAACAATCTCCCCTTCAGGCTTTTCAGTCATAATCCGTCCAAACTGACCCTTGTCAGTAATTTCCAAATAGACTGATTCGACCTCACTCTCTGGTAAAATAATAGATTTTGCTTTTATAAATACTGCCATATTATCTCCTTTATTGATATATACACTTGCTAAACTGGTTATAACCATATACCAAATATATTGTAGAACTTCTATTAGAAAATGTCAAGTAATTACCATAACTTTATAAGAAATGGATGCTGGAGAAGGTAGAAAAAAGAGTTCTTACTCCCCAAAGTACCGTTTCTGAATCTGTACTTGGAGATAAGAACTCTACGTAAGCAGCGTATACTAGGCGTCAATTCATGACCTAACACCCTGCTCCTATCAAATATAAATATATTACAACAATTCGTTGAGAGGCTTGAAGATGATACGTTCCAAATCAGCTACATAAGTTCCCAACTGTTGTTGCTTGCTGAAATATTCCGTCAAAAGTGGATTTCCCTGAACTTTCTTGTTGAAATCCAACATTTTCTTTTGGTCAGCTTCAGTAGGAATTTCACCAGCCTGCAATTTAGATTGGATTTCTTTTTGGAAAGAAATATAACTTTCCAATATTTCTTTGGATTCTGAATTCCCCTCAACTGAGACCTTAACGGCTTCCACAGCCTTATATTCAGGCAGGTTACGGATTGCACGTTCCAATTCATTTGCGATATCATAGATATTTGTTGACATAATTTTCTCCTAATCTAAATGGATTTTGTAAGTCGTCTGCTCTCTTAAACGTTTCGCAGCGTCTTCCAAATTTCCTTTGTTTTTAAACGTTATTTGTAAAATACCGTGTATATCTTCACGGTTCTCTTCATTGATACGAATATTGACAATGGAAATACCCCGTAAGACTTCCAAAACCTTCAAAATCGTATCTTCCTCATCAGGAACACTAAGGAATAAATCGTAGAAAGAATCAACACCTGCACGCTTGTGAATTTCCATGGCTTTACGAGTTTGACGTCCCTTATCAAAAAAGTCCCAAATTGCTTTTTGATCGCCAGATCTGAGAACATCTGAAATTTCTGAGAGACGTGCTTGAAATTCCTCGATTCGATTTAGAATAGAATCTGCATTGGTTAGCAAAATGCTAGTCCACATGCTCGGCTCACTTTCTGCAATCCGTGTCATATCTCTAAATCCTCCAGCTGCAAAATTATTCGTAAAGGGATGATCTTGGGCATACTCACCAGCTTGATGCATCAAACTAGAAGCCAATACGTGTGGAAAATGTGAAATTTGACTGGTCACACGGTCATGTTCTGCCGCATCAATCTGAACAAAACGTGCCCCCGTTCCAGATAACAAATCTGTCAATCGGGGAACCGCATCCTGCTTGGTGGCCTGACACGGTGTCATAATGTAGTAAGCATTCTCAAATAGATAGAGATCTGCTGCACTGGCACCAGATTTATGACTACCTGCCATAGGGTGGCCACCGATAAAATTAATTTGTCTTGGCGCCAAATGTTCCTCTGCAGCAGCCACAATTGCAGACTTCGTTGAACCTGCATCTGTAATCAAGACCGTATCCTTCAATTCAAGGGCACTAAATTCTTCAATCAAGCGCAAAGAAACTTGAATTGGAACACAAAGAAGAATCACATCAGCCTGCTTTGCTACACCCTCCAATTCCGTTGATACCTCATCAACCATCCCCTTGCCCAAGGCAAATTGGCATGATTGTTCGTTAAGATCAAAGCCAATGAGGTAATAGTCTGGATGGTCTTTGCGAATACAGAGCGCAAGTGAACTTCCAATCAACCCTAGACCTACAATTAAAATCGTTTTTTTCATTAATTACCTAGAAATTTTTGACATAGTCGCGATGACTGGCTACTGCAGCTTTCAATTCCTCCATATTATCGGAAGAGAACTTCTCTAGAATTTCTGTCGCTAGAGTTGTAGCTACGACTGATTCCATGACCACACCAGCTGCTGGGAGAGCCGTTGGATCTGAACGCTCCACAGTTGCTTTATAAGGTTCATGGGTATCAATGTCAACCGACATCAATGGCTTATAGAGGGTCGGAATTGGTTTCATAACACCGCGAATGATTAGGGCCTCGCCATTGGTCATACCACCTTCGAAACCACCTAGATTATTGGTTCGGCGTGTATATCCTTTTTCTTGGGACCAGAGAATTTCGTCCATGACTTGGCTCCCTTTGAGATAGCCAGCTTGAAAGCCTACTCCAAATTCTACTCCCTTAAAAGCATTGATTGAAACAACAGCCTGCGCTAATTTTGCATCTAACTTTTTATCCCATTGCACATATGACCCCAAGCCAGCTGGAACTCCTCCAACAACAGTCTCAATCACCCCGCCAATAGTATCTCCATCTCGCTTGATTTGATCAATATAGGCTTTGATTTCTTCTTCACGCTCTTGGTTGACAATGGATACTTCTGACTGGGCTGCACGCTCTTTGATTTCTGCTACGCTTAAACCATCTGGGACATCAATTTCCTTCCCTCCGAAAACGACTACATGGTTAGCGATTTCAATATCCAACTCAGCCAAAATCCGTTTGGCAACCGCACCAACAGCTACACGCATAGTTGTCTCACGCGCACTAGAACGCTCCAAGGAATTACGCAAATCATCAAAGCGATATTTCATACCACCAACTAGGTCAGCATGTCCTGGTCGTGGATGTTTGATACGACGCTTACTTTTGAGCTTCTCTTCGATGTCCTCAACTGCCATAATATCCAACCATTTTTGATGGTCTTTATTGGTCACATTCAATGTAATCGGGGCACCGGTTGTCTTACCGTGACGAACACCAGCCGTAATCTCTACGCGATCTGTTTCAATCTGCATCCTACTACCACGACCGTATCCCCCCTGGCGACGTTTTAAATCTTCATTAATATCCTCAGCTGTTAAAGGAAGACCAGCTGGAACTCCCTCAATAATGGCTGTTAGACGTGGTCCATGAGACTCACCAGCTGTTAAATAACGCATACTTAATTCTCCAAAATTTCCAAAAACTTACGAGTATTGCCTAAAGACATCTGTCCAGGTGCAGATGTTTCATCTAAGCTGGCAAAAGTCCAGCAGGATCCTGTAATCACACCTGCAATACGCGTTAACTTCCCTAGTTCACCCATAGCGATTGTCGCAAATGTCTGCTCGGTGTTCAGCGATTTAAAACCACGAGTATAATTCATAACATCTAGGACGTCCTGCTCTGTCTTAGCCATTACAGCCATTTTAACAACAGCTGGTGACAGGCTAGTCAGTTCAGACATGATTTCCATATAATTAGACGGTGTTTCCTCAAAATTATGATAACTCAACACAAGATTAGGAAACTCCAACATCTGCTCAAAAACCGACTTATAAGAATAATATTCAAAATCAATATAATCTGGCTGATAAAGCGCTGCAACTTCTTTGATTAAATTGACATATTCTTGATCGTCCAAATCCAAGTGACCACCTTCACGTGTTGTCCGAATGGTGAAAACCACTTCCTTACCATTACATTTTTCAAATATAGCAGGTGCTACTCTTAAAATATCATCTTTCGGAAGGTAGTCTGCTCGCCATTCAACAATATCTGCCTCTGCTAGACGTTCTACATCAATGGCCTCTACCTCTTCCAGATTTCTAGGCATAATAGGAACTACTATTTTCATTTATCTACCTGTATCGTAAAGACCTTTAGGTAATTACTACTTTCATCATTTTTATTGATTACAAAATCGGCTGGCAAGCGATAACTTGCCTCATAACGGTGTTTTCTAACACCAAAACCTTTTTCAATCTGCCGCTTAAATTTTTCAACAGAAACATTTGCAGCGTTGGTCGAAGCGATAATAGTTCCACCTGTATTTAGTATTTCCAAAGATTGAGAAATCAACTTGTGGTAATCTTTGGCTACTGAAAAGGTTTGTTTCTTATTTCGTGCAAAGCTTGGCGGATCCAAGACAATCACATCATAAGTCAAGCCTTTACGTTTGGCATATTTGAAATATTCAAATACATCCATTACTACAAAGTGATGATTATCTAAGTCTAAACTATTAACCGTAAAGTGAGCTTTAGAAAGTTCTCGCGAGCGTTTGGCTAAGTCAACAGAAGTCGTTTCCCCTGCTCCGCCCATGGCAGCAGCAATAGAAAATGCTGCCGTGTACGAAAACATGTTCAAAAGTGACTTGCCTGCCGCCAGGCCATCCACCAAGGAACCACGTACCTCATGCTGATCCAAAAAGATTCCCGTCATCAGTCCATCATTCATAAAGACCTGATAGTGAACTCCATTTTCTAACACTGTGAAATACTCAGGGGCTTCTTCTCCATAAAGATGAGCAGACTCAAAGACCAAACCTTTAAAACGAATCTTCTCATAAGCTCCTCTTACTTCTGGAAATACCTGTTGAAAGGCAGCAACAATCATCTCTTTGACAGAATAAATAAAGGTATTATACCATGAAAAAACTGCGTATTCATCATACAAGTCAACCGTCATTCCACCAAAATTATCTCCATCTTGATTAAATAAACGAAAAGCATTCGTCATCTCAGATTGATAAAAATGTTGACGTTTCTGTTTCGCATCCACGAATAATTTAACAAAAAAATCCACGGTCAAGTCTTGGTTGCTTCTACTAAACAGCCAGCCTATTCCCTTATTCTGTTTGGACAAATAAGCCTGACCTAAATAGCTTCCAGATTCTGAATACAAAACAGCCAGCCTGTCTTCATCAAACGAAAAACCTGAAAAATCAGCGCTATCCAAGAGTTGAATCCCTCTGTTTATTTTCTGTTCTGCAATACGGTTTACCTTTATTTTCATATAATTATTATAACATGTTTCTTCATATATGCCAAAAAAACTCTAAACTTTGAGGCTTATTTTAAAATTATGGTATAATGAACTAAGCTTTTAGAAAGGACCATGAGGTTTTATTGTGAAAAAACTAATTGACTACGTCAAGAAGAGCGGACAAACTCGACTTGGCTTCGTCTTGATTTTGCTAATCATTTACTGGCTCAAAACACTCTGGGCCTACTATGTTGATTTTAATTTAGATACCCAAGGATTTTTCCAAAATTTTATCGCTATTATAAATCCTCTACCAGTAGGGATTTTATTGCTTGGTCTCTCGCTTTATATAAAGAATACGAAAGTATTCTATAGTGTAGCGATGACCATTTATATTGTTCTTTTCGCCTGGCTCTTTTCAAATGCAGTCTATTATAGAGAATTTTCCGATTATATCTCCATTTCTACCATGATGGCTACCTCTAGCGTATCTGCTGGACTAGGAGAAGCAGCTCTTAAGTTATTTAGGCTATGGGATATTGTCCATTTTCTTGATTTTATAGCTTTTGGTTTCTTAGTCTACCGTAAGGCATTTCACTGGGACAAAACTCCATTTCATAAAAAATCTAGCTTTGCCATCACAGCCTTTTCAGTATTATTGTTCTCTATCAATCTCTTTTTAGCAGAAATTGATAGACCTGAGCTACTTACGAGAGGATTTTCTAATACTTATATCGTCAGAGCCCTTGGGTTACCAGCTTTCCTTGGCTACAATGCTAATCAAACCTACAATGCCCATAAGGATCGCTCTGGGGCCACTGCCTCAGACCTGGAGCCTGTAAAACAATATATTACAGAACATTATGCTCAACCGAATGACAACTACTTCGGTATTGCCAAAGGGCGAAATGTTATCTATCTCCACCTAGAAAGCTTACAACAATTTGTTATTGACTATAAGTTGAACGTCAACGGTGTCGAATACGAAGTCACACCTTTCCTCAATTCTCTGTATCATTCTAGCTCTACTCTCGCCTTTTCTAATTTCTTTAACCAAGTGAAGGCAGGTAAAACCTCTGATGCCGAAACCATGATTGAGACCTCACTTTTTGGACTCAATCAAGGCTCTTTCATGGTCCAATATGGTGGAAGCAATACCCAGCAAGCTGCACCATATATTCTCTCTCAAAATGGTGGCTATACATCTGCTGTATTCCACGGTAACGCAGCCAGTTTCTGGAATAGGAACAATACCTATAAACAGTGGGGTTACAATTACTTCTTTGATCAATCCTACTTCTCTGAAGCCACTGCTGAAAATTCATTCCAATACGGTCTGAATGATAAAATCATGTTCGCCGACTCTATCCAATATCTTGAACATTTACAGCAACCCTTCTATACTAAATTTATCACAGTTTCCAACCATTACCCCTATACAACCAGCTTGATTGGGGATGAGATTGGCTTTCCATTAGCCAATACAGATGATGAAACCATTAATGGTTATTTTGCTACTGCAAACTATCTCGATGCGTCCATAAAGGCATTTTTCGATTACTTAAAAGCGACTGGCTTGTACGAAAACTCCGTCATCGTTCTCTATGGTGATCACTATGGGATTTCTAATTCACGTAATCCTGACTTGGCACCGTTGATTGGAAAAGATTCACAGACTTGGTCAGATTTTGACAATGCCATGATGCAACGTGTTCCATATATGATTGTTGTACCTGGAATGACCAACGGTGGGATTTTTGATACCTATGGTGGTGAGATTGATGCACTTCCTACTCTCGAACATCTTTTAGGAATCAAATCCGATAACTATCTTCAAGTTGGTCAAGATCTACTTTCCAGCCAACACAGCCAAATTGTGGCTCTTCGAACCGCTGGCAGTTTCATCACACCAAAATACACTAGCTACGAAGGTAAAATCTACTATACAGAAACTGGTCTTGAAATTACAAATCCAGATGAGACAACTCAGAAAGAAATTGATGCAATTAAAGAAGCTACCGCAGCACAACTAGCGACTAGCGATGCCATTCAAACTGGTGATCTTATCCGATTCTTCGACAATGGATTGCCAGCCTTGGATTCAAGTCAATATAACTACATTGACTCATTGGCTGCCGAGATTGCACTGGAGAATAAACTTGGTACACAATCGACAAGTTTGTATAGTAAAAACGGCAATAAATCAACAATTGAACTATTTAAAGCACCAAGCTACCTAGAACTTCACGGTAGTACAACTGCTACTAGCACACCAAATACTGGTACAAGTACAAGCACTAGCTCAACAAGTACCAGTTCAAATTCGCAGTAATACACTAAAAGGCTTAGAATCATGTCAGTTACTACATTGATTCTAAGCCTTTTTATACTCAATGAAAATCAAAAACAGGCTAGCTCCAAGGGTTTGGGGAACCTTTGGAGGTTGGAGATAGAGCGAACGTAGTTCGTTTCTACTTAGCAGATAGAACCCTGTTACTATTTTGTTTCAAGGTAACAGGCTGAAAGGCTCCACTGGAGCCTTTCACTCATCAAATCAAGTCAACAACGTCTGATTTTGATTTTCGAAGAGTATTAGACCACTATTTCAAATCACTCATCTCTATTCCATCAAGGAAATATAGAATCCTCACTAGACTCTTCCCCTGTTGATGGATTCTTAGGGGCATCTATGGGTGCAACAGTACTACTTTCAGTTGCTTTTGTATCTTCTGTTGTAGTTTCAATGTCTGTTACAGTTTCTACTTCTGGGCTAGGTGTCAACAAATCATCTAACCAGCCGTCTGCATCCTCTTCTCCATTCGGGACATCTGGAGTATTCGGCAATGGATTTCCAGGCAACCAAGTATCACCTGGCTCAACCGTCCCATCTTTGCTATCACTTTCAACTTTATCGAAATGAATATCGTAGACAGTATCTTCCAAAATAGGTGTGTCCCATGCTACATTTGGAATAACAGGTTTTGTATAATCTCGTTTATAACCTGTATCACTCTTCAAAGATGGCGGAAAAATTCCAGCTTGGTTCAATGTTAACCCTTTTCTAACAAGGTAAACAACTGTTTTACTAGTTCCCAAATGGGTCTGAAGTTGACCGCCGTCACCTGCTCGAAATGCAAGAGCTACATAATTCTTTGGATCATGCCAATAGTAATTTGGATGTCTACTTGGATCATTGATGTCCGTTGGATTATCCGTATTTTCGGCAATATATGGTCCTATACGAGGAGCTGTTGTCCCAAATGCTGCCAAGCTCGTTGTGGCACTAACATAATCTGTATCTTTTTCTCCACCGGTAATAACTGTCCTAAACTCGATGAATTCATAATCTTTACTTGGAACCGGTTCTGGTACAACAAGCCCCTGCTCCTTAGCTTGTTTCCAAGTTAAGTCAGATTTCACAAAGTATATGAACCCTGCTCGAATCTCACCATTTAATTTTAAACGACCATTAGCTATCGCACTATATTTAACAGGTACATAGTCTGATAAATCAATAGTTGAAACATCATCACTTGGAGTGTAAATATTTTTGGTTGGCTTACGATAAACAGTATCAAAATCAGCATAAAAACTTTGATGTTCTCTTGCCATCTTACCAGACTTTGGCAAAGTAGCATTCCAACCATTAAAGACGCGTCCCTTTTGTTGAAGGGTCTGCGGATAGGTGATGTTCAAATCCTCCCAATTTAAATCTTTACGAACCAAATAATAAACTCTCTTCGTTTTTTTACCATTAACGACAAAATCACCAAAATCACTATTTGTACTGAATGTTACTAGAATGAAATTTTTAATATCCTGAAGACCTTCCGGATGATACTTTTGATAGACACCATTACGTGTTAAATTTTCTGTTGAACCTTCTGTATAAAAAGGCCCATATACCGATTGTTGCTCAATTGCAAGATTTACCGTTTCGGTCTTAACATCACGCTCAGGATCATCTGGCAAACTAGGATCAATTTTATAAACGTGCGCATGGTCCCCATGGCGTACACTCATATAGTTCCCGTCAATTGTAATGTCCTCACGCTTGACTTTAAAACGCTCCATGTACTGCTTAATGAGACGTTCTTTTCTCTGTTCAAGAGTTTCTCCATCCTTTTGCTTAAGAATACGATCCTCTGGACTTTCAAACGGCTTCCTTGTATCAATTTCCTTTAATAAAACAATGTGTGTGTGATCTCCATGCGGATACTCTAATCCAATTTGACCGTCAACGATGACTTTCTTAAAACGTGACGGTTCTAAATTCAGTTCTTTTGCTAAGTAGTCCAATTTGGTTTGATACTCAGTATTTTCTACCTCAGGTTGTGACTTCTTATCCGATTCAACATTTGGTTTATACTGATTCACAAGATAAGACCATTTACTCCTTTTCAATGTTTCAAAATGAATAAGATGCAAATGTTTCCCATGCCTTACTAGAATCCCAGTTTCCGTTACACCGCTGATATTTTGCCCATCAAACAAGAAACCATCACTCGTTTGAAAATCAATCCCCGGAATCCCTTCCTGTTGGTGAACGACAGGAAGAGTTGACGATTGACGACTATCAGAGGTCAATTGTCTGTGTGTAGTGCCACCTAAGCTTGATTTTAAAATATAGTGATAATGATCCCCATGCCGAACAGTATAGCCATTTGCATCCTCTGCGACAATATCTTTAGGATCAAAAATGTATTCATCTTCGGTCTGCTTCGAACCAGATGGTCGCTGATTTCTATTAGGTTGAGAAGAATGTGTTTTTTCTTGATAGTTCTCAGGAATTAAATAGGACCATTTTGTATTCTTTAAATCTGAGTAAAAGAAAAAATGCTTATGATCACCATGATTGACAATAATTCCTAAATCAGTTTTTTCCTCAATTTGTGACTCATCAGTGAGTAAAAAACCATCATCTGTCGCCTTATCAATCCCTGGAACTTCCTTTTTCGGATCTGAAGGAATCTCTCTTGATTGCTTTGATTGCGATGTTTCTATGCTTGTTATTTTTTGATGGCTCGATTGCTCTTTATAATTTGACACTTGATAGGTTACCAATGCTACAGCACAAATAAGCGATACTCCTGCTACACAAAGCAAAGTCTTACCTTGTTTCATATCACTGTTTCTCTCCTTGTCTACTATTATATTTATATTATTGACATGATAAATGGGAGTGGGAAAGAACTCGACCATTCATAGAAGAGTTCGTCAACAAGTCTTTATTTCTAGTTGTTGAGCTGAAACAGTCTATCCCCAGACTGTTTCACTCCCACCCCCGCACAGCTCAAACTGTCTGGGAGACAGTTTGAGGTTGGAGATAAGGCGAACTCTGTTCGCATCAGTCGTAGAGGTCAGATTTGGAGTGTAAAACACGAATTGCTGAGATTTGCTTCGCAAATCTTATCTCCAACCTTTAACAGTCCAGTGGACTGTTAAAGCCAATCAACCACTGCGCTGAGATGTTGACACTAACGTTGAGAAGCGGTGCTGGGCTTTGCCCAGATTCATCGCCATATCCATTTACTTTATAAAATAAAATTTGTCGACTTTTTAATTTACTGGTTAATTATATCATTCATATTGAAATTTAGCAAGCTATGAGCGAATTAAAACAAAATAAAGAGCTTGCTACACAGACCAAACTCTTTATTTTATATATTTATTTAGCAAGCTTTGCTTTAGCAGCATCTGCAAGAGCTGTGAAAGCTGCTGCATCGTTTACTGCCAAGTCAGCAAGCATTTTGCGGTTTACTTCGATTTCTGCCAATTTCAAACCGTGCATCAATTGTGAGTATGACAAACCGTTCATGCGAGCAGCCGCGTTGATACGAGTGATCCACAATTTACGGAAATCACGTTTCTTCTGACGGCGGTCACGGTATGCATAGTAGTAAGAGTTCATTACTTGTTCTTTCGCAGTGCGGAACAAGAGATGTTTAGCTCCATAGTAACCTTTAGCTAATTTTAAAATACGTTTACGGCGTTTACGAGAAACAACGCCACCTTTAACACGTGCCATTTAATTTTCCTCCAAATAATTCAAATAATAAGTAGTGCTATATCAGTTCTTAGCGCATTTGAGTAAGCATTGACTTGATACGCTTGAAGTCACCAGCATGTACCATACCTGCTTTACGAAGGTGACGACGTTGTTTTTTAGTTTTACCGTGGAAACGGTGTGAAGTATAAGCGCGGAAGCGTTTCAATCCACCAGAACCTGTACGTTTGAAACGTTTAGCTGATGCGCGGTGAGTTTTTTGTTTTGGCATGTTAATTCTCCTTTTGCTTAAAAAGCTTATTTTTTATCTGAAGCTGGGGCCAATTGCATAAACATTTGACGTCCGTCCATCTTAGCGCGTTGTTCGATAATGGCAATATCTTGGGTTGCTTCAGCGAACTCAGCTAATACTTTCGCTCCAACTTCTTTGTGGGTAATCATGCGACCCTTGAAACGGATCGAAACCTTAACCTTATTTCCTTTTTCAAGGAATTTACGGGCATGACGAAGTTTTGTCTCGAAGTCCCCTTTATCAATAACTGGACTTAGACGCACTTCTTTTACAGTGACAACACTTTGTTTTTTGCGTTGTTCTTTCTGTTTCTTCTGATATTCAAATTTGAACTTACCGTAGTCCATAATTTTCGCTACTGGTGGTTTAGCTTGTGGTTGAATCAATACTAAATCCACGTTGGCGCTATCAGCAATGGCCTGAGCCTCATTGAGCGGTTTGATTCCCAACTGTTCACCCTCAAGACCGATAAGACGAACTTCACGCACTCGAATTTCATCATTGATGAACAAATCTTGCTTTGCTATGGCTTTTCACCTCATTTTATATTTTTCGAGAAAAACGAAACGGACTTGCTAAACAAGTCCGCACTACACCATTATTCTTTCCGAAGAAATCTTAATCCGTAGAGCCAGACAACGTTAGTCGCAAGGCGAGAAGCTCTCACTTCTGCTTTTCTCAATACGACTATTCTAACATGTCTAAAACTACTTGTCAAGAATTTCTTTCGCTTTTTCGGAAATAAATTTCACTACACCTTCGATGGATACTCCTGTTGTATCAAAGGTAATGGCATCATCTGCCGCCTTTAAAGGAGAAACTTCTCGATGAGAATCTTTATAGTCACGAGCTGCAATTTCCTGCTTTAGAGATTCCAAGTCGGTCTCAATGCCACGTTCCGTATTTTCCTTAAATCGACGAAGGGCCCGCTCTTCAACAGAGGCAATAAGGAATATTTTGAGTTCTGCCTGTGGTAAAACAACTGTTCCAATATCGCGACCATCCATGACAATACCGCCAGCCTGGGCAATTTCCTGTTGCAGGCGTACCAATTCTTCCCGTACTAGAGGAAGTGCTGCTACCGCCGACACATTATTTGTTACTTGGTTATCACGAATTGGCAAAGTAACATCTTCATCACCCACAAAAACTAATTGTTGGCCATTTTCATCACGCCCAAATCGAATGGGATACTGAGCAAGCAAGGCCACGATTCTATTTTGATCTGTGACCTCTATGCCGTTTGTCAAGGCTAGATAGGTAGCCGAGCGATACATAGCGCCTGTATCTAAGTAAGTATATCCAAAATTTTTAGCAATAATTTTAGCAACCGTTGACTTCCCACTTGAAGCTGGACCGTCAATTGCAATTTGAATTGATTTCATAACTCCTCTTTATCTAATACGGACTACATCACCTGGATGCGCAAGCCAAGACCCTGTGGTCATTTTCTCTGGATTTAATCGCTCTAGCTCAGCAATTGAAATCCCGCCACGTGCGGCTAATTGTCCAACACCTTCACCTGCTTGAACAGTAAGGGTAGAGCCATCCGTAGCCTCTGCTAGACTGGAACTTGTTTCCGTTGTTTCTGTTTCTGTCGCATCAGTAGAAGTAGACTCCTGTGTTTCTGCAACTGAAGTTGAACTTTCTGCTACAACTGCAACGGAGCTTGGATTATAAAATTCCTTAGTTGAATCTGTTTTACTTCCTCCAACCGACAAATAGATGGCAGTGATACCAATAATCAGTACGATAACAAAGAAAATAATTGCCAAGACTGTAAATACTGTTGTACTTGCTACTCCCTTGTTTAGACGTTCTTTTCGACTAACTGTTTCTGTTTGATAAACTTCTTCATTCCATGGCTCTTGTGACATTATCGAGAAAACTCCTTGTATTTTTATTAAAATATGATTACAATACTAATATGAAAATAAAACTTATTCCTGAACGGTGCATTGCCTGCGGGCTCTGCCAAACTTATTCATCTATATTCGATTATGATGACGACGGTATCGTTGTTTTTTCAGACGACTCACAATTTGAGAAAACGATTGAACCCAATCCAGATATTCTCAAAGCCATCAAATCATGTCCTACAAAAGCCATTTCAGCGGATTGATTTGGCTTTTTTTGTATAATACTCTTCAAAATAATCCTGTTTTATTAAATGGTCTATTAATTCAATCTCACCCTTGAAGCAATTATGAATAGCTAAATGGTTAATAAAGTATTTTTTCGGCCATTTGCGCATGTGATACACCTGCCCATTGGGAAATTCTTGTGAAAATATGCGAATGGCTAGATAAGAAACTTCAATTTTTTCTATGGTAGCAATTTCAATTTTCTGTACTGCAAAAGGATTAGCCGAAGCAATCCGTAAATGCTTTTCTTTTATCTCGAAATAGCGATGTAAGCCAAGCACTACTAATACAACAAAGAGAGAGAGAAGTAAGATAAATAATCTTGAAACTCTCAACTTTTCCAATAAAAGTGTCATACCAATGAAAATAGGCGTGAAGGTAAGTGACCAGTAAATAATGGCCCATGATAAATCCGGTTGCCAATGGTAACGAATTTTACCAAAAATTTTGATCATATCGGACCTCCATCTATTATTCTAGCACAAAAAAAGAGATTTTCCTATGAAAACCTCTATCTTTTGAATTTTTTTATTACATTTACATGACAATATTAGTTGGTTTGTAAAACTTCTGAAACGCTTTTGAAATATTTTTTGATGATATGATTAAAATAGTGTCATTAGTAATAATAACGATTACCTCAAACTCGATAATCTCTCCATATCACTTGGCAATAATAGCCCGGTATAAAAACCATCAATTCCAAGCGCAGAATATTTCGTCAATTCATCATATGTGTGAATGGTATGAGTATAGATTTTTTTATTCACTGCGTGTAGACTATCAATGAAATCAGCTGTGAAGAAATTTGCATGACCTATAGGGGTGGTTACTACACTTACTGCAGGAGTATTTTTAACAAAATCTAAGACAGTATCTGCACTATCTTGTGATGCATAAAGAGTATATATTACTTCAGGAAAATCATAAATATCTCGAATTAGGGAATACATTTCTTCATTATAAATCTGAGGAATGATTCTATTCAGCAACTCTGGATCTCTTGTTTTTGCTTCGTTTACAATTTCAGAAAATTGCAATCTCATTTCATCAGATGCTTCTAATATTTTAGTATCCGTCACTAAGAATATATCCTTATTAATCAGCATTTGATCTAATACATCTCCAATGAGCATAGTTGTAAAGCGTGAATCAGTGACAGGCGATCCAAAAGTTTGAAAATTTTTCCATTCATCTGAGCTCAAAGCTACACCATTCATATAGCCGAATTGGTCCCAATCGTGGACAGCTGCCATCTTCCCATCACTAGTTAAATAGAAATCCATTTCAAATACTCGGTGCCCCATAGAATAGTTTTGTTGCAATGCTTCTAAAGAGTTCGTATAAAAAGTATTGTAGGACTTTTCACGATAAGTACCACCAGCATGAGCAATAAGCTTTGGAAATCTTTCTGTCCACTGATGTTGTGAAAATTCAATATTTTGAACATCCACAAAAATTCCATTAAGAGAAACTTGCACATTGAATATTTCCTCAATCTTATCTGCAGACAGATAGTCCATCCATAAAAAATGTTGAATACTATTACGAATATCAAATTGATAACCCGCTTTTGTCACACTGTTTTTATCTGTATCAATCAGCAAGGAGTATGATAAATCACCGATTTTTTTCTCATACTGCCCATCAGAAATCTTTTGAAATGATTGCTTTTCTAAAACTGTATTTAATGGAATATAGCCATCTCGTAATAAGGAAAAATGTTTGTAGCCAATTAGCAAACACATAAATAATGATAGAACCACTACTATATGCAGATTCGACCACCGATGCGTTCGTTTGCGAGTGCGTGTATTTCCTTCTATCTTATTTCTCCCCATCGTTGCCTCCATTCGTCTCTTGACTCTTAACATAGTAACTCAGGAGAAACTTGGCAATAAACTTTGGCCAGAATAACAAATACATTTCATAATCTTCTTTTGTACGAATATTGTTTTCAATGCTATTTGTCGTCTCCGATTCTTCATGGATACGATGATACATCAAACTCTCATCTACAAAGGTAAATCTACCCTTTTTTTGAGCTATTTGATACCAAGCGAACCAATCAAGAGAAACTTTCATTTCTTCATTAAACTTGAAATCATTCAGTTTCTTCAAATTATAGGTCACAGCTGGACAAGAAATTGGATTACCAAAGGCTAAAAACCTATTCCGCCAAAACTTCCATTTGGGAAACATGGCCATTGTCCGTAACATGAGTTGCTTGATTTTCAAGTTTGAAGTTAAGGGAATAGCCACACCTTCCTTAACTTCCTGATAATCTGAATAAGCTATCAACGTTTCCTCTGTCATCTGAGACATTATTTTTTCACAATAGTCTGGTAAATAAATATCATCTTGATGAGCAATTGTAGCATAAGGGGTTGTTACAAAAGAGAGTGCTAAATTCCAATCTTTTCCAATACCTCCTCCTTGTGCGGTATGCATTACGATTGCATTCTTTTGGCAAATTTGTTCTATATATTCACTCGGAGTACTAGTGTATAGGATGAGTTGTGATTGAAGTGTTTGCTGCCTTAACGAATGGATGCATTCTTCTAGATACTTACTATCTCCATAAGCACAGATAACAAATGTATGGTTATTCTGCATGATGCTCCTCCAACTCAGAGATTCTTTTTTTAGCCATTGATACTTCTTGAATTAAATTTTTAATCTGCTGCTTTTGTTGAGATAAAGCCATACTATGCAAAAATCCAATCACCAAGAGAACAAAAATTGCCACAGATAACAAGAAATTGGAAGTCAGACCAAACCCGAATAAATAAGCCAATTTAATAGGAATAACATCAAAGAGTGCAAAAACAATCAGTCCGAAGCCAATAACAATCCACATAAAGGCATGTTCGAATAAAATCTTATTTTTATTAATATTCCTAAAAATAAAATACAAAAAACCTAGTGAGGCAAGAAACATAGCTAATGCTTGTATAGTCATTATTCCCCCTCCTTCATAAGCGATGCAATCAAAATTGATGAACAAACCTCAACCATGTAGCGAATAGATTTTAGAGGTGTAATGGATGACACCCCTCCCGCTCTTTCAAACATATTTGCCGGTGCTTCTACTACTTGGAAATTTTGCTTTAGTAAATGAACAGTTGATTCTGGTTCCGGATATTTAATCGGGTATCGTTTTGCAAATTGTGCAATCACTTTTCTATTTCCCAAACGATAACCTGATGTTGTATCCCAAATTCGGTTTCCAGTTGTTAATTTAATCATATTTGAAATGACACCTATTCCAAAACGTCTCATAAAGCTAGTTTGAAATTCCGACAAAGTATCACCAACAAAGCGTGAGCCAATCACCATATCAGCTTGACCAACTAAGATTGGCTGAATTAAGCTATTTAAGGAACGAATGTCATGTTGACCATCACCATCAAATTGAACTGCTACGTCATAGTCATTGTCCAAAGCATATTTATATCCCGTCTGAACAGCTCCACCAATACCTAAATTTTGTACTAGGTGAACAGCATTTAATTTATTTTGAATCAAAATTTCTTTCGTGCTATCTGTTGAACCATCATTGATGACAACATAATCCAATTGGAAATTCACACTATTTCTATAATCTATAATTCCCTGAACAGTTTGAAGGATACTTTCTTCCTCATTGTAGGCAGGGATAATCATTAGTACTTTCATAAAAATATTTACCTATTTTTTTGTAATTTCATTTTTCTAAACTTCATAAACGCCGGGATTAGAGAATTGATTATTCTATATCTCAACATCGGAAATGGTTTCATTACAAAATTGAATATTTTAAAACATTGGAAGTAAATGAACCAGCCTTCCTCCATTGGAGTGTTGTCCCAAGGAGTTTTTTCTAAATAAAAGTGATATTCATTCCTATACTTATGTGTGTTCCAACGCCTCCATGGACGTTCTTCACCTAAATAATGAATTACGATGGGATTTTCTTTCGCAAAAATGTATGCTTCTTTGTCAATAAAGTTTGCTGGGCTACTTAATTTCTCCAATGTTTTGTAAGGATAAGTGTCATAGATATTAAAATAGTTATATGCAATTGATAACGTTTTAATGTATTCCTTAACACCACCATTAATGGCATCTTGGTCATTTGCAAACAACTGACCATTCTTCTTTTGGTAATAACTTAATATTTTACTACCAATATTATTATCTCGCCACCCTCTTAAATCAATTAGCATCACTCCTGCATTATGATAAGAACGGCTACCTAAATCTAAATCAGCCCTTCTATTCGAATCAACTGTTGGCTCAGGTGACATACCAATAATTTTCCCTCCAAGTTCTTCTTCCCATAATTGGAACAAATCTCCTAAGACAATGGTGTCACCATCAAGATAAATGATACGTTCAACTTCTTCTGGTAAAAGCTTGTCTATCAGAAGTCTGGCTAAAACAATGGAAGACCAACCATTTGTGTCAAAAGAGAATTCAAAGTAATTTTCTAACTTCTCTAACTCAATAAAAGAAATTGAAGCACCGTATTTTTCAACAAATTCTAAAAGTTTCTTTTGATTAACAGACGATATTCCTTCTGAAAGAAGATAAAAATGTGCTTGTTTGGTCATGGAAGAATTTTCCAAAATCGAACACATGCTCGTAGCAACTTGTGGCACAAATGCATCATTTAGTGTATATACTATATTCATTAATTCCCTTTCTTCACACCATAATACCCTTAATTCTAAAATAACATATCTCTATAGAAAATTAATTATTCACATTTTTTAAATTAATAGTATAGAAAATAATCAGACTACTACATAGATATACAAACATACAAATAGTAAAACTAATTGAAGCACCTAAGATAGCAAAATTTTTAATTAGCGGACTCACAATTAATTTAGAAATAAAGAATGTAAAAAAAGTAGCGAGCAACAAATAATTTTGTTTTCTCTGAATTGTCAATAAATTATCTATCAATACTGCAAATAAATTAAACCCACCACCTAATAGTAAAATTAGGAATGCAACTTTATAACTATTTAAATTTACACCAAATACAATACTGAGAAGTGGTGTTCCTAGGAAAAAACCTAAAACTAATATGATGATAACAGATAAAAATAATTGTTTAGATACTAATCTTATTTTCTTGGAATATTCTAAATGTTCACTATTATGCCAATGAAAAGACAACTCCGTAATTAATGGTCGGAGTAATATAAACAAAAGATTTAATACAAAGGTTGGCATAAACAGAATGTTAAAATCTCTTTGAGTACCAGCAATAAGTTGATTATTCTCTATAAAGTCATCAATTACTAATTTAGGATCATTAAATATTGAATTTATTAAATACGTACTTAGGAATATTACTGTACACATTCTAAGAATTTCTAGTGTTTCTCCCAAATAACTATTCATATTTACATTGACTTTGTGATAGTTCTTAAAGTAATATCTATAATCAAACATAAACAAAAGGATTGCATTCACAACAAATAATATAATGGAAGAAAGGAGTAGATTTTCCGTTAAATAAATAACACAAATAAATGATATTAATGATACTATACTTCTATAAAACAAGACTTTTCCTGCCAAGTCTGACCTTTGATGTTGCTGAAACAACCCTTGATAAACATCAGAGAATGCTTCACAAGAACGATAGAGTGTCATAAATAGAACAATATAGAATTTTTCGCCAGTAATTGAAAATATCTTTGAATAAAGAAACATTACTATAAACATTGCAACAACAGTCAGTATTCTAGCTAACAAATAAGAATAAAAGCTATATGTTTCTTTAGTATCTGTTGATTGAAAGTTTCTAACACCATAGTAAGCAATAACTACAAACTGCTGACTTAAGGTGAATGCTATACTAAATGTGTCTGAGATTTGAGCGTTAGTCAATCTTGACACAATTAACAAAAGAACTATAGAAACAGCGGCCGAACTAAATGTCCCTAGCATATTCCAAATAAAATTTCTTCGCTGATTTATAATAGGGTCATTCATCCAACATCACTCCGTATTCTAAATAAATTTTTGTAAAAATGTCACTTCAGATAGCCATATATTTAAAACTCTGAAAAATCATTGAACTTTCTCAATCTTATAAATTAAATAATTGTCAGCAGTCGATTGTAGTTCAAAGTGTACAGTCTCAGTATTAAATGTCGATAAATCTCGAATTGAAATTATATATTTCACATCCATTTCCTCAAGTTTGGAAACAGGTATAAACACTTTAAATACGTCAGGCTGCAATAACTCAAATACAACTTCCTCTGAATTAGTTATTTCTACCATAACATGAGCATATCTATTGTATATTTCGTTGTACAGACTAAGTGGATCCAATGATTTCCAAAGTTCTAAATTAGGATATGCATTAGTCGAATTGAGAGTTGGTGCACCTGCTACTAAAGGTAAATTCGTCATCGGATAACCAATAACATCAACCAACCACTTACTTTCTTTATCGCTTTCTGTAATAGATTTTATATTTGTTACTAAATTACTTTTGAATATAACATCCGAACCTATTCTAACCGGATTTACCATGACTCCGGAAAGAAAGATTATAGCGAGAGAAACTTTCAAAAGTTTTTGCTTATTTATTGATAATATTGCATTAAAGACATACATCAGCACGAAGTATGAAATTAGAATTACACTCCATCTATACAAAGAGACTCTCAGCTCACTGGTACCATCAACACTTAAAGAGTTTGTTATATAGGATGAAGTAGAATTATATGCAAAAAATATTACCAAACTAGCCATAATAAACGAAACAATTCGACTTGTTCTCTGAGAAATGTCTTTTTTCATTCCAACCAAACTTCTTAACACCAATAATATATTAATAAAACTAAAGATTGGTATAATTCTAGCAGTTGTTGTAAAGGATAATAGTGAAATTTTAGCTAAAAAATTTGGTATTCCTGCTACCATATAACAAATAAAGAATAGATTCAATAAAAGTAAAATAGTTAACAAACTGTCTCTTTTCTTAATCCATGCGTAGGTTGCCAATATCATACCGAGTGGAAAGAAGTCATAAAATACATTCATCCCTCGCTCTTCAGCTAAACCAAATGTTGGATACCATATTGAGAATGGATAACCTGTCACAAATGAAAAGAACTCCTGTCCTCCACCAGCACTGCTTCTAGCACCAGGATAGGCTGTTTGTAATGTTAATTGGATTGCCTCACTGGAGACAAGAAAGATACCGACTAAAGTTGTAATTGTTATAACAAGTGCACTTATGATAATTAGAGTATCTTTTGTCCAAGAGAACATCATTCTCTTCCAGTTTTTTACAATAAAATATATAGAAATAGAAATAAAAACATAAAGATATGGTACTTGCCATGCTGGGTATATTACAAGAGCATATGCAGTAGCTGTCCAAGCTAACAGTAATCCGAGAAGAATACGATTAATATAATTATTGGTTTGTATGTAATGATAAACAATAATAACGGCGAGTGAACCCCACGTCAATACTTCAGCAGGTCCCATAGACCACCATTGAACTGCAGGTCCATAGGAAATTAAGGCAGCTCCTATAAATGCCAATGTTTTATCTCGTTTCAATACTAACATTAGCATTTCAAATAGAGACATAAACATTAAAAAGAATCTCACTAACCAAGCAAAAGATAATCCTTTATTAATTCCTAGGAAAAGGTAGCCCCATTGTGCAGGTTTAAAAATAATAGGCAGTGCCAATACTGGTTGATTTAATAATATGAACATATCTGTCTTTGTACCACGTACAACCTGACTAAAATATGGCAAAAGTGATTCCGAATTTGAAAACTGAGAGAAAGTCCAGATGGTTGATGTTCCAAACTCGTCAGAACGAATTGCTCGATCCACACCAAAAAGTACCTTATCAAGTTCTTCAGAATTTAAATAGTCGCCCCAGATTCCAATAGACGAGCCGGATATTTCAAAAAATACTCCAAAAATAATGATTATAAGAACCAATAGATACCTATATTTATATAATTTATCAAAAATAAATTCTTTATTTTTTTCTAATAATCTATAAGAAACTATAAATAAAATTAAAGCTAAACCTAAAATTAAAAAATAATGAGGATTGGTTTTAAACTGATAAATAGGATAGTCACCTAAAAAAAACCAATGTGTCATTAGAAATATAGCAATAGCAGGTGGAACTACTGTCCTTATTCCTTTATTCATCTAATAATTCTCCTATTCGAAAAAATCTAACGAATTTTGTAAATAATTCTTACCTTCAGTTAAATCATATTCTAACAATTTCAAATCGTTCGATGCTTCGCCGTCCACAATTGAATTGTTAGATTCTTCTACTACCCTTGTAAGTAATGCTTGATACGGCGTTACCTTAGAATTTGTATGTTCTAGCAAAGCTGCAATAAAATCACTTGAATATACTTTTTCAATCTGTATTTTATTGGTTTGGTAATTACTCCAAATAAAGAAATCCGTTAAGTATTGTTTTTCAGTTTCTCCTTGAAAAATAGAATCTGGATATATTCCTGGTAAATGATCACCATAAAAAACAACGGTTATTTTTTTATTAAATTCTGACAACTTTTCTAGAAATTGTTTTGTTTCACTATCAGTAACAGAGATTAAACGAGCATAATTACTAATGGTTGTATTTTCATCTTCTGATAAATTAATCCCCTGTGCTACTATGCTCTCTGGTGTTTCAAGTGTATGAGGTATATGATTTTGCATGGTTATCACGGAGAAGAATTGATTGCTTCCCTCATCAAGACGACTTAATACATTTGAATATGCTGTCCTATCACTTATATTTGCTCCGACAACCTCTACACTATCCATTTGTTCATCCGAGTTAATGTGTGAAATGAACTTCTCAAACTGTAACGTCGAATAAATATTTTTACGATTATAATTTGTAGAACTTGCTGGATGAATGACAAACCTATTCTCACTAGAAAACGTGTTACTTATAGAAGGAATGTAGGAAAGTTTAGGAACAACCTCGGTATAAGCTATGGAAACTGAATCCGAAAAACTCCGATAAGCCAAACCAGTCAAAGCTTGAAATTCCATATTAGCAGTTCCTCCACCATAGCCATCAGAAACCATCAGGCCACCAGTATTTTGTGAGATTATACTACGAATATTTGGAATCACATCTTCACTAACTGTAACATTTGTCAATCTCGAAGGATCTGCAAAACTTTCGCTAAGAATAAAAATTACAGTTTGTTCATCAATTTTTTCAGTTCGTATTTCATTAATTCTATCTGCTTCAAGAGAATATCTTGCAATTAAGTTCTCTATCTCTTCTTTAGAGTAATTATCCGGTTTTTCGATAATTGGCTTTGTCAATTGTTTAATCCATACATATGCTACTGATTTGTATCGTGCATTCTCAGCAAAACTTAACCAACCAAGATCATAATCATTATTTAATTTACTCAGTATAGGTAGACCTGTTTCGATTTTTCTATCTTTTTCAGATTCGAAAACTGAAAAAATAAAACTGAGCATACTTACCGGTAAACAAAATAAAACTAGTCGATTAAAGCGATTCCTCACAATTCTTACATTCTGTATTTTCCGAAGAAATATAAAAAATAAGACGACTGCAAAAATTGTATAACCTATCAACTGTTGGAAATACTCAATATCAACGAAGCTAAAAATTAAGCCAATATCTTTAATCCAAATTAAATCTGAATAAAGCAATGGTTCGTTTCGTAATTCAAATTTTAATTGGTTAGCCACTGATACAATATATACTAGTAATGTCAAACCGATTGTTGTCACCATATATCTATTTACCAACATATATATAGTAAAAAATACAGCTGTCAAAACAATAATTTGAAATAACATCGCTCCAGGAAACACATATTCTCCGAGTAAGATTTCTTCCTTTCTTATCCCAAATTGTAGGAAGAAATTAAGCAAAACTGCCAATAGGAAACTGGTAAACAGAGAAAGTGAAACTGTTGACCTATTATTTAACAAATCATTACAAGCTTTTACAATGATAAATATAAATGTATAGGATACTATCGCCAAGATAAAATTAATAATTAATATTTTGTCCGAAGCGGTTGTAAACTCAAATAATTTCAACCAGTATTGTTCTCTAAACCAAAATAAATAGGAAAAAACTGAAAAAAATACATTGGTTAAAACAATATTAATAAATATGGAGTTGGAGGAAAAGCGTTTTCTTGAAATATTTTTACCTAGGACAGTCATAATCATTAAGAAAATTAACAGCAGGCTAATCATCCAACTTTTAGAAAAAGAAAATAACGATCTAAAACCTTGGTTCCAAATTTCAAATCCTGGAGTATTAATTTGAGACGACTCAGAAATAAAATGTAAAGTTAAAGTCAATACAAGCGCACTGCATATTAAAACAAGTATATTTCTTATTCGTCCTAAAAATATTAATAAAAAATAATTAATTATAGAACCTAGCACAATGAACAATAGTAATATACTAGTAATTATCTTATGATTAAACAAAGAATGTGTGTTATATTTTATCGCAAAATATGAGAAAATAATTGGATAAAATAATACCGTATTTATGAATAAAAAAATTGAAATAAACGTTAGTGACTTAGTATTATTCTCAGAGAGAGTATTGTCCCCTCCAAAAACACCTTTACAAATTTTTCCTATCATCGCTTCAACAACCGTTTTATGACATATTTAGCTATAGATTTATTGATAAAGAAGAAATATTTCAAGGCACCTGTTAAGCCTCCGAAATAAGTAAAATCAACTGGTGCAACAGGGTTAAAGCGAATTCCTTCTCTCTTATTCAATAAAGTGACATCTACAAAAGGTGGCAAGGTAACTGGATTTTTTGAAATGAGGAAATCATAGTCATTGCCCCAAGCAATATACACCAGCATCCTCTCAATAGAATGAAGAATTGTTGCAAGAGGCAGAGGCTCTTCTGGCACTTCTTCGTCTTGAATATCAATATCAAATAATGGTTTTAGGGCATCATACCTAAACCATACATAGGTACCATAACTCATGACATAGGTAGAAAATTCCTGAAAATCCAACTCTTTCTTCATTCCCATTCTTTCCCATAGCACATTCATATCCGTAGATAAGGCACCTTCATAAAATGGATCTAAAGAAATATATCTGAAATAAGTTGGAATATCAGCAATGACCAAGCCTAATTTATCATTCTGTGCAAGTTGGGAAACAATCGCATCCGACGGCTTCACTAACATTTCTAGTAACTCTCTTCTCCAGGATTCCCCAGCCCAAAATTCAGCTTCAAGCGATTTTTTGGTATGAAAATGTCCAATAAAATCATAATTCGATAACTGTTCTTTCAATTTTAGCATTGGAAGAACATCTCTTCCGCGGTTTCCAGTGACATGAACAGACGCAATTGCTTCTCTTTTTGATAAAATCTCTCGAATTTGATCAGCTTTTTCTTCTTTATCTGTCGTCAAATATAAATCATATGAGAAAGTAAAGGTTGAAAAAATATCTAGAAAACTCTCCAAAAGGTCAACATAATAAGTATGTAAGTGAATTGCTACCTTCTTATCTAAAAACTCAGGTTGAATATTCTTATCTAAATACTTGTACTTCAATAAGTTATAGGCCGCCGGAGTGAACATATTTGACATATGTTCGACAATAAGCTCTGTAGGATACTCTGAAATCTGTGCCAACTCATCAATTACAAAAGAAGTTTGTTGAGGATTTCCTTCCAAAGCTTTTACTTTGATAAAAGGTACTCTTTTTTCAATAACCTTTGCAACATTATAGTATGAAAAGTCTGGCAGAGGCATGTGATGAAGCTGTTCAGCAGTTGTGTCAAAGACTGCCTTATATTTAAAGCCAGCATCCACAAAAATATTTGTTGCCGGTGATTCTAAATAATCAATAACATCCTGTACAATCGTATACTCCCGTACATTCGACCAGAATTTTTTAAATTCCGGCGATTGAACAACTTGCTTTTTAAAAGTGACAAAGTAACTCTGGAGATGCTCTTTAAAACGTTCCGTAGCACGATGATTTGTCATGCCCCAAAAATCTGTAGACGAATCACTTTCAAAGCATTCAAAAACTTCCTTGATATCCCAAATTGGACCGTAACAAGTGTCGTTCATAATGGTCACAGAGTCATATTCTGAAACATGCTCAAGACCTAACTTTTGAAAACCATCCTTCCATGCCACAAAGTCAAAGCCACTATTTTTTCTTTGTAAAAAATCAGTAATCATTCCAGATGATTCTAACCGTTCTTGGTCTAGCTTTGATAATTTACTATTTGAAATGAATAGAACTTCTTCAAATAAGGGACGCATTTTCTCCAGTTGGTAAACAACATGGGAACTTAATTTATCATACTTATTGTAATGTACATACAATAGTAATCGTTTCATCATTTTCTCCTAAAAAAATTAATTAATTTTGTTGCAATAATCCACCGTCGAGAACTAACTACTTTATTGTACTCATTTTGTAAATTGAATAGCCTCTTTTCCAGCTCTTGATTTTGCAATAGAGTTTGTTCCTGACTGTTTTTTAAAGATTCCAGTGCTTTAACCTCATCTTCTAACTTTTGGCCAACTCTTCTAATGATATCTATTGTTTCGGTTTCTAATTCATATTTTACTTCAACTTGCAAATCTTCTTCGAAATCAGAAACATCATAAAGAAGTTGTGGGTCATTCTTTCCAAATATGTATCCTGATAGATGTGCAAAACCATTCACAAATTCTGGCTGTAATTGAATATTTTTACCTATTACATTTACAGAAACACATTTTAAAATGACCGGTAGTTCTGAGAAATCTAAACGAAACTTCTTACAACTCCTTGGAATATGAATAAGCTCTAGTCCAGATTTATTCAGCGGTATTTCTTGTACGGTGAAGTTTTTAAATGCACCATCCTCAGATAGATATGTCAAGAGGGTCCCTTGTTGTAACCAAAGCGGAATGGATAAATTATCTATATAGGTAGTTAACCCATTTTTTGAAAATTCAGGTTGAATTGCAGAATATTTCAACATTATATATGAGTATGCATCTGAATACTTTCTAACATTCCCATGCTCACTAATCGAATCTACCAATTTTCTGTAGTTAAGAAATGTAGAATCACATGGGGCTGGCTTCGCATTTTGGTACAATATCAAACCTAGAAAAAAATCATAGTCAACTAACTTCTTTCTATTTAGGATTAGATCATAACGTTGATTTTCAATTTTAGAAACTCTAATCAAAGAACAATTATCTATATGGTTTCCAATGAAGTATTTTTCTAAATTAAATTCTTGAATAGGGATAATCACATCTCCAGAGTCAATATCTTTCAAACTTGTATAGATAATATCAGCATTTTCTGTAAATGCTGTTTTCAACATTTCTTCAATGAAATTAGATTCTAAATAGTTGTCGCTATCAACAAAAAGTACAAAATCGCCTTTTATAAGTTCTAAACCACGGTTTCTAGTTGCACATATTCCTTGATTCTCTTGATAAAAATAAGTTGTTTTTTCAAAAGGACTCTCTTTTATTGCATCTTCAATGATATCTCCAGACCGATCTGATGAGCCATCATTAATAATAATAAGTTCTATATTCCGATACGACTGATTAAATACACTCTCTATACATTGTCTAATGTATTCTTCGTGATTATAACAAGTGATTACAATAGTTACCAAATTATTCATCCAACCTTACCCATTTCCCATTTCTTCTAATCAGTCCAGAGGAGGCTATTTTCTCAGATTGCATTTCATCAGTAATATCATTCCTTGTCACCATAATAATAGGTGTTTCCTCAGAAGTAGCAAATGCAACTATTTCATGTTGAGGATTTCTCACTGCTACTTGTAATTTCAATGTGACATTGTTAACACTTTCTAAACTACAACTATATTCTATAGACTTTTCCCCAACTCCATTTGTCAAACCATCTAGCGAATTATCATTGTATATCCAAATATTTTTATCAATTTCTGTCAATGAAAATGCAACATAGGTAGGAATATCTTCCAACACTTCATATGTAATTCTAAAACGTATTCTTTCCGTTGGTGTAATCTGAGGTGAGCTTAATAATTTAACTTTTAAATTGTTAACCAAAGAAATATTTTCTGCTTTATCCGGAATTTTTTCCTTGGTATTAGGTTCCGGATTTGATACTTTTTTTATAGTTGTTGTTGCATTGTCCAGGCTATATTGATTAGCAATATCATCTGGATTTCCTATTGCTTTTACCAAACCATCCTCAATTAATACAGCTTTATTGCAGTATTTTTTAACTGCACTCATATCATGAGTTACGAGAATAGTTGTCTTACCACTTTTTTTGCGTTCCAAGAAATAGTCATTACATTTCCGTTGAAAAGCTTCGTCTCCAACTGCTAAAACTTCATCTAGGACTAGGATATCACCTTGTGCCTTGATTGCAACGGAAAAAGCTAAACGTACCTGCATACCACTTGAGTAATTTTTCAGTTTCTGATGCATGAAATCACGTAATTCTGCAAAGTCTACAATGTCATCATACATAGCATCAATTTCTTCGTGTGAGAAACCTAGGAGTGCCCCATTTAGATAGACATTTTCACGACCAGTCAACTCTGGATTAAAACCAACTCCCAATTCGATGAAAGAGACCAACTTCCCATCAACCGTTACAGAACCTTTTTCCGGTACATAAATTTGAGAAATAATTTTCAAAAGTGTTGATTTACCCGAGCCATTTCGACCAAGAATACCAAAAAAATCACCTTTTTCAACGTTGAAGGAAATATCCTTCAATACATGCTGTTCTTTATATCCTTTAATTCCTTTAAAACGATTGACAATAGAAGTTCGTAAACTCTGTGTAGCCTCTGTTGGCAATTTAAAAAACTTGCTGACATGGTCTACTTTTACCGCAATATTATTTTCTGTCATTAGAGAATCTCCGCAAATTTCTTAGAATGCTTGTTAAAAACATTGACACCAATCACAAAAACGATAATCGGAATCAAATAAGGAATCAAAACAATTGCCTTATTACTAATGACCTGCCATACAGGAAGATTAGCCTTATCAATAACAAAATACCGCATATCTTGAATAATCTGTGCCATAGGGTTTAGCATAATTATTTTTGCAGCCAACTCACTTTGATTCATTACAAATGATAAAGAGTAAATAATTGGTGTTGCATACATACCTGCCTGCATGATAACTTCCCAAATTTGTGACAGATCACGGAACCTCACAAAAAACGTCGACAATAGAAAAGCAATGCCCGTCGCAAGAAGAAATAGTTCAAAAAACAACGGTAGAGCTAAGAGAATTGTCCAAGTAAACTCAACTCCATTGAAAATTGAAAAAATCAATACAACAACTAAATTAATAGAGAAATTTATCGCCGCCCCAAAAATGGCAGAAAGAACAATAATTTCCTTTGGAAAATTCAATTTTCTTAACAAATCACCACGATTAACAATCGAAACCATTCCCATATTTGTTGCTTCTGAAAAGAAAGACCATATCACATTTCCAAGTAACAGTGCCACAGGGAAATGAGGAACATCTCCTCCTAAACGTAGAAAATGGATGAAGACGACATACATAATCGCGAACAACATAAGAGGTTTCAAAATGGACCAAAGATAACCAATAACTGAACCTTGGTACCTCAATTTAAAATCAGTTTTAATTAATTCTTTTAACAGAATTCTGTTTTTTGTGGAAAACAATTCCATATTTACTCCTTAATATAAGCAAACTTTGTCACAATCAGTGTTGTAAACACGAAGGTGTGAAAAGCCTTATTTTTCCTCAATCCATATTTTCTCAAAATCCTGAATCGTTCTAGCATTGGTTTATCCATAATGGTTACAAATGCTTCAATTAATTCTCTATTTGACTGAGATAGAGGCATTTGTAGTAAGTGTCGGGCTTGTTTTTGACTATTTTTTATCAAATCCCAATAGACAGCAAATAAAATATGAGGGCGAATCCATTTTTTAAAGCGTTTTGAGAGTGTTCGAGCCCCTAAAATATTATCAGAATGCTGGCGGTACAGTTCCCCTGGTTGATCAATAAATACCAAATTTCCAAAGGCTGACGCAAGCAGGGCCAGATACCAATCATGCATCAAAATATCCTCAGTTACTTGCCACATTTCAGCAAGATGATGATTAATCATGGCGACACCGCCAGTTACAGTATTCTCAGTCAACTCTTGCACCAATTCCGTATTGGCATGATGAGATTGAGATTTTACCATGCTTTCTGCCATAACCTCTAGATTTTGATTGACAACTTTGAGGTCCATATAAACCATCAATGGCAAATTTGTTGGATAGGCTTGTGCTTTTTTCAGGCTAACTTCCAGTTTATTTGGCAGCCAAACATCATCTTGGTCACTGAAAAAATAGAAATCAGCAGTATCATAATGAACTAGCCTATGAAAACTTTTGATGACACCGAGATTTTCGTCTGTCTCAACATCTATGAAGTGAATTCGCTGATCTTGTTCAGCAAAATCTTTAATAATCTCTCTAGTTCGATCACTGGAACCATCATCACGAATGAACAGTGTCCAGTCTGTGTAAGTCTGTTCTTGAATAGAACGAATTTGCTCAGCTAAGAACTGTTGACCATTGTAGGTCGACATGAGTATGTTTACTTTCATTGTAAAAATAATTCCTCGTACTCTTGGACGATTTTTTCCCAGGTGTATTCATCCTTCATGTGTTTTTTCGCAATTTCTCCTAATTCCACCGCTTCAGCATTCTCATCAATTTGGTTAATTAATTGACTCAGGCTACCTGACTCCTTACTCCAATACCGAGCACCTTCTAGGGCAACTTTGCGGTTAAAATCAACGCCTAAAACCAAATTTTCATTGGTTTGCGCCAGCGCTTCTAGGAGACTAGGATTGGTTCCTCCAACTTCATGTCCATGAATATAAGCTCGACATTCTTGGCGCAGATACTTAAGTAGTTCTTGGTCATATACTGTTCCTACAAACTTAATCCTCTTATCGGATATAAAGCCTGTCTCATCTTTCAATTTTTGAAAATAGGCAGAGCCTTCATGGTTTGCAACGATGACTAAATCACGTCTCGTGTTGCTTGCCATAAACTCCTTAATTGCTGTCACATAGTTATTCTCGGGTACAAAACGACCGATAATCAGATAAAATTCTTTCTCTTTAATGTTCCAATTTGTAAAATATTGGCGAACTTGCTCAGATTCTTTTGTTAACTTAGTCGGACTTAAATCTGTACCATAGGCAATAAAGCGTGTATTGGTAGCCGAGTATTCAGATTGAATATAATCCTCAATTCCCTCATTATCCGCAATAATCAAATCAGCATATTTGACCATCATTTTTTCAGAAAATTTTAGATAGCGTTGAACTGGTTTAGCCCACTTGGCCCGTTTCCATTCCAAACCGTCTGGATTGACAAACAAGGTACCTCCAACAGAGTGAATCTTTTTCGCAAAAGGTACTATGAAACCACCTATGGTATTTCCCAAGATATAGAAAATTGGTCGCTCTATCTGCTGTTCCTTAATGATTTTAAAGGCATAAGTGATTGCCATCATATCATAAGCAATCACACGAGCTGGTCCAAGTTTTGGTGGATTAATGGTGAAGCAATCTGCGCCTAGGTAGGTCGAATGTTGGTGATGACTTGTATCCGATAAACAAGCCACATGATAGCAAATCTTCTCAGATTGCTGGTAACTGACCAATTGTTGGACAAAGGTCTCAAAGCCACCATATTTTGCTGGCAGTCCACGACTACCGATAATAAAAACGTGTTTCATGAATTCTCTCCATCAAATTGCAGTTCTTTTCATTATACCATTTTTTAGTTTTTTTTCCTAATTCTATCCTAGTTTGCTGACAAAAAACAGAATGTTCTATTCATTTTATATTGCTTTGATATATACTTCAATTACTTATATTTTACATTCAAGTTAAATACCATTTAAACTTATTTTATTATTTTAGCAATAAAAAGACCACTTAATATGACAGTCCACTACAATTTAACTGCATACCATAAGTAGTCTTTTCAAATTTTATTTTAAATAGAAAAAAATTATCATAATTTTATCCCGATAGGCGAATAGTCAAGACAATTTGTTGTGTTAGCTATCAAGATAGTATAATTTATAATTTTCAATAATTGATCGTAATTTTTCACCATATTTCGGATCAGTAGCATATCCTGATTGTCTTAACGCAAGAATTGCTTGTTGATAATCAGTTGCCTCCCTAAAACTCTGGTAATTTTTTATTCTCCACGGAGTAGAGGTAAAGAACTTAGCATAGTCTGCTACACTTTCATTCCATGAATTATATTTTCTAAACAAGTGCTTTTCTTGCTTCTTCTCACCATCACGGTATTCATTGGTAATGATTTCAATTGTAGCACCCGTCCACGCAGCATCCGCTTTGATGCCAAAAAGATTATTCCCATGAGTCGCCAAGTATGACGTTCCCCATGCACTTTCGAGGATGGCTTGAGATAACATGACGCTCGAAAGGATAGAATTAGCTTTTGAACTTTGCTCAATTGCAGGTACTAGATTAGCTATGAAACTTTTTTGATCATTAGAAAGTTTTCCTGTTTCAATACCTGTACCTGCAATTTCTACTTTCCCTCAACAGCACCATACCAGTTCATCACACCTTGTGCCAATGCTTTCGCAAGGCGAGTGTGATAAGAATCTTGTTTGATAACTTGTAATTCCGAAGGATTATCCATAAATCCTAGCTCCACTAGAATAGCAGGAATTGCTGTCTCGCGAAGGACTGCAAAAGTTTCTCTTCTTACGCCACGGTTAACTGCACCTGTTTCTTTAATTAAACTCTCCTGAACCTTGTTAGCTAAAATCTCACTTTCAGCTAAACGAGTAGGGTTATTATGCATTTCTTTATTAATTTTAGGTTGGTATTCCGGATCGTATTGATACCAGTATGTTTCGATACCAGTCGCATTCGAAACCCCTGCTCCCGTCGCATTAAAATGGATACTAATAAATAAGTCTGCGTTGCTTGCATTCGTCATTCGTGACCTCTCAGTTTTGAAGTCTACATCATAATCACCTGTACGGGTCATCAAAACATTGATTCCATATTTCAAGAGATTTTCACGCAACTTATTTGAAACAGACAATGCAAGATTTTTTTCATGTACACCTCCATAAGAAGCTCCTGAGTCTCGCCCTCCATGTCCTGGGTCAATATAGACTGTGTAGGAGCGTGTTGATGGCAATTCAACACTAGTACCGCCAACTGCTGTCATACTTCCATCTGTTCCGCGGTAGTAAACGTGCGAAATGTACTTCCCTGAACTATATTTATGTTGGTTTTTGTTAATTCTTGCAAGGTAGCTACCGTCTGACTGGCGTGATGCTTCATGCCAAACAATATCATCCTGACCTCCTGATTCTGTCCAGGTCGGAACATAGACTTTGTCTAAACCACGCGGTGATGAAATATTAGTGATGCGAACATTGAAACTGCCTGCTTGAACATTTACATCTGAAACTGTAATGGTGCCAGAAAGTTTTAATTCTGGTAATTCAACACTAGCTCCGCCAATTGCGGTCATACTTCCATCGTGACCTCGGTAATAAACATGGGAGATATATTTACCGGATTCATATTTATGTTGAGTTTTGTTAATTCTTGCAAGAAAGCTACCGTCTGACTGGCGTGATGCTTCATGCCAAACAATATCATCCTGACCTCCTGATTCTGCCCAGGTCGGAACATAGACTTTGTCTAAACCACGCGGTGATGAAATATTAGTGATGTGAACATTGAAACTACCTGCTTGAACATTTACATCTGAAACTGTAATGGTGCCAGAAAGTTTTAATTCTGGTAATTCAACACTAGCTCCGCCAATTGCGGTCATACTTCCATCGTGACCTCGGTAATAAACATGGGAGATATATTTACCGGATTCATATTTATGTTGAGTTTTGTTAATTCTTGCAAGAAAGCTACCGTCTGACTGGCGTGATGCTTCATGCCAAACAATATCATCCTGACCTCCTGATTCTGTCCAGGTCGGAACAAGAACCTTAGCTATCCCTTTAGGCGCAACTATATCGCTAATTTTTACTTCAAAGCTACCTGCACCTTGATTGATATTCACTGCAGAAACTTTCCCACTGGCTTTAAGTTCTGGCAATACCGCTGAGGTTGCACCGATACCTGATAAGCTACCATCTTGCTTTAGCAAATATACATGGGAAATATATTTGCCTAATTCATTCTTATGTTGAGTTTTGTTAATTCTTGCAAGAAAGCTACCGTCTGACTGGCGTGATGCTTCATGCCAAACAATATC
>NZ_ALMY01000067.1 GCF_000440115.1 Streptococcus suis YS56 | reverse complement strand
TCCATATTTGGATTACGAGACTCAAAATATTTTTCGTCAAATACCTTGATGGACTTGACAAATGGTAGAAAAAACACCCCATGGTGTGGACCATGAAGTGTTGTAAATACAGTATTGTAGCTGGTTCTTAACGTTTAGAGAACTGGCTAGCTTTACGTGCTTTCTTAAGACCTGGTTTTTTACGTTCAACCATACGAGCATCACGAGTAAGAAGGCCTGCGCGTTTCAATGAATCGCGGAAGTCTGGGTCTACTTGAAGCAATGCACGCGCGATACCGTGACGGATCGCACCTGATTGACCACCGTAACCACCACCGTTCACGTTAACGAAAACGTCGTATGAACCTTGTGTTGAAGTTACTGCGAATGGTTGGTTGATAACCAAACGAAGGTCAGCGTGTGGGATGTACTCTTCTACATCTTTTTTGTTTACTGTGATTTTACCAGTACCTGGGACCAAACGTACGCGTGCAACCGCGTTTTTACGACGACCAGTACCTGTGTATTGTGCTTGTGCCATTTAGATTACGTCCTTTCCCTTAGATAAGACCTGAAATATCAAGTACTTCTGGTTGTTGTGCAGCGTGAGTGTGCTCAGCACCTACAAACACTTTCAATTTCATGCCTTGTGCACGACCAAGTGTGTTGTGTGGAAGCATACCTTTAACTGATTTTTCAATCAAACGAACAGCGTTTTTAGAACGCAATTCACCAGCTGAGATTGATTTCAATCCGCCTGGGTGGTTTGAGTGAGTGTAGTAGATCTTATCAGTTGCTTTTTTACCAGTCAATTTCACTTTCTCAGCATTGATAACGATAACGAAGTCACCAGTATCAGTGTGAGGTGTGAAAGTTGGTTTGTTTTTACCGCGAAGAACGCTAGCAACTACTGCTGAAAGGCGTCCAAGAGGTACATCAGTAGCGTCTACTACATACCATTTACGTTCAACTTGGCCTGGTTTAGCCATAAATGTTGTTTTGTTCATGATTTCTCCTATACGAATCGTTTTTGTTTACTGGGCGGATGTTCCGGTCCGCGGGTATTTGGAAGGTTCCGGGGCCTTTCAAATGGGGTAAACAATACCGTCTACCATTCTATCAAATCTACTAGTCTCCGTCAAGCCATTTTACTTTACTTTTTTTATTTTTTGAAAGATAGCAGAGCTACTGAGAATGAAAGCCTTATCAGTTTTCCTTTCCTTACTGACCTAGCTGTCCAGGTAAGACCAGCTTCTCCTGATAAGGAAAGGTTTTATCAAATTCTTCCAAGACCAATTCATCCACCGTGTAGCCCGGCGGATCTGTAAACCACCAGTCCCGGCCTTCCAGAACTTCTGGTCGGAACAACTTGACCAAGAAATAATCAGCTTCTGGGTCTGCCTGATAGCGAATACCGACCTCTTTACCCTTAACAAAACCAAATTGACTGTAGTAATCAGGAGAGCCTGTAATAGCCACCAAGACCGCTCCGCTATTTTCCGCCAAAGCCAGCGAATGCTCTAAAAGTGCCTGACCGTAACCGCGGCCTTGCTGGTCTGGCGAGATGCTAAAGGGACCAAAGGTCAGAATGGGCAGGCGAGTGCCGTCCGCTGTGATCTCCGACGTGACATAGAGGATATGCCCCACCAGCTGACCGTCGGCTTCCGCCACAAGATTGAGATCTTTTATCACATGGTCTTGTCCGCGTAATTGATGAAGGACCAAATGCTCAGTCGCACTCAGATAACAGGCCTTCAGTTTACTTTTAGAACAAGGCAACGAGTTGCAGACAGTACTGGAGTACGGCAAAACGAGTTAACGATGTAATAAAAGATAAACTGACGGACGAAAGACATTCCAAAAGGCGTCACGTGTTTGCTCTTCGATCGCACGCTGATCCTTTTCTTCTTCTCTTCTAATGATAAGTGACATTCTATCTCCTTACTGACTGCCCCATTCTAAAATAGGTGTGCCGCTTGCCTCTGACCGCCAAGGACAGAGCCAAGATATTTTCAGGGTCTGGCATACGACCGTAGCCTCCGTCTCCGATATGGTGGACATCCGAGCCCACTCGCTTGTTGCTGAGCCCAAACTCCCGCACCGTCTGGCTGTCCGCACTCTCCTGACTGGTCCCAATGGTCGAAATAACCAGACCACCACGCGCCTTGACCTGACTGACGATCGGTGCCACGATTTCCTCCCGAACGCCCGGCACCGTTCCGACCGCAGGAATGAGGACACCATCTGCCCCCAAGTCCACAAAATCCAGCAGGGATTGGCTGTCCACGACCGACTCTCCCAGACCTGCACCGTGCATTTTCCCCGCAAAGATGAGGCCCTTAAAGTGTTCTTTGGCAAGGCCAATAGCAGAGCGGATTGCAGCCATGGACACACCCGTAGCAGGATTGCCTGTCAGCATGATGAAGTCAACGCCAAGGGCTTGGGCCTGTTCCAGACTTTCTGGACTGACCTGACGACCCGGTTTGAGAAAAATCTGCTGGTCTTGGACCTCTTGGCTGCTATCCACAGGCTCCAAGTTAATCCCGACCAATCGACCTGTCAACCGCTTGATTTCTGCAATAGGATTGTCGCAGTCGTAAAAACCAACAATCTCCGGATGAAAGACATCCAATTCGTTGAGTACCAAGAGGTCACAACCAAAAGCAGCCATCATCTCCGCATTGGTCACCCCGGCAATCAAGGGAGCCGCTGTCACCACCGTTTCTCCCATGATAATTCGACCTTCACTGGATAGAATGGACTGCTTGAGTTCCTCCTTAGTCGCTCCCAGCAAATCGCTGGCATAACAAGACAACAATCGTTTCATATGAACCTCCAAATCGATATTAGTTTGTAATCGCTTTCTTGTTTTGTGAAAAGAAAAGAGATTATCTCTCTTCTTTATTGATAGAAATAATAGCCAATACTCCTGCTCCTGTATGGGTGGCAATGATTGGACCCAACTCAGTCAAAAGAACATCGCTGACACGGCTATCTTCCAACAAGGTTGCCTTCATCGCTTCAGCCGCCTCAATATCACCTGTATAGGCCACCATAACCGTAGAATGATCCAAATTATCCAAGGTCAAGGTCATCATTTCCTTGATTCCTTTTTTGCGACCACGGATTTTAGCAATTGCTTCTAACTTTCCTTCCGCATTGAGCGCAAGGAGGGGCTTGATATTGACCAGACCACCAATGAGAGCTGCTGCCTTAGATAAGCGACCACCACGCACCAGGTGGTTAAGGTCATCGACCAAGAGATAGGTCCGCAAGCGTGGCACCAGTTCCTCAATAAGTGCCTTGGTTTCTACCAAGGTCTTACCCACAGCACGTGCTTGAGCCGCCTGCATGACCAAGTAGCCTTCACCGATAGAAGCCGCCTTGGTATCGACAATCTCGATATGGGCTTGTGGATAGTTATCCAAGACCATATCACGTGCAATGGTTCCACTCTGATAGGTCCCTGAAAGAGCCGATGAAAAGGCCAGGTAGAGTACATCTTGACCTTCCTTGGCTGCCGCTTCAAAAACTTCTTCAAACTGACCAACATTGACCTGACTGGTTGTCGGAAGGCCTCCAGTCGCCATTTTATCCAGCAGATCCGCTGAGGTCAAACCTTTCTCACCGACTGTCTCATAAGTCACCCCGTCTAGGTTAATGGTCAAACCAAGCACGATCACATCATTTTCTTGGACCCAGCTGGTTGGCAAATCCGATGTCGAATCGGTTACGATTGTAAATGTCATTCTTTCATTTCCTCCATCATTGCTTTTAAGGCTTGAAAATTCCCATCTGACCAGGGATTGAGCCGCGGGGTGTAGAGTTCAACCTGGTCCACAAACTTGTCCAAGTCCTTTTTGATGACCCTGGTTCTCTCCTCTAACTCACGCGCCGAAACCCGTAAGGCCCCTTGTGAAAAGACCACCCATTGTTCGTTGAGGTCACTGGTTGCGACGGAAACCTGCTTGCGACGGTCACTATTGAGCTGAGCGCTGAGTTGTTCGATATAACTATCTGCCGTCTCTTCCTCCTCTGTAAAAATGACCGATACCTTGTATTCATCCATACTGCTGGCGAAGACCTGGCACATGGTGGGCATCAAAGACACACATCACCTCAATCTGTTCAAAGGCTGCGTAGTGAGACAAGGTGCGAAGCAAGGTCGTTCTGGCCGCATCCAAGTCTCCCTTTTTAAAATCCTGCTTGGTTGATTGCCAAAAGGCAATCATGTTGTAGCCATCTACAATGAGAACTTTTTCTTTCATTTAGATTTTCTTCCGAAATACTTCGTACATCAGCACAGCTGCTGCTACGCTGGCGTTGAGAGATTGGACATGGCCCTTCATAGGAATGGTAATCATCTCATCTACCTGCTTTTTGATATTGCTGGAAATGCCCTTGCCTTCGTTGCCGATAATAAGGGCTAGCTTGCCAGCTGTATTCCACTTGTGGCTTGGGGTTCCGTTCATATCGGTACCAAATACCCAGAAACCAGCCTCCTTGAGCTTATCAAGGGTTTGGCTAAGATTGGTCACTCGGGCGATTGGGACATGGGCCACCGCACCTGTGGAAGTCTTAGCCACAACAGGCGTCACGCCAACTGCTCGGTGCTTGGGAATGATGATGCCCGCTACCTGAGTCGCATCTGCGGTACGTAAAATCGAGCCGAAGTTGTGGGGGTCTGTCAGACCGTCCAAGATGAGAATGAGAGGATTGTCTTCCTGCTCTGCCTTTTCCAAAATTGCCGACAGGTCCGCATAGGCAAACTCGGAGACCCGCAGGACAAAGCCTTGGTGAACGGCACCTTCTGTCATGTCAGACAGGGTCTTCTTCGGCGTCCAGGAAATCGACACCTTCTTCTCTGCCGCCAGTGCCTTGATTTTTTCTACATTTTTTCCGCGCAAATCATCCTGAATGTAGAGTTTGTTGCCAGTGTTGGCCTCCAAACTCTCCACTACAGCATGTACGCCATATACTATATCATTTTGTTCCATAAGAGTATTATAGCATAGGTTGACTGAAAATAGGCACTCACTATATCACAGCTGAAAAACTTGACCTCCTTACCAAACCATGGTATTCTGTTATCTATCATTTATCCGTACAAACGGAATAAAAAGGAGATTTTATGACACTTATTTTTGGAATTCTGGCAGGGCTGATTGCCTTTGCTATTGGTGGTTTGTGGTATGGTTTTATTTTCCGTGATGCTTGGATTGAAGCCTCTGGCATTGACATGGCTAAGGTAGAAGCTGACCGTCAGGCTGGCAAAAATGGCCAGAAGGAAATGATGATTTCCTTAGCGATTGAAGTTTTGACTGCTGTTGTAGCGATTTTCTTCATCAAGACCCTTGGTGTTTCACCACTCCATGCAGCTGGCGGCATGGGGGGTAATTGCAG
>NZ_ALMY01000066.1 GCF_000440115.1 Streptococcus suis YS56 | reverse complement strand
GCGTACTTTTTCGTACTGTGGTATAATAGAGTGAGGTGCGAATCTATGAGAGTTAAAAAATCAGTATCTAAAAACACAATCAACTATGCCATTATTAAAGATATCAAGGTCGGAAACAAACGGACATCAACTATTGTTGAAAATCTGGGTAATCACGAAACCCTTCAACAGCTACATCCCGAAATGGAACCAATGGAATGGGCAAAATTGCGGGCTAAAGAGTTAACCGAACTCGATAAAGAAGATAAACAAGAAGTATTAGTCAAACTACATGAGAATAAACAGTTGAAACAAAATCAACGAAATGAATATCATGGGGGATATTTGTTTCTACAGAATATCTATTATCAGTTGGGATTGGATAAAATCTGTCGCGATATTCAGAAAAGGTATCACTTTAGTTTTCAATTAGATACCACTCTCTCGCGTCTTCTCTATGGAAGGATAGTATCTCCGTCCTCTAAACGCTCTACTGCTCAATTCTCACAAACCCTTCTAGAACCTACAACTATTGAACTCCAACATCTCTACCGAGGATTAGAAATTATTGCCAAAGAGACGGATTTCAT
>NZ_ALMY01000065.1 GCF_000440115.1 Streptococcus suis YS56 | reverse complement strand
GGAGTTTAGCTCAGCTGGGAGAGCATCTGCCTTACAAGCAGAGGGTCAGCGGTTCGATCCCGTTAACTCCCATATAAGCGGGTGTAGTTTAGTGGTAAAACTACAGCCTTCCAAGCTGTTGTCGCGAGTTCGATTCTCGTCACCCGCTTTGAACATAGTTCATACCCAAACTTGGTTTGGGCGCGTAGCTCAGATGGTTAGAGCGCACGCCTGATAAGCGTGAGGTCGGTGGTTCGATTCCACTCGTGCCCATTATATGGTCCGTTGGTCAAGGGGTTAAGACACCGCCTTTTCACGGCGGTAACACGGGTTCGAATCCCGTACGGACTATATTTGGAGGATTACCCAAGTCCGGCTGAAGGGAACGGTCTTGAAAACCGTCAGGCGTGTAAAAGCGTGCGTGGGTTCGAATCCCACATCCTCCTTACTACTATCGCGGGATGGAGCAGCTAGGTAGCTCGTCGGGCTCATAACCCGAAGGTCGTAGGTTCAAATCCTGCTCCCGCAATTTCTTTAAGAATTTGGCTCGGTAGCTCAGTTGGTAGAGCAATGGATTGAAGCTCCATGTGTCGGCGGTTCGATTCCGTCTCGCGCCATTAATTTAATATTATATTTCGGAGAGATAGCGAAGAGGCTAAACGCGGCGGACTGTAAATCCGCTCCTTCGGGTTCGGGGGTTCGAATCCCTCTCTCTCCATACCTTTACGGGCATAGTTTAAAGGTAGAACTAAGGTCTCCAAAACCTTCAGTGTGGGTTCAATTCCTACTGCCCGTGTTATATGGCGGGTGTGGTGAAGTGGTTAACACATCAGATTGTGGCTCTGACATTCGGGGGTTCGATTCCCCTCACTCGCCTATTTTAATATTGGGGTATCGCCAAGCGGTAAGGCAAGGGACTTTGACTCCCTCATGCGTTGGTTCGAATCCAGCTACCCCAGTTCAACTATATGCCGGCGTGGCGGAATTGGCAGACGCGCTGGACTCAAAATCCAGTGTCCGCAAGGACGTGCCGGTTCGACCCCGGCCGCCGGTATAGTTTAAAAGACAAGGTTTCTAAGCCTTGTCTTTTTTTATTCTTTATATTATCCTTTTCAGAGTTGCCAAAAATTTCCATTTTAGAAAAAATCGTCTAATTTACTGGCTAGATTTTTCTGTTTGCTAGGGTATAAGTGAGAGTATGTATCTATTGTAGTTGTGATAGAGGCATGTCCAAGACGTTCTTTTACGACTAGATAATCTTCGCCTTGATTGATAAGTAAAGACGCGTGAGAGTGCCTTAAATCGTGTATTCGTATCTTTTTTAGATTATTGTTCCTAGTCAGTATCTGCTTAAATTTTTTATCAATCATATTCTTTGTCATTGGTATTGGTGTGCTTTGAATAACTTGAAGACTTCCTATATCTGTTGTAAATTCTTTGAGTAAATTTTCTTGTTCTTCTTTCCAATCTGCAAGCCTTCTTGCTAGTTTATTATTGATTGTAATATGTCTAGTCCCTGCCCTAGTTTTTGTGTTATTGATGTGATTTGTACCGTTAACAAAGTAGGCTGTTTTCGTGATGTGTATAGTATTTGTGATTAAGTTTATATCATCCCAATTTAATGCAAGTATCTCTCCCATTCGCATGCCAGTAAAAAAGGCGATTGTAAAGAATAGGTCATAGCTTATTTCATCACTTTTAATGAGTTTTCTAAACTCGTTAAATTCCTCTATACCCCAAAAATTTATAGTTGGCTTACTAATAGGTAATTTTCTTAGATTTTCAACAGGATTTTTATCTATCAATGACTTTCGTACACCAGTATCAAAAATCTTTTTGAGAAGTATCATTATTTTATTGACTGTATTATGACTTAACGTAGAGCTATCGTTTTGCTTTTTGGGCTTTATTTTGAGATGCTCTCGAAATTCAAAAATGTGCTCATAAGACAATTTATTTAAGTTTGTATTTATGAAGTAAGGCTTTATATGTCGCTCATAGTTATTTCTTTGGGTGGTAATGTAGCTGATTTTCCTATTATTTTGTCGGTCTTCTTCCTCAAGTATGTCGAAGAGCATATCGGTTGTTACCAAAAAATCAAAACGTTTTTCTTTTAACTCAACAACACGGATATATTGTTCTAACTCTAAAGCTTCTTTCTTGGTCTTGAAACCTTTGCGAATGATTCGTATTCGCTTTTTGGTAACTGGGTGGAAGCCGTCAGAAATATCAACAGTCCAAGTTCCATTTTTTGCTTTCTTAACTGTCATGATGAGCACCTAAAGTAACGTCAAAGCCGAGTAATTCAGTAGCGATAGAAGCAGGGATAGTTCCAATACGCTTATTTTGATATACTCTAAATCCTCTTGCTATTAGAAGCTCTTTCCCCTGTCTGATGATACGTTTAGAAGTTCCTTCAGAGAAACCAAGGGCAACAAGGTCATTTTTATTTACAGTTGCTATCATGAGACTTACTCCTTTAATCATCTAATTTTATTTTCTTATACTTTACAAGATTATCGAAATACTGACCGTCTTTATAAACTTTGCTAGTGTATTCCGTTTCATATAGTACGACTGAACTATCATAGTTGAAAACTTCATAGGTGTAAAACTTATCTTCATCAGGCTTTTTCAAATTACGTGATGATAAATAGGCTTGCTTACCGAAATTGTCCAACAATTCTTGTCCAATCCCTTTTTCAAAATACTTAGTAACATATCGGCCACGATTTTCTTTGCTATCAACATCAACCTTATTTATCCGTACTGCTCCGTGTCCCCAAAGCTCTAATAGTTGTTTATGTGGAATATAGGGAACGCTGAAAAGTAGAATATGAGCATGCCATGCTCCACGTTTTTGCTTTTCTAATACTGCTATATATCTTAATTGACTTTTCTTAGTTTTAAATATGTGATAGTTAAAGCGTTTGATAAATGTTTTGAGTAAGTCTTTGAATTCGTTTCTCTCGCTGATATTTTCTTTAGTAGTCAAGGTAAGAAAAGAAGTCGAATCATCAAAGTTACAATCGACTAGACGGAGTAAGTTCCACTTTGCTTCTAAGCGAGTTTTTTTCATGCGTTCAAGACGTTGTTCTTGTTCTTCTGGTGTTAGTTCGTCAAATGTTCTGCGTTTTGATTTTTCCTTGTTTTCAGTATTAGTATCTATAATTGATTTTCCCTTTGAAAATATTGGCTTTTCATATTCCCAAATTTCAATATAGGAAGAAGTTCGGACTATTTTTTTTATTATATGAGGTCATAAAAAATAGTTCCTTTTTGGTTGGCTTTCGCCAAAAGATTGTCTATATAATAAATAAACTAGGAGGAGCAAAGCTCCTCCCTACTTCTATCATGTGATCCTAAGCACCGCTCCGCTAAACACGCTACCAGCTTGCCGACCTCCAGTCGGCAGTTTTGCCTAGGGACATGATTAGAAGTAGTTATGTATTATTGTTTAATATTTCGATTAAACTTATTGGACAAAAATCATTTACATCAACCCCTACATTTATCGCATTGTTTCCCAAAACTTTTGAATAGTAATCAGGACAATCATTGTGAACATGACCGTATAAAAGAATACTTCCTTGTTTTTTACCCTCCCATTCTAGTATTGGATAATGGAATAAGATAAATTTTCTTTTGTTGTGTTTAAATGTATAGTAGGGCTTTATAAATACAAATTCAAATGTATCAAAATCGGGGTGATTTATATAATCATCATGATTTCCATGAATCAGATATTTTTTCCCCTTAAGTTGTTTTAGGGTATTATTGATTTCTTTAATATCAGCACGGAAAAACATATCTCCAATAATATACACATCATCGTTATTTTTGATTCTATTATTCCAGTTTGTAATCATAGTGTTATTCATTTCTTCCACATTTGAAAAAGGTCTATCACAAGATAAAATAATATTTTCATGAAAGAAATGAGTGTCAGCAATAAAATATTGCATAGATAACCCTCCTAGTAGTTATATGATTGAGTGACGGTATTATAACAAAGAATGGGTATGATATGACTTTTGCCAACACAACCATCAATAAAATAATGACTTTTTTGGTCATAGTAGATTTTCCCAAGATAGCTTGGGTCATTTGCAACCTCTGAAGAAGCAATGTGTCCTGAAATAATATCCTTATAAAAATATCCAATACTTGCTGGAAATTTGTTAGTAAAAATATCAGGATTAGAATACAATTTCCAATTTTCTCCAAACTCTTCATCAATTCCAGCATGGACAAATATTTGATTATCATTCTCATAAAAACGTTCTGAATTAAAATATTTATTTCTAAACCAATCTACTATTTCAGGATATTCAGAAGTAACACAGTCTCTTATTTTCTTGTTAATTTGGACTAGGCATTCTTCATCAGAAAGAGAAAAATCTGATATAACTGTATCAACGATATTTTTTCGCTTATTCTGACCAATGAAACTAATTATAGTATCATAGGAAGTGTATTTAGAAGCTCCGTCTTCCTCAAATAGCCACTCAGAAAAGTATTCTTCATGATTTCCTAATAAAGTGATAACCTGGTCAGGAAACTTCTTTTCTAGTTCGATGATTTTTGAGATAACTTGAAAAGATTGAGAACCACCATCTATGTAGTCGCCAAGCAATATAAGTCGATTGTCCGTATCAGATAAATCCACTTTTGACAGGCTTTCAATAAATTCATCATAATGTCCATGAATATCGGACATGGCATAAATTTTAGACATAAAACCTCCTACTGAAATGACTTCTTACTCATTTCTTATCCATTCTTGAGTTTGCATCCACTTTAATATATCTTCAATTTGTTGTGGTGTGAACTTATATCCACCTTCCCAACTTAAATCTTCTTCAGCGATACGATGTAAAGAATGAAAGTCAATTTGGTGTGAGAACCTTATATAATTTGTATTTTCCCAATATTTGAGTGGCTCAAACCAAATTCGTTTATTATTAGTATGAGGAGTATCATCAATAAAAAATATCATTACTTCTAATAAATCTTTTATTGCTTGTAATTCTGAATCGGAATATTTTCCAGGAGGTTGAGAATAATAGTTGACATCTTCAATCATTGGTTTCTCCTATCTTGCATTTACTGCGTAGACATAATTTAAGTAATTAGCAAAATCCCCCATTCGTTTTCTATCGTCATTAAATTCAGCGTACCAAGATACATCTCCATTTTGTTCCTGTATCCATACTCTGATATCTAATAATAATTTTCTAATGTCATTATGAAGAACAGTTCGTGCACCGTCAAAAGAATGTTGTTCTTCTCGAGTTAGGGTAAACCATTTTCCACGTGCTTCGGAATATTGGGCACAAAGTTCAATCAATTTTTTCCAGTATTCTTGAAATTTAGGGTCATGTATATTAACAGAGCTGATTAAGTTATCATAAATCTTTTCAGCTTGTTCGAAAGTTAGGGAACTTTTATCCTTTAGGAAGTCTCTGTAAGTAAAAATTTGCATTTTGGTACTCCTTTATTATTTTATAATATATTCTATCACAACTATTTTGTTACAGGTAAGACATCAGAGCAAGCAAACCAAAGATTGCCATTGAATTGTCCAACATTCAAATCTTTAAGTGCAACAGGACAAGTCTTGTTGTTTGCCATTTCTTGAACAGAAGCAGTAGGGGTTAAAGTGTTGACTTTGACTTGAATCATTTCCATAAAGAAATCTGAGGTTTCATCTTGAATTGATACATTGAGCCGTAAAGCTATTGGTTTATTTGTTTCTCTATCTAAGACTTCAGTATATCCTTTTACGGCAAAGAAGCGATTACCAAGGAGCTCAGGTTTCAAAAAATCATTTAATTTCATGATAAGATAACTTCCTTTCTTTTGACCTCCTGCGGAGCAGTCGGTGTGCTCTTTTTCTCTATTGAAAAGAATTCCTATTCCAACAGAGAAAAAGACCGCAATTATTGATTTGGTAATAAATTCTTAACTACACGCAAAAATTCTTGTTTTGTTTTAACATCGACGAACGGGACGATTGTCAACACAGGCTCAACTGAATTTATTCCATCAGCGAAAAATAGAGCTTCCCCTTTCCTGTCTGATACCGTAGGTATATTCTCAAGTTCACACATAGAAAATGCCATTTTCAATCGGTCGTTCCCTATATTTCCAAGGTACAAAACTGCTGATATTTGGTTTCTAAGTTCAACAGGAATATTCTCTGCATTTGGGTCTTGGGTACTAAGGCAGAGGTGGCAACCTGCCTGCCGTCCTTTGCGTGCAATCAAGCCTAAGTTTTGCAGAATTTCATTCCACAGCTCCTTACCTTGTTTACTAGAACCACAACTGTCACGGATAGAAGCGAGTTCATCAACAAATAAAAAATTGGGGGTCATTCCTAAATCATAAGCATCTGCATTTAGCGTGCTGTTTCGCTCAATAATTTCAAAACGTTCCCCCATAATCTGAACAAATTCTCTTGATAATTTTGCTAACATTTGAGGCGAAGAGCCTACTGCTATTTGCTCCCCTAATTCTTCTTGAAGAAGTTTACCAAGGGCAAATAAATCAGCTCCCTTACCATCTACGATACCTAGATAGGTATTATCAATTCCACACCCCTTGGCAAGTGCATTGAATAAAAACCATTGTAAAGCTATGGTCTTTCCTGTGCCTGTACGCCCATAAATACCCATATTAGTATTTGATTTTAGACTAAATTGCTGAGTATTGGATAGTTTAACTATTGGTGTAGGTATGCCTTCAAAAAAATCTCTAGTCAATGTTTGGCTATTGAACACATATTGATTAATTTCCTCTATGCCGAGTGTGTATATAATATAATCAGGGGCTTCTTGTTTAGATATTAAAGGTAGTCCTAAGGTTGGTATAAGGTACTCTTCTAGGTTCTTAAGAAGTTTTAAAAACTTGTTCCCAAACAATGGTACTTCGACCATTACAATATTATTGGGCAAGATTTCAAAGTTTAATGTTGCACTATTGGTTACTACATTATCAGTTTCTTCGTATAAATTTAGGCCAATCAGCATATCAAATAGAGATTCTCTGACATATAATACGCTTTGAATTTTTCTAATAAAAGTAGACCTGAAAATTTTTTCGATGGAATAAATCATTCCAATAAATATCAATGAAAGCACTGATTTAACAGGGATTGAGCATGGAGAAACCCAAGTGTTTATCAATAACATTCCTAAAAATAAATCCATTCCGATTCTGCTCAAAAACAATCTTTTAGAGGTTATTATATAAGGATTAAACCTCACCCGTACTGTTTGATTCAGTTTTAGTAGTTTCATTGTTATCCCTTTCAGAAATTATCATATCTATACAAATAATTAAAAAGATTATTCCACTAAAAGCTAAAATAGTGTGACTAGTTTCAAATAGAGGGGACTGTATATCTATCAAAAAATTAATGATAAACAAGGCTACACTTAAGCAGATAAAACTTAGATAGAACAGCATTTTATATATTTTCATATTCGAACTCCTTTTTAAATAGTAAGCGGGGGAAGGTCCCCAACTTACTATCTATAACTATTAGCACGGCGACGTGTTTTACCATCTAAAATATCCTCCATCATGGTAGTGCCATCTTTGTAATGATGACGAACAGAGGCATATGCAAGCTTGCGTGCAAAAGCAGATTGGATAGTCTTAAGACCAAAACGATTTTTCAAGGCATCTGTAATAGGTGCCACATTGTGGGAGATTGTGACATTTCCTGTCAATGCATTAGCTTTTGTTTGAAAAGCTTTGAATTGTTCATCTGTTGCGGAATAGATGAATTCGATTAGTGTTTGGAACATAATTTATTTCCTTTTCTCTATGTATTCATGTGGTATTTTTCCACGGTTTGGGACGACTTTTATTTTATCGGTGAAGCCCGAGTAGCACTCATGTGACAAACTTTCCTTTCTATACAGTCTCTGTAATTTTTATTTACACTTTGTATAATATCACTACATACATTTATTGTCAAGCGGAAAATAGTCGCCATTAAACCGTTTATTTCATAATTTTAGACAAAAAAGATTGACCGTGTTATAATAGTTAATTGGAGGACTAACATGACAACAGTAGATAAAGCAAATAATTTTGTTATTGTAGTAGAAAGAAGAATGACACAAGTTTATAAAACATTGTCGCTAATAGGAAATTTATCAAATACAAGATATTATGAGTATAGTGATGAGGAAGTTAATGAGTTGTTTTTCAAATTATTAGATAAAGGAAATGAAATAAAAAGGTTTTTTGTAGAATATTCAAACTCAAGAACAGAATTTTATGAAAAAAAACGTAATTTATCTGCTTCGTTTCATTTTTCATCTCCAAAATTGGAAAATGAAAAAAACGATAATTTTAGAACAATTGCTGAATCAAGAGTTAGTAAAGTGTTTGGAACAATGAACTCGATAGCAAATACCGCCTATAAACCTAATTATGATTATACTAATCAGCAGATTGAAGAGATATTTGAAGGATATAAAAATAAGATAGTGGAAATACAGGGTATCTATAGTCCGTTGGAAGAATTTTCGTTTTCAACACATAGTAAAATAATAATTGGAAAGTGAGACAAAATGGGATATTGGGATGATGTAATCCAATGGGTTGAGGAATGGAGACCTGTTAATTATTCAGTTACTGAAGATGAAGATTTTGAGACAGTAAAGCAAAGAGCAGTTAGAGATTTTAAATATTATCTGAAATTACTTGATGATGGTACTGAGGAAAGTCGTGATAAAGTTTATAAATCTTTTACTTTCAGTAAGCTGTTTGGAGAAGAACTTGGAACAGACGAGGAACTTAATCAGTTGAGTAAGGAAATAATGGATAAATTGAAGAAAAGTAAATCCTAAAAAGTTACTAAAAATAAAAAAATCTACCATTTTTTTGATAGAAGTAGTTACTTATAATGCCGATTTTATCGGTTTTCATCCTATTAAAACTTCGAGTGCCAAACTCAAAATCCAGTGTCCGCAAGGACGTGCCGGTTCGACCCCGGCCGCCGGTATAGTTTATGAAGAAACGTTGTTTTATCAGCGTTTCTTTTTTTGCTTTGTCTGGTGGGTAGGGTGGTTTTAGGCTCAAATTTTTTCTGATATTGTAGTAATGTTAGATTTGCTATAGTACTTCTACTTTATTATGTTGATAATGGGAAGGTGGGCTTCTGAAAATTGCTACAGTTGTTTCCTGTATTTAAGGTGTTGATTAATTTGGGCATGGAAAATAATGCTTTCAGTTTTCCTTTGGGCTGATGACAAGCTTTCATGGGGCTGTTCTTCTTATCTCTTGTTGACTTGGAAAAGTATGTAAAAATTTTAGATCTTTTTTTGACAAAAAAATGAAAATATTACACAAAATACTTGACAAATTGCTTGTTATATTAGTATAACAAGACTTGACTTTACAGCCAAGCCTTTCCTAATTGCTAAAAAAGGAGATTCAATTGATGGGCAAGAAACTGATAAAGAGCACAGCTATTGGAGTAGCGACTCTTAGCTCATTTGTAATTGCAAATGGTGTGCATGCTGAAGAAGCTGTAAATACCCCTACAAGCCCTGTAGAGAGCCCTGAGGTGTCTCTGACAGCTAGTGTAGGTATTGAGACGGTATCAGGTGTTATCGTGACCAATGGTACTGCTGTTGTAACAGAAACACCGACTGAAGCAACGGTTAATCAGGCGGCTACTATTAAGACTGCTGCTGGCCAGGCTGTAACTGATCAGACTGCTGTGGTGGTGGATGCGAGTGTTGCCGAAGAAAATGCCGCAAACGTGGTTAAAAGGGCCAATGAAGTGGTTGCAGAGGCTGAAACAAACAAGGCCGAAGCAAGGGATGAGAACATTGCGAAAGCTGAAACAAGGGTGGCTGATACGCAAACAGCTATTTCAGAAGCTGAAAGCAAGGCTACTAAAGCCGCCGAAAACACAGCTGAAGCACAAGCAAAAGCCGATGATGCACAAGCTAAAGTAAATAGTGACAAAGTGGCCATTGACGCTCAAGAGACTGTTGTGGATAATGCTCAAACAGCTGTGGATAATGCACAAGCAGTTCTAGATGGCACAGGTAAAGAGACAATTATCGCAGAATGTGACGCTGCTGCAAGTGACCTTGAAGTTGCTAAAGCAGCCGAAACCAAGGCACAAAGCGACCTTGCAACAGCCCAAGCCGCAGATGCTAAAAAGGCCAGCGACATTGCAAGCCATACTGAAACACAAGCGCAACAACAAGCGACTGCTAAGCAAACAACTGGAGCTCTTGCACAAGCACAGGCTGATGCGAAAACTAAAGCAGACGCAAAAACAGCTACCAACAACAAAGTGGCAGAGTTGACAGCTAACATCGCAGCTTTTGATAACTTAACAACACCAAAACTGTCACAAGATGTTATTGATGCTTATAAGGCATTTGCGAAGGATGAGTCTCAAAGCAATAAAGATGCCTTGTTTAATGCAGTCAATACATGGTATACAACCGATATGGTTGGCTATACTAAAACAATGGTAACTCCAATTGATACAACCATTGTTGACCCTTCAAACTTAACAGAAGAGCAAGTAACAGCATTATCTCAATACTATGTTTATATTGAAAATGCTGTGCGTAAGCAAATTTGGGGTTCAAACAACGAAGATGTGATTGTCACAAAAGATGCTGTACAAGCTGCTATGCAAATTGCCAAAAATTATACAGCTGAAAATGATAATACTGGTGATCACAGCTATACAGCATTAAAAAATGATGGCAATAATAATGTAAGTTACAACTCGGAGGGGATTGCATTCATCTCCACTAAAACTACCACCATGACTCAGTTATATCGGAACATTTTCAGCATGTCAATCAATACATGGGCAGGCGATTACAACCAGAATTACGCCCATATTACGAATGAATATTGGACTCGTTCTATTTCATCATCTAGTAGTTCATCGACAACAAAATTTAGCGGAGCTTTTGTTACAAGTGTAACACCTGGTGGATTTGGACGTGCTCATAGCCTTCAATTTTTAGACGGATAGATCTACTCTTTTTCAGTAAATTTTCCTTGTTTTTTTATTTTCTATGTGGTATACTTAACAAGTTAATTAAAAGGTTAAGGGGATGCCTATGAATCGTATTGCATTAGAAATTGAGAAGTACCTGCATGAGATTGTGTTGAGTTCAGAGAATCAATTGGAGATTTTGGTTGGTTCTTGTCAAAGCACGGTGAAGTTGACGAATACGCAGGAGCATATTTTGATGCTTATTGAAAAGGCTGCATATACTAATACTGAGATTGCTAAGGAGTTGAATGTCAGTCAGGCTGCGATCACGAAGGCTACAAAGTCATTAGTTGCTCAGGGGTTATTGGTGGCGGTTAGAGATGATAAGGATGCTCGTATTGTTCGCTTTAGTTTGACTGAGGCTGCTAAGCCTATTGCTGCAGAGCATGCTCATCATCACGCGCATACCTTGGAAGCTTATGAAGAGCTTTTGGAAAATTATAGTCTCGAAGAGCAGGAGTCAATTGCTCGATTCTTAAGTGAGTTAGTGGAGAAGATTAGAAAATAAATGAGATATATTACTGTGGAAGACTTGTCGTTTTACTACGACAAAGAACCGGTTTTAGAACATATTCATTATTATCTTGATAGTGGGGAATTTGTGACTTTGACTGGTGAGAATGGCGCAGCCAAGACAACCCTCATTAAGGCGACTTTGGGGATATTGAAGCCCAAACAAGGGAGGGTTTCTATTGCTGAGAAGAGTATAAAAGGTAAGAAGTTAAGAATGGCCTATTTACCTCAGCAAATTGCAAGTTTTAATGCTGGTTTTCCGAGCACGGTTTACGAATTTGTAAAATCAGGGCGTTATCCTCGACAAGGTTGGTTTCGTCGTTTGACAGCCCATGATGAGGAACATGTTCGGATTAGTTTGGAATCAGTTGGAATGTGGGAACATCGGGATAAGCGCTTAGGTGCCTTGAGTGGTGGGCAGAAGCAACGTGCTGTCATTGCGCGTATGTTTGCCTCTGATCCAGATATTTTTATTCTGGATGAACCGACAACAGGGATGGATGCAGGGACCAAGGATGCTTTTTACCAGCTCATGCATCATTCGGCTAAGAAGCATGGAAAGTCGGTTCTGATGATAACTCATGATCCTGATGAGCTGAATAGGTATGCTGATCGAAACATTCACTTGGTTCGTGATCAGCAGTCTCCTTGGCGTTGTTTCAATGTTCATGAAGCGGATGAGGAGGTTGCCGATGTTTGATCTATCTGTATTTCATTATGATTTTATGCAACGTGCTTTCCTGGCAATCATTGCGATGAGTCTGTTCTCGCCTATTTTGGGGGTCTTTTTGATACTCAGACGACAGAGTTTGATGTCGGATACTCTTAGTCATGTTTCGTTGGCGGGGGTTGCATTTGGTTTGGTATTGGGGATTTCACCAACGCTTTCGACTGTTCTTGTCGTTATTGTGGCAGCTGTATTTTTAGAGTATTTGCGGACAATTTACAAGAATTTTATGGAAATTGGGACGGCTATCCTCATGTCGACTGGTTTGGCTATTTCGCTTATTGTCATGAATAAATCTGGTGGGAAATCAGGGCTTAGCCTGGAACAATATCTGTTTGGCTCGATTGTGACGATTAGTCAGGAGCAGGTAATTGCTTTGTTTACGATTGCTGTGATTGTCATTGTGCTGACATTGCTGTTTTTACGTCCGATGTATATTCTTACTTTTGATGAGGATACGGCATTTGTAGATGGGTTGCCTGTGCGAGCTATGTCTATTGCCTTCAATGTGGTGACTGGTGTTGCTATAGCCCTAATGATTCCTGCGGCAGGTGCTTTGCTGGTTTCAACAATTATGGTTTTGCCTGCTTCTATTGCATTGCGACTTGGTAAGAGTTTTAAAGCTGTTATCTTTACTGGGATGGGCATTGGCTTTTTTGGAATGGTCATGGGCTTGTTGACTTCTTACTATGCAGAAACCCCGGCGAGTGCAAGTATTACCTTGATTTTCATTAGTATTTTCTTACTGGTGAATGTTGTTCAAAAATTTAAAAAATAAGGAGTTAAGATGAAAAAAGTTGGTTTATTATTCTTGTCTGTCTCAGCTTTGCTTTTGGGGGCTTGTGGCAATAGCACAGCTTCTGAAGATGAGAAGTTGAATATAGTAACGACCTTTTATCCTGTTTATGAGTTCACCAAGCAGGTGGCAGGTGATGAGGCAAATGTTGATCTGTTGGTTAAGGCTGGGACAGAGGTTCATGGTTATGAGCCGTCAGCTAAAGATATTGCTCGTATCCAAGAGGCAGATGCTTTTGTTTATGAAAATGAAAATATGGAAACATGGGTTCATGATGTTGAAAAATCACTTGATACAACAAAGGTTAATGTGATTAGTGCGACGGAAGGGATGCTCTTGTTGCCAGGTAGTGAAGAAGGTGAGGATCACGACCATAGTGAGGAGGGGCATAGCCATGCTTATGATCCGCATGTATGGTTGTCTCCTGAGCGTGCCATCACACTTGTAGAAAATATCCGTGATAGTTTGGTAGCAAAATATCCAGAAAAGAAAGATGCTTTTGAAACAAATGCGGCAGCCTATATTGAGAAATTAGATGCTTTAGATATGAAATATTCTGAAACATTATCTGCTGCGAAACAGAAATACTTTGTTACACAACATACTGCATTTGCATATTTGGCTTTGGACTATGGTTTGAAACAAGTTTCTATTACAGGTGTTGCTGCAGATGAGGATTCGACTCCATCACGTCTAGCAGAATTGACAGAGTATATCAATAAATATGGTATTAAGTATATCTATTTTGAAGAAAATGCGTCAAAATCTGTTGCAGAAACACTTGCTAAAGAGACTGGGGTTCAGTTGGACGTTCTTAATCCTCTTGAAAGTTTGACGGATGAGGATATGAAAAATGGTAAGGATTATATTTCTGTTATGGAAGATAATCTGACTGCCCTTGAAAAAACAACTTCCCAAGAAGGTTCTGAAATTTTGCCAGAAGAAGGTGCTGAGACTGCGCAAACTGTTTATAATGGTTATTTTGAAGATAGTGCCGTAAAAGATCGTACTCTTTCAGATTATGCAGGTGAGTGGCAATCTGTTTATCCATACTTGCTTGATGGTACACTAGATCAGGTCTGGGATTACAAGGCTAAGATCAAAGGTGGTATGACAGCTGAAGAGTACAAGGCTTATTACGATACAGGCTACAAAACAGATGTTGATCAAATTAACATTACAGATAATACCATGGAATTTGTAGTGGGAGATAAGAAAGAAAAATTCACGTATAAGTATGTGGGTTATAAGATTTTGACCTACAAAAAAGGAAATCGTGGTGTTCGTTTCTTGTTTGAAGCAACGGATGCAAATGCTGGTAACTATAAGTATGTTCAATTTAGCGACCACAATATTGCCCCTGTTAAAACAGGTCACTTCCATATCTATTTTGGTGGAGAGAGCCAAGAAAAACTCTTGGAAGAGTTGGAAAACTGGCCGACATACTACCCTGTTGGTTTGACTGGTTTGGAAATTGGTCAGGAAATGCTGGCTCACTAAGAATAATGAGAAGACTGGGCAAGATGTTCAGTCTTTCTTCTTGACAATTTTTGACTACAAATGTAAACTAAACTTAGAAAATGATTGTTGGGAGGTGAATGTGTGGAGCAGACAATTTCTGCTGCGGAGTGGCAGGTCATGCGGGTCCTGTGGGCCCATCCTGGTGAAACTTCTCAGGAAATTATTCAGGCTTTGCAGGAAGGCTTTGATTGGCAGGCGACGACCATTAAGACACTTTTAGGGCGGCTGCGGAAGAAAAATTATTTGAGAATGGCTAAGGAAACTAGCAAGTACCACTACTACCCGCTGATCAGTGAAGAGGAACATTTGCAGGGGCAGGTGGAGCTCTTACTAGCTACCATATGTTCCACAAAACAGGGGCAACTGGTTGAAAAACTGCTAGACACAGGGACATTTTCCCAAAAAAGCTTAGAAAATATAGCCAGTAAAATCTCTCAGCTACAAAGGACTGCACCCGAGCAAATCGCTTGTCGGTGCTTGGCTGGTCAATGTACCTGTGGGCATCATGCAAAAGGAGAACAAATATGAAACAAACTTTGAAATTGAAAAACTTATCGTGCCAAAACTGTGTCAAGCATGTGACCAATCACCTCTTGGACTTGGATGGGGTGGAAGAGGTGAAAATCCAGCTGGAAGAGCAGTTGGCGGAGGTAGAGACTTCTGTGACCTACGACTTGGAAGGTTATCAAGAGGCTTTGGAAGATACTATCTATGAAGTAGAAGAATTGATATAAGCGAAAAAGCAGCCGTCGGGCTGCTTTTTATAATGCTTTGAGAAATCTATGCAGGTCCAGTTGAACTTGTGCAAGTGAAATTTGGTCCCAGAAGCCGTCTGATCGAAAGCGTGGGATGAGATGGACATGGAAATGAGTGCCAGCATCAAACAAGCGATCGTTGCAGGCTATGGTCACACCGTCAATTGTCAATGCTTGACAGAGTTTATCAGTCAAGAAGACTTCCAAGTCCGATAGCTCATAGCGAACAGCAGAAGGGATTTGGCTGAGCGTGTCATAGTGTTCCTTGCTGATAATCAGTAGATGCCCCGTTTGGACAGGGTCAATATCCCAGACGACCTTGAAACGTTCCGTCTGGTAGAGAATATCTTCTTCTTTGAGTTGGTGGCAAAAAATGCAGGTCATGTCTTTTCTCCTAGGTTAGCAGAAAAGGAAATCACATAGGATTTCCTTGGGAATTATATGCGATTTACTCTAACTGCCATTTTTTCACGACGTTGTGCGCGTTTCTTTTCAAAGAAGGCAGCTCCGAGGAAGGATACAATTGGCCGTAAAATGTAGAAATAAAAGGCAAGCGTCGGATTGAAATAAGCAAATAGGATGACAAGAAGATTGAAAAGGGCAACAGTCACCAATTGCCGCAAGTGTGCCATGGAAACAAACTGCTTTGTATATGTTGTTCCGGCAAACTTTTCTTGTAGGACAAAGTAATTCAAAATGGATTGACAAAGATTGACTGCAATGGTCACGACCCCATAACCAACAACAGCCGTGGTGGTGATGCCTTCCATCATCCACCGAGTAAAGAGGGGAATGAGGGCCAGCGTTGCCATGAAGTTAAATTGAACAATTAAGATTTTGCTGGTTGCGTGCTCAATCTGCCCCAGAATCTTGTGGTTATCATACCAAAAATCCGCCACGATGAAAAAGGAGACGAAGAAGATGAGGATGCCGGTGAAAAAGTGATGTGTATCAACAGTGTCACTCGGCAAAGGAATTTCCAGCAGCATCAGAGTGATGATGATTCCAATCACTGCGTCGGAGAACACCTCCAGATGCTCCTTTAGGCGTTTGGCACGACGTGTCTCATCCTCACGATAGAGTTGGTCCAAAAATGTTTGACGTTCCTCGGCGGACAAATGCTCTAACTCGGGATGCAAAAGACTGGCTTCCTGAGCCATTTGCTCAAAGTAATCAGTCAAAAATTCTTGATTTTTAGGATTTTGTTTAGTATTTTTCATCGCTTAATAAGTCAGCACCGAATATTTTTTCTTCCCACGGCGGATAACCGTCAACTCGCCGTCGATTTTGTCGCTGTCAGATAGAGTGTAGTCCAAGTCTTGCACACGCTCACCGTTGACATAGATGGCACCATTTGCTACGTCTTCGCGAGCTTGGCGTTTTGAAGTGACAATACCAGAGGTCACCAATAGTTCAACGATGTTAAGGTTGTCTTCAGCCTGGACAGCGTAGTTTGGAACATTGCTGAGGCCCTGTTTGAGTTCTTTTGCGGATAGGTTTTTGATGTTGCCAGCGAACAATTGCTCGGTGATGTTAAGGGCTTGGTTATAGGCTTCTTCACCGTGGACCAATGTCACGACTTCCTTAGCCAAAATCTTCTGAGCTAGGCGTTCATGACGGGCAGCGTCAAATTTTTCTTCAATCTCAGCAATCTCATCTAATGACAAGAAAGTAAAGATTTTCAAGAAACGAACGGCATCGTCGTCCATGACATTGAGCCAGAATTGGTACATTTCATACGGTGAAGTCTTGTCGGCATCGAGCCAAACAGCATTGCCCTCTGACTTACCAAACTTCTTACCTGTTGAGTCGGTAATGAGGGGAACAGTCATGACGTGACCAGACTTGTCAGCCTTGCGGCGAAGCAATTCAGTACCTGCGGTCATGTTGCCCCACTGGTCAGAACCACCGATTTGCAAGGTCACATTGTGCTTGTCATTGAGCTCGTAGAAGTCATAACCCTGCATGATTTGGTAAGCAAACTCGGTGTAGGAAATCCCTGTTTCAATCCGTTTTTTCACAGAGTCCTTGCTCATCATGTAGTTGACTGTGTAGTATTTACCAACATCACGGAGGAAGTCGATAAAGCTGATGTCTGAGAACCAGTCGTAGTTGTTGACCATTTCAGCCTTATTGCCACCATTTTCAAAATCCAAGAAGCGAGACAGTTGACCTTGGATTTTTGTTACCCAACCGTCCACGGTGTCTTTGGTCTGCAAGCTGCGCTCCGCATCCTTGAAGGAAGGGTCGCCAATCAGACCAGTAGCTCCACCAACTAGAGCGTAAGGTTTGTGCCCTGCTAATTGCAAGTGACGGCAGACGAGGATTGGTACCAAATGCCCCAAATGCAGGCTGTCGGCAGTTGGGTCGTAGCCAGAATAATAGGATACTTGCCCTTCTGTTAATGCTTTTACTAGGGCTTCTTCATCAGTCGTTTGAAAGACCAAGCCACGTGCTTTTAGTTCTTCAAAAATATTCATGCGTTTCTCCTTCAACAAGATGCTTTGGTTTTTGAGTTTTTTACAAGCTAAAACCGCATCTCACCATTAAAAAATTCTCTCCTATTATACCATGAAATTGCGGAAAATAAACAAAATTTGGTATAATGGAACGATAAGGAGTTAATATGGCGACTAAATCAGATAAGCAAGATTTTAAAAAGAAAATCAGTGCCCTAGGCTTAGGGGATGCAGTGGGAGTTTTCCTTCGGACGCTGAAATTATTATTCAATTCAGTAGCAGTCTTGGTCTTCCTATTCGGTCTTTTTGGTGCGGGTATAGGAATTGGTTTCGTGGTTAGTCTTTTCGATGACGTTAAGATTCCCAAAACAGAGGAACTGGTAGCGAAGGTTTCAGAAGTTAGTCGGATTTCCACCGTTACCTATTCGGATGGTAGCTTGGTGTCGGAAGTTAATTCAGATTTGCTTCGTGTACCCATTACTTCGGAAGAGGTCTCTAATTATCTAAAACAGGCTGTAATTGCGACAGAGGATGAAACATTTGAAACCCACAATGGGGTTGTGCCTAAGGCTGTTTTGCGTGCGGCACTGGGATCAGTTGGTCTAGGTTCATCTAGCGGTGGTTCAACCTTGACGCAGCAATTGATAAAACAGCAACTTGTCGGAGATGCTCCAACCTTTACGCGTAAGGCTAATGAGATCGTTTCGGCTTTGGCATTAGAGCGGAATATGACCAAGGAAGAGATTTTAACCATTTACCTAAATGTTTCTCCATTTGGTCGAAATAATCAGGGACGAAATATTGCAGGGGTAGAAGCTGCGGCTCAAGGAATTTTTGGTAAACCAGCGAAAGACTTGACTGTTCCGCAGGCTGCTTTTATTGCAGGCTTACCGCAAAGTCCGATTGTTTATTCTCCCTATGCATCAGATGGAACACGTAAATCAGATGAAGATATGGTTTACGGTATTGAACGCTATCAAGATGTTCTCTTTAATATGTATCGGGCGTCATTCTTGACCAAGGAAGAATACGAAACCTACAAAGCTTACGATATTAAACAAGATTTTATTGCTCCAGCTCCTGTAATGGCGGATACGAAAGATTATCTCTACTACGAGGTCATGGAAGAAGCGCAAGAGGTTATGTTTGATTATCTTGTAAAACGCGATAAGGTTTCTGGAAATGACTTGAAAAACGATGAAACTAAGGCTTCCTATGAAGAATTGGCTAAGCAAGAATTGAGTCAAGGCGGCTATACGATTAAGAGTACAGTTGATCAAGGAATCTATGCGGCGATGCAGTCTGTTGTGGCAAACTATGGATCTGTTTTGGATGATGGAAACGAATATGTCGAGACAGGTAGTGTGTTAATTGATAATGCCACAGGAGCCATTTTAGGATTTGTGGGTGGTCGCGATTATGCAACCAACCAAAATAACCATGCCTTTGATACTCTTCGTTCGCCAGCTTCAACCATCAAGCCTCTGTTAGCTTATGGTATTGCGATTGATCAAGGTTTGATAGGTTCTGCCAGCATCCTTTCAGATTATCCAACGAACTTTTCAAGTGGACAACCGATTATGTATGGTTCAGGACGTGGTACTGGCATGATGAACTTACAGACGGCTATTGACCGTTCTGTTAACATTCCTGCTTTTTGGACCTATAAGATGATGAGAAATGCAGGTGTAGATGCCAAAGCGTACATGGATAAAATGAATTATCATATTCCTATGTATGATATTGAAAGTGTACCGTTGGGCGGTGGTGTTGAAATTTCAGTATTGACAAATACCAATGCCTACCAAACTTTGGCAAATGGTGGTGTTTATAATAAACATTACATTGTTGAAAGCATTACTGCCTCTGATGGAACAGTAGTGTATCAGCATGAAGCTGCTCCGGTTCAAGTCTATTCTAAAGCAACTGCAAGTATCATGAACCAGCTTTTGAGACAGGTTGTCAACTCTGGGTATACTACGACGTTCAAGAGTCGATTGAGTGGTTTAAACCCACAGGCAGCATCGTCTGATTTCGTCGGTAAGACGGGAACAAGTAATGAAGTCAATGACGTGTGGCTCATGCTATCATCTCCTAGAGTAACTTTAGGTACATGGGCTGGGAATGATGATAACTCAGAAATGTATGTCTGGACTGGCTACCACAATAATTCACAATATGTGGCCCATATGGTTGATGCTCTTTACAATGTTAATGCGGATATGTTCGCAGGAAAATTTGAATTAGACAGTAGTGTTATTGCTTCTAGCGTCGTTGCTTCTACAGGTCAACGTGCAGGGACGACACAGGTAAATGGGCGCCAAGTAACAGTTGGCGGTGCGATGACAACTAGTTATTGGGCTAAAAATGGTGCACCAGTAACGAGCTATAACTTCATGGTTGGGGGGACAGATAGTGACCGAGCACAGGCTTGGAATACAATTATCGGCTCGCAAACACCAACATCAAGTAGCTCAACCCAACGAAGCAGTTCGACTCGGACTAGCACGAGTTCTTCAGCTAATAACACGAACCAATCATCAGAAACGCAAACAGCAACTAATGAGCAAGCGAATAATGATTCACCTTGATTTTTCCTAGTACTTATGCTATAATTGCATAAATTATTTGTCGTGTGTCTTGTTTGAAATATTGTCCAAACAAGGCTTGCAGCAGTTAAATCAAACTTTTTCAAAGGAAGATTTAGCTGCTCTTTTTGTGTCTATGAGGAATTTTTTTGAGAATTGTTACCTATTCTTAAAGATTCTAAAAATTCTAACAAAAGGCAAATGTGTTTGATTTTGCAGAAAAATCAATAGAAAAATAGAGGAGAATTAACTTGGCAGGACATGAAGTTCAGTACGGTAAGCACCGTACCCGTCGTAGTTTTTCAAGAATCAAGGAAGTTCTTGATTTACCAAATTTGATTGAAATCCAAACGGATTCATTTAAAGATTTTCTTGACTATGGTTTGAAAGAAGTCTTTGAAGATGTGCTTCCAGTTTCAAACTTTACGGATACCATGGAATTGGAATTTGTTGGTTATGAGCTGAAGCAACCTAAGTATACCTTGGAAGAGGCGCGTGCACACGATGCCAACTATTCTGCTCCAATTTATGTGACTTTCCGTCTTGTCAATAAGGAAACTGGCGAGATCAAGACTCAGGAAGTCTTCTTTGGTGAGTTTCCAATCATGACTGAGATGGGTACCTTCATCATCAACGGTGCAGAGCGTATCATCGTTTCTCAGTTGGTTCGTTCACCAGGTGTCTACTTCAATGATAAAGTAGATAAGAACGGTAAAGTAGGTTACGGTTCAACGGTTATCCCTAACCGTGGAGCTTGGTTGGAATTGGAAACAGACTCAAAAGACATTGCCTACACTCGTATTGACCGTACGCGTAAGATTCCGTTCACAACGCTTGTTCGTGCGCTTGGTTTCTCAGGCGATGATGAAATCTTTGACATCTTCGGTGATAGCGAATTGGTTCGCAACACCATCGAAAAAGATATTCACAAAAACCCAGCAGATTCTCGTACAGATGAAGCCCTCAAGGAAATCTATGAGCGCCTTCGTCCAGGTGAACCAAAGACAGCTGAAAGCTCTCGTAGCCTTTTGACAGCTCGTTTCTTTGATCCACGTCGTTACGACTTGGCACCTGTTGGTCGTTATAAAATCAATAAAAAACTCAACCTCCGTACTCGTTTGCTCAACCAAACACTTGCTGAACACGTAATCAACGGTGAAACAGGTGAAATCGTCTTGGAAGCAGGGACTGTCTTGACTCGTGATGTGCTTGAAAAAGTAGAAGCACAATTTGACGAGTTGAACATTGTAGAATACATTCCAAATGACAATGCTGTTCTTCTTGAGCCAGTTCTTTTGCAGAAATTCAAGATTGTGGCACCTAAGGATCCAGAACGTGTTGTGACGGTGATTGGTAATGCTAATCCAGCTGAAAATGTGCGTATTGTCACTCCAGCGGATATCTTGGCAGAGATGAGCTATTTCCTTAACCTTGCAGAAGGTCTTGGTCGCGTTGACGATATTGACCACTTGGGTAACCGTCGTATTCGTGCCGTTGGTGAATTGCTTGCTAACCAAGTACGTATCGGTTTGACCCGTATGGAACGTAACTTGCGTGAGCGTATGTCTGTTCAAGACAATGAAGTATTGACACCGCAACAAATCATCAATATCCGCCCTGTTACAGCTGCCATTAAAGAATTCTTTGGTTCATCTCAGTTGTCACAGTTCATGGACCAACACAACCCACTTTCTGAGTTGTCTCACAAGCGTCGTTTGTCAGCCTTGGGACCTGGTGGTTTGACTCGTGACCGCGCTGGTTATGAGGTTCGAGACGTTCACTATACTCACTATGGCCGTATGTGTCCGATTGAAACGCCTGAGGGACCAAACATCGGTTTGATCAACAACTTATCTTCTTACGGACACCTTAACAAGTATGGTTTCATCCAAACACCATACCGCAAGATTGACCGTGCAACTGGTACAGTTACAAACGAAATCGTTTGGTTGACTGCCGATGAAGAAGATGCTTATATCGTTGCACAATCAACATCACCACTTGATGAAAACAACCGTTTCGTTGACAAGATTGTTATGGGACGTCACCAAGGTAACAACCAAGAATTTCCAGCAGATTCAGCAGACTTCATGGATGTTTCTCCTAAGCAGGTAGTTGCCGTTGCGACAGCATGTATTCCTTTCTTGGAAAACGATGACTCCAACCGTGCCCTCATGGGTGCCAACATGCAACGTCAGGCTGTTCCATTGATTGATCCCAAAGCACCTTACGTTGGTACGGGTATGGAATACCAGGCTGCCCATGACTCAGGTGCAGCAGTTATTGCCCAACATGATGGTAAGGTTGTTTACGCAGATGCGGACAAGGTAGAAGTACGCCGTGAAGATGGCTCTTTGGATGTTTACAGCATTCAGAAATTCCGTCGTTCAAACTCAGGTACTGCCTACAACCAACGTACCCTTGTTAAATTGGGGGATGTCGTTGAAAAAGGTGATTTCATCGCAGATGGTCCTTCTATGGAACGTGGGGAAATGGCCCTTGGTCAAAACCCTATCGTTGCCTACATGACGTGGGAAGGTTACAACTTCGAGGATGCGGTTATCATGTCTGAGCGCCTTGTGAAAGATGATGTCTATACATCTGTTCACTTGGAAGAATATGAATCAGAAACACGCGATACCAAGTTAGGCCCTGAAGAAATCACTCGCGAAATTCCAAACGTTGGTGAAGATGCTCTTCGTAACTTGGATGAAATGGGGATTATCCGTATCGGTGCGGAAGTTAAAGAAGGCGACATTCTTGTTGGTAAAGTCACACCAAAAGGTGAGAAAGATCTTTCTGCTGAAGAGCGCCTCTTACACGCTATCTTCGGTGACAAGTCACGTGAAGTACGTGATACATCTCTTCGTGTACCTCACGGTGCCGATGGTGTCGTTCGTGATGTGAAAATCTTTACTCGTGCCAACGGTGATGAATTGCAATCAGGTGTTAACATGTTGGTTCGTGTTTACATCGCTCAAAAACGTAAGATCAAGGTCGGAGATAAGATGGCCGGTCGTCACGGTAACAAGGGTGTCGTTTCACGTATTGTACCTGTTGAGGATATGCCATATCTTCCAGACGGAACACCAGTTGACATCATGTTGAACCCACTCGGGGTGCCATCACGTATGAACATCGGTCAGGTTATGGAACTTCACTTGGGTATGGCGGCTCGCAACTTGGGCATTCATATTGCAACACCAGTTTTCGATGGTGCAAGTTCAGAAGACCTCTGGTCAACTGTTAAAGAAGCAGGTATGGATTCAGATGCCAAAACCATTCTTTACGATGGACGTACAGGTGAGCCATTTGACAACCGTGTGTCTGTCGGTGTCATGTACATGATCAAGCTTCACCACATGGTTGATGATAAACTTCACGCCCGCTCAGTCGGACCATACTCACTCGTTACCCAACAGCCACTCGGAGGTAAGGCTCAGTTTGGTGGTCAGCGTTTCGGTGAGATGGAGGTTTGGGCCCTTGAAGCCTACGGTGCTTCTAACGTCCTTCAAGAAATCTTGACTTACAAGTCAGATGATGTGACAGGCCGTCTGAAAGCCTATGAAGCCATCACCAAAGGTAAACCAATTCCAAAACCAGGTGTTCCAGAATCATTCCGCGTTCTTGTCAAAGAATTGCAATCACTTGGTTTGGATATGCGTGTCCTTGATGAAGACAACAATGAAGTAGAATTGCGTGACCTTGATGAAGGTGAAGATGATGACATCATCCACGTAGATGATCTTGAAAAAGCACGTGCAAAAGCCGCAGCTGACGCAGCCGCAGCCTTTGCAGCAGAAGAAGCAGAAGGCAAAGAATAATTAGAATGGATGGAACAAGTTGGTCCAAATCTCAGAACTGAAAGAGATAAGGACCAACGGTCTTCCACCGTCTGATTTATAGAGGAATAGCTTACCAGCTATCCATTCTGCTGATTATTGTTCAAGAATTTGAGGTCTGGGAATCCAGCCTCTCACAAGAAAAGAAAGGGATTATTAGTGGTTGACGTAAATCGATTTAAAAGTATGCAAATCACGTTAGCTTCACCAAGTAAGGTTCGTTCATGGTCTTACGGTGAGGTTAAAAAACCTGAAACAATCAACTATCGTACACTTAAACCAGAACGTGATGGACTCTTTGACGAAGTCATCTTTGGTCCAACAAAAGACTGGGAGTGTTCATGTGGTAAATACAAGCGTATCCGTTATAAAGGGATCACTTGTGACCGCTGTGGTGTGGAAGTAACTCGTGCAAAAGTCCGTCGTGAGCGTATGGGACACATTGAGTTGAAAGCACCAATTTCACACATTTGGTATTTCAAAGGCATTCCAAGCCGTATGGGCTTGACCTTGGATATGAGCCCACGTGCGCTTGAGGAAGTTATCTACTTCGCAGCTTACGTGGTGATCGATCCGAAAGATACACCGCTTGAGCACAAGTCAATCATGACAGAGCGCGAATACCGTGAGCGTTTGCGTGAATATGGCTATGGTTCATTCGTTGCCAAAATGGGTGCAGAAGCGATCCAAGACCTCTTGAAACAAGTCGATCTTCCAAAAGAAATCGCAGCTTTGAAAGAAGAATTGAAAACAGCTTCTGGTCAAAAACGGATTAAAGCAGTTCGCCGTTTGGATGTATTGGATGCATTCTACAAATCTGGTAACAAGCCTGAGTGGATGATTCTCAATATCCTTCCAGTTATTCCACCAGATTTGCGTCCGATGGTTCAGTTGGATGGTGGCCGCTTTGCCGCATCAGACTTGAACGAACTCTACCGCCGTGTTATCAACCGTAACAACCGTTTGGCTCGTCTCTTGGAACTTAACGCTCCAGGTATCATCGTACAAAACGAAAAACGTATGCTCCAAGAAGCTGTGGATGCTTTGATTGACAACGGTCGCCGTGGTCGTCCAATCACAGGACCAGGTAGCCGTCCGCTTAAATCACTCAGCCACATGCTGAAAGGTAAGCAAGGACGTTTCCGTCAAAACTTGCTTGGTAAGCGTGTTGACTTCTCAGGACGTTCCGTTATCGCCGTTGGTCCAACTCTTAAAATGTACCAATGTGGTGTGCCACGCGAAATGGCAATTGAGCTCTTCAAACCGTTTGTTATGCGCGAAATCGTTGCCCGTGATATTGCTGGTAACGTCAAAGCCGCGAAACGTTTGATTGAACGTGGTGATGATCGTATCTGGGATATCTTGGAAGAAGTGATCAAAGAACACCCAGTTCTTTTGAACCGCGCACCTACCCTTCACCGTTTGGGTATCCAGGCTTTCGAGCCAGTCCTAATCGACGGTAAGGCCCTTCGCTTGCACCCGCTTGTCTGTGAAGCCTACAACGCCGACTTTGATGGTGACCAGATGGCGATTCACGTTCCATTGTCAGAAGAAGCACAAGCAGAAGCACGTATCCTTATGCTTGCGGCAGAACACATCCTTAACCCTAAAGATGGTAAACCAGTCGTAACACCATCTCAGGATATGGTTTTGGGTAACTACTACTTGACCATGGAAGATGCTGGTCGTGAAGGTGAAGGCATGGTCTTCAAAGATGCGGATGAGGCTGTTATGGCTTACCGCAATGGCTATGTTCACTTGCATACTCGTGTTGGTATCGCAACAGATAGCCTTGATAAACCTTGGAAAGACAACCAAAAACACAAGGTCATGATGACAACTGTTGGTAAAATCTTCTTCAACGCAATTATGCCAGAAGGTCTTCCATACTTGCAAGAGCCAAACAATGCTAACTTGACAGAAGGAACTCCTGATAAATACTTCTTGGAACCAGGATCTGATATCAAGGCTGCTATTGCAGAATTGCCAATCAACCCACCATTCAAGAAGAAAAATCTTGGTAACATCATCGCTGAAATCTTCAAGCGTTTCCGTACAACTGAAACATCAGCCCTGCTTGACCGTTTGAAAGACTTGGGTTACTATCACTCAACACTCGCTGGTTTGACAGTGGGTATTGCCGATATCCCAGTCATCGACAACAAGGCAGAAATCATTGAAGAATCTCACGAACGTGTAGAACAGATCAAGAAACAATTCCGTCGTGGTATGATTACGGATGATGAGCGTTATGCAGCTGTTACAGATGAATGGCGTTCAGCTAAGGAAAAATTGGAAAAACGTCTGGTTGAAAAACAAGATCCGAAGAACCCAATCGTTATGATGATGGATTCTGGTGCCCGTGGTAACATTTCCAACTTCTCCCAGTTGGCCGGTATGCGTGGTCTGATGTCAGCTCCGAACGGACGTATCATGGAATTGCCTATCTTGTCTAACTTCCGTGAAGGTCTTTCTGTATTGGAAATGTTCTTCTCTACTCACGGTGCCCGTAAGGGTATGACGGATACGGCCTTGAAGACAGCCGACTCAGGTTACTTGACTCGTCGTTTGGTTGACGTTGCCCAAGATGTCATCATCCGTGAAGACGACTGTGGAACAGACCGTGGTCTTGACATCCGTTCCATCACAGATGGCAAGGAAATGATCGAGCCGCTTGAAGAGCGTTTGCAAGGTCGTTACACTAAGAAAACGGTTAAACATCCTGAAACGGGTGCCGTTATTATTGGTCCAAACCAATTGATTACAGAAGACATTGCCCGTGAAATTGTCAATGCAGGTGTTGAACAAGTAACCATCCGTAGCGTATTTACATGTAACACTCGTCACGGTGTCTGCCGTCATTGTTACGGTATCAACTTGGCGACAGGTGATGCGGTTGAAGTGGGTGAAGCTGTTGGTACAATCGCTGCCCAATCTATCGGTGAGCCTGGTACACAGCTTACAATGCGTACCTTCCACACGGGTGGTGTAGCCTCAAACAGCGATATCACGCAGGGTCTTCCTCGTGTCCAAGAGATCTTTGAAGCCCGTAATCCGAAAGGGGAAGCGGTTATTACTGAGGTCAAAGGGGAAGTTATCGCCATTGAAGAAGATGCTTCTACTCGTACCAAGAAAGTCTTTGTTAAGGGTGTAACTGGAGAAGGCGAATACGTGGTACCATTTACAGCCCGCATGAAGGTTGAAGTTGGTGACCAAGTTGCGCGTGGAGCAGCCCTTACTGAAGGTTCCATCCAACCAAAACGCTTGCTTGAAGTCCGTGATGTCTTGGCGGTTGAAACTTACCTTCTTTCTGAAGTTCAAAAAGTTTACCGTAGCCAGGGTGTAGAAATCGGCGACAAGCACATCGAGGTAATGGTTCGTCAAATGCTTCGTAAAGTTCGTGTCATGGATCCAGGTGACACAGATCTTCTCATGGGTACCCTCATGGATATCACAGACTTTACAGATGCCAATGCTGACGTGGTTATTGCAGGTGGTATTCCGGCAACAGCTCGTCCAGTTCTTATGGGTATCACAAAAGCGTCCCTTGAAACCAACTCATTCTTGTCTGCCGCATCCTTCCAAGAAACAACTCGCGTTCTTACAGATGCAGCTATTCGTGGTAAACGTGATAACCTTCTCGGTTTGAAAGAGAACGTTATCATCGGTAAGATTATCCCAGCAGGTACAGGTATGGCCCGCTACCGTAATCTTGAACCACAAGCCATCAATGAAGTTGAAATCATTGAAGACACTCTCGCTGAAGAGCTTGCTGAAGAAGCAAACCTTGAGACTGTAACTGAATAAGATTTGAGACACATCTCTTTCTGAGGGATGTGTTTTCTTTTGTTCAGATTTTAAACGCTTACATAACTTGATAAGGAATTAACAAGCAGAATGTTTTCCTAATTCAATTGCTTTCGGTATAATGTGTACGAAAAAGGAAGTATGTGTTATGTATCAAGTTATTAAAATGTATGGAGATTTTGAACCCTGGTGGTTTTTAGACGGTTGGGAAGGAGATATTGTTAGTAGTGTAGCCTTTGACCGTTATGAAGATGCCTTAAAAGCATTTCAGAAGGAATGGGTACGATTGTCAGAAAAGTTCCCTAAAAAGCAGAGTAAAAATGGCACAATGGTGGCCTTTTGGGATGAATCAGACCAGCATTGGTGTGAGGAATGCGATGAATATTTGCAGCGGTATCATTCGCTGATGTTGGTAGAAGCGAGAGAAAATTTACCTGCTGGTTTTGTTAAGCAGTCTACACAACCCCGCCTACGTCCTTGTAAATTAAAACAAACTAATTGTGTAAATGAATAGTAAAAAGGATTGCCCTAGTTAGCAATCCTTTTTAGCTGAATCTGATAGAAAAGGTTTCGGCATCAAGTTCTACCTGTCCACCGATGGTAATGGTAAACAGAGGCTGGGTATGGGCAAAGTCTAAATCGTAGAGAACAGGGATGGTTTTGAGAATAGGGTGCTTGTCCAAAATCGCCAACAAAATCTCCTCTGTCATCTTGGTTTCCTTAGGAAAACGACCAATGAGGACGGCTTGGGGATTGGGATAGTTTTGTAAGAGCGCAGCAAAATGCCTTGTAAATTCGGTATAGTGATCTTCTTCAGCTTCTTCAAGAAACAAGATGTACTTTTCGGGTTTTGGAGCGAACTCAGTACCATGTAAGAGCGCAAAAGTAGAGAGATTTCCTCCAATAGCTGTTCCGCTAGCCTGGCCTGGATTGTAGACTTTCCATTCAGTCGGGTAAAAGGTGCGAGGGGCGTCTGGTAGGTACCAGGCATCGCTAGACCATTCTGGACTCGGGGTCAGTTCATAGGAATCTTGTGTCACAGCCTTGAGCCAGGCCTCTGTTTGATACTGTTGGGCTTGCACCATTTTAAAGCTTGAATAAGCTGGACCCATGTAGGTTGGCATGCCTGTCTTGGCGTAGATGGCATTGAGCAGGGCAGTCGTATCCGAATAACCGCAGAAAATTTTCGGATGGCGGACGATTAGGTCAAAATTCAGATAAGGCAGCAGTTCGTTAGAGTTGAAACCGCCAATGGTTGTCAGAATGGCATCGACTGACTCATCCGCAAAAGCGGCTTCCAAGTCCGCAACCCGACTGGCAATCGGAGCAGAGTAAAACATATCATTTTCAAAATAATGTTCTGAGAAAGAGAGTTTGAAGCCCAGTTCTTCCAGTTTTTCCTTGGCGGCAAGATTGGCTTCAAAACCACCAATTCTTTCAATAGATGAAGAGGGGCTAACTACGCGTATGTGGTCGCCTTTTTTTATTTTTTTCATAGGAACCTCCAAGCTTTTTTATTATTTTAACAAAAAAGTATGGAAAATCAAGTTTCCTTGCGAATAGATAGGGTGAGGAGGTTTTATGATTCAAGAAAAAGCAAGAAAGTTGATTGAAGAGGCGGTGGCGGATAGGGTCAGTGATATTTATCTGGTTCCTCGTGGTCAGGGCTACCAAGTCTACCATCGGATCATGGACGAGCGAGAGTTTGTGCAAGACTTGGCTGAGGAGGAAGTAACAGCCATCATCAGCCATTTCAAGTTTTTAGCAGGATTAAATGTCGGTGAAAAACGCCGTAGCCAGCAGGGCTCCTGTGACTATGATTATGGTAGCGGAGAGATTTCACTTCGCTTATCAACTGTCGGGGATTATCGTGGCAAGGAAAGTCTGGTCATCCGCCTGCTCTATGACAATGACAAGGAACTCAAGTTCTGGTTTGAGGCGGCTGAGCGGCTTGCAGAAGAAATCAAGGGACGAGGGCTCTATCTTTTTTCGGGTCCAGTCGGCTCTGGTAAGACCACACTTATGTATCATCTTGCCAGGCTGAAATTCCCAGACAAGCAGATTTTGACCATCGAGGATCCTGTCGAAATCAAACAGGAGGACATGCTGCAACTCCAGCTCAATGAAGCCATCGGAGCCACCTACGACAATCTGATCAAACTGTCCCTCCGCCATCGACCAGACTTGCTCATCATCGGTGAGATTCGGGATGCGGAAACCGCTCGAGCAGTCATTCGAGCCAGCCTGACGGGAGCTACCGTTTTCTCAACAGTTCATGCAAGGTCTATTTCAGGTGTCTACGCCCGTATGTTAGAACTAGGTGTCAGCCCTGAGGAGTTAAATAATGCCCTTCAAGGCATTGCTTATCAACGTTTGATTGGGGGAGGAGGTGTGGTAGATTTTGCAAAGGGAAACTACCAAAACCATTCCGCAGACCAGTGGAATGCGCAAATTGATCGCCTTTTTGCAGCAGGACATATCAGTCTTCGGCAGGCAGAAACAGAAAAAATTGCCCTTGGCTCGCCAGCGTAAAGTCATTGAACTTTTCAATAATCTCTTTGCCAGCGGTTTTCATCTGGGGGAGATTGTTGATTTCCTAAAACGCAGTCAGCTTTTGGCAGACCCCTATACCCAGGTCTTGTCAGACGGGCTGCTGGCAGGCAAACCTTTTTCGAGTTTGCTGGCGGATTTGCGGTTTTCAGATGCGGTGGTCACGCAGGTGGCTCTGGCAGAAGTTCATGGCAATACCAGCCTGAGTTTGAGCCATATCCAGTCCTATCTAGAAAATGTTAGCAAGGTTCGTAAAAAACTGATTGAGGTGGCGACCTATCCGATTATCTTGCTTGGTTTTCTGTTCTTGATTATGCTGGGCTTGAAAAACTATCTTCTGCCCCAGTTGGAGGAAGGCAATGCAGCGACTATGCTAATTAACCATTTGCCGACCATCTTTTTATCTCTCTGTGGACTTAGTTTGGTGGCGGTCTTGGCTGGTCTTGTTTGGTTTCGCAAAACTAACAAAATCATGGTCTTTTCCTGCTTAGCAGCTCTGCCATTTTTCGGAAAACTCATCCAAACCTATCTGACGGCCTATTACGCTAGGGAGTGGGGGAGTTTGATTGGGCAAGGCTTGGACCTGCCGCAGATTGTGGGTTTGATGCAGGAGCAGCAATCGCAGCTCTTTCGGGAGATTGGACAGGACTTGGAGCAGTCTCTTTCCAATGGTCAGAGTTTTCACGAACACATCAAGACCTACGCCTTTTTTAAGCGGGAGCTGAGTTTGATTGTCGAGTATGGTCAGGTCAAGTCCAAGTTGGGGAGCGAGTTGACAGTTTATGCAGCCGAGTGTTGGGAGGATTTTTTCTCTCGGGTCAATAGAGCCATGCAGCTGATTCAACCGCTGGTCTTTCTCTTTGTGGCCTTAATGGTCGTTCTTATCTACGCAGCCATGTTGCTGCCGATTTATCAAAATATGGAGTTATAAAATGAAAAAATTAATTGAAATGAAGGTAAAAGCATTCACTCTGGTGGAAATGTTAGTCGTTTTGGGAATTATCAGCCTGCTCTTGCTTCTTTTTGTGCCAAATTTGAGCCAGCAGAAGGATGCTATTCAGAAGAAGGGGGATGCGGCAGTTGTCAAGGTAGTAGAGAGTCAGATGGAGCTTTATGAATTGAAGCACAATAAGGAAGCAACAGTGGCAGAGTTAGAACAGAAAGGCTATATCACTGAAAAACAAGCACAATCCTACAATGAATACAAGGCTCTTAAAGCAAATCAATAAGGCCTTCACCCTCTTTGAAAACCTGCTGACCTTATTTGTCATCAGCTTTCTGGCAATCAGCCTGTCGGGAACGGTACAGACGGCCTTTCGGTCTGTTCAGGAAGAGATTTTTCTTTGGGAATTTGAAGCTATCTATAAAGACAGTCAGAAATTGGCAGCCAGTTCCCATCAAAAAGTGAACCTTGCTATCGGTGGACAGGAGGTTACAAATGGTTATCAAACTGTACAGGTGCCTAAAAAATTAGAAGTATTGGAAGAAAAGACCATCACATTTGAAGAAAATGGTGGAAATTCTTCTCTGACCAAGATTCGTTTTCGGCTTAGTCGAAAGACGGTCACGTATCAATTATATATAGGGAGTGGTCGTTATAAGAAAACAGAAGAATAAGGCTTATATTTTGCTAGAAAGTCTGGTTGCCCTTGCGACCCTAGTGACCATTTGTAGCTTGATTTTGTCAGCTGTGGATGCGGGTCGTAGGCGACAGGCTTGGGAATTGGAACAACAGGAGGTTCTCAATCTAGCACAGATGGCTGTTCAGACTGAGCAAGATAACCTAGCCTTAAACGGTGTTACAGTTCAGGTTCAACGAACAGCGGATAAGATCATTGTTTTCCACGAGGGAAAGGAGGTTCTGTCGGTTGTTAAAAAGTAAAATTCCTGCTTTTACTCTCTTGGAATGCTTGGTAGCCTTAGTCATCCTTTCAGGTAGTCTCTTAGTTTTCGAGGGTTTGTCCAAATTGCTGGTTCAAGAGGTGCATTATCAAAATCAAACTATTCAAAAGGAATGGTTGGTCTTCTCTAGTCAATTGCGGTCGGAGTGGGACCAGGCTGACTTGGTCAAGGTTGAAAATGGCAAGGTCTATGTTGATAAGGGAGGTCAGGCTTTGGCCTTTGGCAAGTCACGGTCGGATGATTTTCGGAAAACAAATGACAGGGGACAGGGCTATCAGCCCATGCTCTATCAGGTGGACAGCGCAGCTATTTCCCAAGAAAACCAGCTGGTGCGCATCGACTTTAGCTTTAAAAATGGGGAGGAGCGGACCTTTATCTATGCTTTTAAAGAAAAAAGTTAGGGCTGGCATTCTGCTCTATGCCCTCTTGATGCTGGCAGTTTTTAGTCTCTTGCTTCAGTTTTATCTCCACCGCCAAGAAGCTGAAAGTCGCTTAGTTCAGGTGGCGAGGCAAGAAACGACGGCCTACATCATGGCTCAGATGGTCTTGGACAAGGTTGAAGGAGACTTGCAGGAGCGTCAAGCAGTTGCTGAAAAGGTGGCTAGCCAAACAGATGAAAATAAGGAAGATGCCATAGCTACTAGCCAAACTGCCGATGAAAAGTTGAAAAAGGAGGATCAACCAACTAGAAAAAATCAAGAAACTGCTGAAAACCCAGCTCAAACGAGTTCTAAGAAAAAGGAGGAAAGTAAACCAATAGAGACCGAGGGAAGCATGTTGTTTCGAGAGGGTCAGGCCAGCTATCATATTAAAAATAGAACTGTATCGGTTAACGTGAATCTAAGAAATGGAGGGGAGTATCACTATCAATTTCCGGTTAAAATATAGTCATTTAGTTTATCTTTGATTACTTCGACGAGCGAGGAAACGTCGTTTCCTTATTTCCAACTTCAAACACTCCACAGGAGTGATTTGAACTCGCTTTGCCGTACTCCAGTACAGCCTGCAGCTCGTTGACTTGTACTAAAAGCAAACTAAACGACTATAGTACCCGAGGGGAGTGGCTAGTCGCTCCCTTTTTGGTGCAAAGTTGGTGAATTTTTGATAAGATAAGAGTATGAATTTTGAAAAGATCGAACAGGCTTACGACCTGCTATTAGAAAACGTACAGACTATCCAAAACCAGCTAGGCACCAATATCTATGATGCCATGATTGAGCAAAATGCTGCTTACGTAGCTGGTCAGCATGAGACAGACCTTGTTGTTAACAACAACAAGACCTTGAAACAACTAGATTTAACCAAGGAAGAATGGCGCCGTGCCTTCCAATTCCTGCTCATCAAGGCCAATCAGTCAGAGCCTATGCAGTACAATCACCAGTTTACGCCAGACTCTATCGGCTTTATCCTATCCTTCCTAGTAGACCAACTAGTATCTACTCCTAAAGTAACAGTCTTGGAAATTGGTTCGGGAACAGGCAATTTGGCTCAGACCATTCTCAATGCTAGCCAGAAAGAATTGGATTATTTGGGAATCGAAGTGGATGACCTCTTGATTGATTTGTCGGCAAGTATGGCGGATGTCATGCAGGCAGAGATTTCTTTTGCTCAGGGAGATGCGGTACGTCCGCAGATTTTGAAGGAAAGTCAAGTAATTTTGGGAGATTTGCCGATTGGCTACTATCCAGATGACCAGATTGCTAGCCGTTATCAGGTTGCCAGTCCTACTGAGCATACCTACGCCCATCATTTACTCATGGAACAGTCCCTCAAATATCTGGAAAAGGATGGATTCGCTATTCTCTTGGCTCCAAATGATTTGTTGACTAGTCCGCAAAGCGATTTACTGAAAGGCTGGTTACAAGAACAAGCCAATATCGTTGCCATGATCGCCCTGCCACCAAATCTCTTTGGGAAGGCTGCTATGGCCAAGTCTATTTTTGTCTTGCAAAAGAAAGCTGCAAGACCGTTGGCGCCGTTTGTTTATCCCTTACAAAGTCTTCAAGAACCAGAAGCTATTCAGAAGTTCATGCTCAATTTCAAAAATTGGAAGCAAGAGAATGCAATTTAGGTAAAAATCTGTTATACTAGTTAGGAAAACGCTTTAAAAGGGGAACACTATGTCAAAAACAATTGCGATTAACGCAGGTAGTTCAAGTTTGAAATGGCAACTATATCAAATGCCAGAAGAAATCGTCTTAGCAAAAGGGATTGTTGAGCGCATCGGTTTGAATGATTCCATCTCAACAGTTAAGTATGATGGGAAGAAAGAAAGTGAAGTTTTAGATATTCCTAATCATACGGTTGCGGTTAAGATTCTCCTAGAAGACTTGCTTAAACACAACATCATCGCTGCTTACGAGGAAATTACTGGTATCGGACACCGTGTTGTTGCAGGTGGAGAGATTTTCAAAGAATCAGCTGTTATTGGACCAAAAGAGGTTGAGCAAATTGAAGAACTAAGTGCTTTGGCACCGCTTCATAACCCTGCTCACGTAGCAGCAATGCGTGCATTTGAGGAAGTACTACCAGAAGTTTTGAATGTAGCTGTTTTTGATACAGCCTTTCACACTACGATGCCAAAGCATGCCTATCTTTATCCGATTCCACAAAAGTACTATACCGACCACAAGGTTCGTAAGTATGGAGCTCACGGAACTAGCCACTATTATGTAGCGCATGAGGCAGCAAAAGTATTGGGACGTCCGATTGAGGAATTAAAATTGATTACGGCTCACATCGGAAATGGTGTATCTATTACTGCCAACTACCACGGTCAATCAGTTGACACTTCTATGGGCTTCACTCCGCTTGCTGGTCCTATGATGGGAACTCGTTCAGGTGATATTGATCCAGCGATTATTCCTTACTTGATTGCAAATGTTGATGAGTTGAAGGATGCTGCGGATGTTGTGAACATGCTGAATAAACAATCAGGTTTGCTTGGTGTATCGGGTTATTCAAGTGATATGCGTGACATTGAATCAGGTTTGGAAGCTAAGAACCCAGATGCTGTTTTGGCTTATAATATTTTTATCGACCGTATCAAGAAATTCATTGGTCAATACTTTGCGGTTCTGAATGGTGCGGATGCTATTGTCTTCACGGCAGGTATGGGTGAAAATGCACCGCTTATGCGCAATGATGTAATAGCAGGCTTGTCTTGGTTTGGTATTGAGTTGGATCCTGCAAAAAATGTATTTGGTAACTATGGTGATATTTCAACGCCAGAATCAAAAGTTCGTGTCTTGGTTATCCCAACGGATGAAGAATTGGTCATTGCGCGTGAAGTTGAACGTTTGAAATAAGAAAAACTAACAGGCAGTCGGAGACTGCCTGTTTCTCTTATAGTTTATACCTTTAGAAAGGTATAGTTTTTAGCAAGTGGTCAAAATATATAGTGTGTGATACAATAGACTGGCAAAGAAATTTGCACAGAGTAGATGGTTTGCGTCAAGTGTATGTGGATGGGATGTTGCCACATAACGAAGCTGATTTTTGCTTGTATCTGATGTCTCCTAGAGTAGGAACATCGGGGTCTGGCTGAGAGTAGCGCGGTAAATCATTGCATCCGCTGTCGAATACACACGACAGCTCCATTTTTTTGAAAAAGGAGCATTTTTTATGGAAAAGAAGATTCCAAAACTAACGGTGCAGTTGTTGACTGCTATTGCGATGACCCTTGCCTTGGTTATGGTTGTGGAGAACTATTTCTCCATTCGGATTTCAGAAACCTTGCAGGTCCAGTTTACCTTCATTCCCAATACTATTTTGGGAGCTATTGCTGGTCCAGTTTGGGCAGCTGTCTTTGCGGCTATTTCAGACCCAATCTTTGTCTTGTTTAGCGGGCAAACTGTCCTCTTCACTTGGATTTTGATTGAGGCAGTATCGGCTTTTATCTACGGCTGGTTCTTTTATCAGAAGCCGCTGAATATTAAAAACAAAGCTGATTGGCTCTATGTGGCTGGTGTAGTTGTCTTGATTCAGGTTGTGATTTCCTTTATCATGACACCGATTGCCCTCCATTTCCATTTTGGAACACCTTGGATTGCCTTGTATAGCAGTCGTTTGATTAAGGCTATTTTTGAAATTCCGTTACGCATTGTCGTGACCATGCTTGTCTTGCCAAGTTTACAAAAAATACCTGAATTGGCCAAGTTAATGGGTATTAAATAAAAACAGTATCGAGCAACAGGTCATCCCCCTGTTGCTGCTTTTGTAGAGAGGGAATCATGGATTATCAAGAAACTCGTCAGTGGCTATCGAATCGCCCTGCATCAGATTTAGAAAACGGGGTTGCACGTGTCAACTGGCTCTTGGAGCGCTTGGACAATCCCCAGCTTCAAGTGCCGACTATTCACTTTGTTGGAACAAATGGCAAGGGGTCGACCTTGAATGCCTTACAGTCTATCTTACGGTTCTCGGATTACACCGTCGGCCGTTTTACCTCACCGTCCATCATTGATTTTCGAGAGCAGATTGTCTTTGAGCAGGAGATGATTTCAGAGGAAGATTTTGCGAAGATTGTGACAGACTTGCAGCCCTTGATTGAGGACTTGGACCAGACAGCTGGACTGGATGCCATCTCGGAGTTTGAGATTGTAGTAGTGGCTATGTTTATCTACTTTGCTCACTACCAGCGTCCCGACATTCTCTTGGTGGAAGCGGGCATGGGTGGTTTACAGGATGCGACCAATGTCCTTAATCCTCTAGCGGTAGTTTGTCCTTCTATCGGCTTGGACCATCAGGCTTTTTTGGGAGAGACTCATGCTACTATAGCCCGTCACAAGGTTGCTGTCTTACGTGAGCGGGTTCCCCTCCTCTATGCGACCGACCAGCCAGAAGTGCTGGCAGTATTTGAGAATCACGCCAGTCAGCTTCAGAGTTCGACCTATACGGTAGGGCGGGAGATTGTTTTGGAAAATAGCAGAGCAGGCTTTACGGTTTCAAGCCCCTTCGGCCGTGTTGAGGATTTAAGGCTACAGATGCAAGGTCGTCACCAGGAAGTCAACGCAGCCTTGGCAGTGACCACAGCTCAGCTTCTCAGCCCTGATTTTCCAAAGATTACCAAAGAAACCATCAGCCAGGGCTTGTCCCAAGCCATCTGGCCGGGCCGTTTAGAATTAATCAAACCCACGCTCATGATTGACGGAGCCCACAATAATGAAAGTATCGCCGTCCTGACCCAGCTCCTAGAGGAAAAATATGCGAACAGAGACATTGAAATCCTCTTTGCGGCTATCAATACCAAGCCTGTGGACCAGATGTTGTCCCAGCTTAGCCAATTTGGACCTGTTAGCGTGACAACCTTTGACGATTTCAGAGCGGTGCAGTTGAACGATTACCCGTCAGGCTATGAACGAGTTCAGACCTATCAGGAGTGGTTGGAGCAGGCGGACTTGGACAATCCCAAAAAACTTTACCTGATTACAGGCTCACTTTATTTCATTACCTATGTGAGGAAGTACATTTTAGAAGAACTTATATAGAAAAAAAGGCCTTGCTGGGATTATACCTAGCCAAGCCTTTTCTTTTAGTAATTTTTAATCAAATCAACCGTTGAGCGGTCTAATTTTTTCACGATGGCTTGCAAGAAGGCTTGGGCCTCTAAGAAGTCATCCATGCTGTAGAGAGTCTGATGTGAATGGATGTAGCGAGCGCAGACACCGATGGTTGTTGATGGAACACCATGATTTTTCAAGTGGGCTGCCCCAGCATCTGTTCCACCTTTACCACAGTAGTATTGGAATTTGACACCTGCTTCTTCGGCAGTTGTGAGGAGGAAGTCTTTCATGTTTTTTAACATGATATGACCTGGATCGTAGAAACGAAGTAGCGTTCCGTCACCAATTTTTCCTTGGTCGCCATAAATATCACCGGCAGGCGAGCAATCAACAGCAAGAAAAATATCTGGATTGAACTTAGTTGTAGAAGCATGAGCTCCACGTAGACCAACCTCTTCTTGCACATTTGCCCCAGCAATCAACTGATTTGGTAAGGTTTGACCAGATAGGCTTTCTAGCAACTCAGTCACCATAAGAACACCGAAGCGGTTGTCCCAAGCCTTAGAAATGACATTTTTTCCGTTGGCTGTTAGAATGGTTTCGTTTTTGGGAACCAGGACATCCCCCGGACGAACGCCGAACGCCCAAGCTTCGTCATAATTGGCAAAACCAGCATCGAAAATAATATCAGCGATGGCAGGCATGCCGGGAGCGTTAGCCCCACGAGAAAGATGGGGAGGCACTGAACCTGAAATGGCAGGAATGGTCCGACCGTCCTGTAGTTGAAGCGTGAAGGCTTGACTGGATACAACTAGCGGATTCCAGCCTCCCAACTCGACAACACGGAAAGTACCATCAGGTTTAATCTGACTAATCATAAAGCCGACTTCATCCATATGTGCAGCCACTAGGATACGAGGTGCGTTTTCAACAGCCGTATCTCTGATACCAAAAATTCCACCTAGCCCATCTGTTTCGATGCGGTCTACATGTGGTGTGATTTTCTGGCGGATGTGGTTGCGAACCTGTCCTTCAAATCCCGGTAGACTTTGTAATTCTGTAACTTCTTTAATTTTTTCAAAAAGAGTCATTCTTCTTCCTCCATGATATGATTACTACTATTTTATCACGAAGAGCTAGACTTGTCTTGAAAATATGGGAAAATAAACAATAAACACATGATGAAATCATGCTTTCTGAAAACTGAATCGTTTTCATATGTTTGTGGAGAGTTTGTCTCAGCTGTCACAAGTCCAATGGCATTTTTGGGAAAAATCTGCGGAAATATGATAAAATAGTCAACATGAAAAAGAAAAAGACAGCCTTGCTAGCAGGCTTATTGGGGGCAGGTGTGCTCACCGCTAGTGCTCAATTTTACCGTAAAATCCAAGAAGACCGTAAAAAAGCACAGGCCTTGCAGGAGGTGCGTGACTTTTTCGCTGATTTAGGAGAGATTGCCACGGTCTATGTGGATGAAACAGCTTCTACGCAGACCACTCTTATCGGAGGGGTTGTGATGGAGGCAGGACAGGTATTTCTATTTGAAAATACCAAAGGTTCTATTCAATACAGGGAGGAAGAAAGATGATTTTTCCAACAAATTTTGATGAAGTAGCTGCCTTGATTGAAGATGGCAAGCCAACTGTTTTCCTATTTGTGACGACTTGGTGTGGAGATTGCCACTATATCAAACCGCATGTGCCAGCTATCGAAGAGGCTTTCCCAGATTTCCGTTTTGTGCAACTGGATCGCGATGATTTCATGCCTTTGGCACAGGAATGGGCTATTTTAGGTATTCCAAGTCTGGTTGTTTTAGAAAATGGTAAGGAAATCGGTCGTTTTGTCGATAAGAATCGCAAGACCAAGGAAGAAATCATGAACTTCTTATCTGGATTGGGTAGATAAATCAGCAGAGAAGCTCTGCCATTTCCAAAAAGAAAGGAAAAAACATGAAGAAATCACTAGGAAAAATCCTTCTAGCGCCTGTGGTGCTAGGGTTGAGTTTAAGTTTGGCCCCGCTGGCTCAAGCGGAAATTCAGACGGATGTTATCAATGAAAAATGGGGCAAGCCAACACTGGTCTACGGTGGCGGTTTGTCAGATGCCCAGGCGACAGAGGTTAACAATCTATTTGGTATTTCGGATGTTAATAATATCAGTCGTCAGGTGGTTGTTGGCGCGGATATGGACCAGTATTTAGGTACATCTGGAGCGGATACAGCTTCTCTTTACTCGTCTGTCTTGGTGCAAAAGCAGGATGCAGGTAAAGGGGTAGTTGTGGATATTAAGACACCGCAGAACATCACCTTGATTACCGAAACGCAGTATGCCAATGCGGCTATTACAGCCGGTGCGACGGATGTCTTGATTGATGTAGCTTCTCCGATTCAGGTAACGGGGGAGTCTGCTTTGACAGGTGTTTACAAGGCTCTAGCGGCCAATGGTGAAACAGTTGATACAGCTCGAACCGAAGTGGCTCAACAGGAGCTAGAGACAGTCAATGAAGTGGCTACGGCTCATACAGGTGACTCCAATTTTGATAGTTCAGCCTTGGATAAGGCAGTGGCGGAAATCAAGACAGCTCTTGCCGACTACAAAAAGTCCAATGGTCAGGTAGCTTCTGAATCAGACATCAATACTATTATTAACGATGTCTTGGCCAATAACGGTTTGGAAAATGTCATCACAGCAGATGAGGTTTCGAAATTGGTTACCTTTGCCAAAGCCTATCAGGAAACCTCTGCTATTGATTCGGCTGAGGTTGCTGCCCAGCTCAACCAGTTTAAGCAACAAGCGGAGCAACAAATTTCAGAAGCCTATAAGAATCTACAAGATTCAGGGATTTTAGAAAAAATCGGTGCCTTCTTTGAAAATCTTTGGAAAGGCTTGACCGGTCTATTTGCATAAAGGAGAAATGAAAAAGAAATGATTTTTACATATAATAAGGAACACGTTGGCGATGTTCTGATGGTGATTGTGGCTGAGGACAAGGGGCAGGCTGTCCAGTTTGAACGTAAGGGTCAAGTGGCGCGTGTTTTCCTAGAAGAAACAGGAAAAACAGTGGCTTGGAATATTTTTGAAGCATCAAGTTTGGTTGAGATTGCTGGAAATGGTCAGGTTTTCCTGACAGACGAACAAGTTGCGACCTTGAATGCAGCATTAGCAAAAGAAGGCTTTACTGAAAGCTTGGTTAACGACAATGCTCCAAAGTTCGTAGTCGGTCAGATTGTGGAATTGGTTCCTCATCCAGACAGCGACCACCTCAATATCTGTCAGGTCAATGTCGGTGACAAAACAGTGCAAATCGTAGCAGGTGCCCCAAATGCTGCCCAAGGCTTGAAAACCATTTTGGCTCTTCCGGGGGCAATGATGCCGAGCGGTAGCCTGATTTTCCCAGGGAAATTGCGTGGTGAAGATAGCTTTGGAATGATGTGCAGTCCACGTGAATTGGCACTACCAAACGCCCCACAAGTCCGTGGGATTATCGAATTGGACGACTCCGCAGTGGTCGGAGAAGCCTTTGATCCAGCTAAACACTGGAAGGGATAGAAAAAGAAGAATTGGTCAGACGGCCAATTCTTTTATGCTGTTTCAATTTTTCCTTCAATTGCTTGTCGGAGTTCCTCTGTCAAAACCTGATGTGAATTGAGTTGGAAGTAGAGACTGGACAGGAAATGCTGGAGGTTGAGCCACCGGAAGTAGTCCAGAGGTTCTTGGTTGGGAAAGTCTAGTTCGTTCATCCATTCTGTCAGCTCTTGGCTAGTTACTTTCTCATTCAGCAGAAGGTAGACAGGGATTTGAGCTAAGCGGATTTCCTCGCCAGCTGAGAAAACTTTACTTTGTTTAGTTAGACAAGTAAGAATAGCTTGCCAGACCTCTTTGCTTTTTTCATTGGAAAATTGCTCATGACAGCTTGCAGCCAGAAGAAAATCTGCTCCATGGGCAGCGGTATGAATCCAGCCGAGTTTTTCATCATAGCCAGACCAGTCATTTTCAATCGTCAAATAATCCAAGGCCTGTTGGAAAAGCAGTTCGCAGTCCTCTTCATTTAAAAATGCATGATAAATAGACTCAGAATCATTATCGACAAACAGCAAAAGGCAGTAAAGTAAGCAAGTAAAACTTCGCTTTAGTGTGGAGCTTTCTAGGGAAAATGGCTTGGTGTCCTGTGAACGTTGAAGTAATTCCTGTGCTTTTTCTCTTGTAATCAAACCATTTAGAAAGATGTGGCAAAAACTAGCATAAACCAATTCATCGCGTATGGCAGGATCAGGATGACCGATGTTTTCCAGCAACCAAGCCAGTTCATCATTGGTATATGTTTTAGAGGTTTGCAATTTTTCTATTAATTCTTTCATGATTTTCTTTCTTTTTATGAACTTTCTACGAATAGATAAGTAGGAGGATATAAAATGTATAATAAAGTTATTCTAATCGGTCGCTTGACGGCCCAACCTGAACTCACTCAAACCCCTAACGGTAAAAATTTGACTCGTGTAACCGTCGCAGTCAATCGACGATTTAAGACAGAAAATGGCGAACGTGAAGCGGATTTTCTCAATGTTATCTTCTGGGGCAAACTGGCGGAAACACTTGTTTCCTATGGCAGCAAGGGCAGTCTGATTTCTGTTGACGGTGAATTGCGAACTCGTAAATACGAAAAAGATGGCAGCAATCACTATGTGACAGAGATTCTAGGCCAATCTTTCCAATTACTAGAAAGCCGCGCCCAACGTGCCATGCGAGAAAATAATACTGGCGATGACCTAGCTGACTTGGTTCTGGAAGAGGAGGAATTGCCGTTTTAATATCGGTCCCAAGACCGATGGAGAATGTTGAAAAGTAGGCTATACTATAATCAATCCTAAATATTTTTCATATCTCCTTAAAAACACCGACGAAAGTTGGTGTTTTTTGCTATTCATTTTCTATATTTCCACCATTCTACTAGCATAACAATCAGTGACAATAGGATAACGCCATAAAAGAAAAAGATGATGTAGTGAGGGCGGCTAAAGAAAAATATCCAGACGAGCCAGAGTAGATAGGCGACGGGGCAAAAAGTCCAGTCTCGCTTCTCAGAGTTCGTGTCAACATCTCAGCGCAGTGGTTGATTGGCAGCTTTGTTCGTGTTTCACACTCCAAATCTGACCTAACGACTGTTGCGAACAGAGTTCGCTTCATTTCCAACCTCAAAAAGGTTCACTGAACCTTTTGAGCTGTGCGGGGGTGGGAGTAAAATAGTCCAGTGGACTATTTTAGCCCGAACCTACTGTTTGGAAGTGAGGGGAACTCTTTTTGACCAGTCGAGTTCTTTCCCACTCCCCCAAAAGCCTAATTTACGTTTTAAAAACCATTCTGCAAAACTTTCGTAGGCTGAAAATCGGCTTTCAAGGTAATCTGTTTTTAAATCTCTAAAAAATTTCATGAATACCCCCTAACTTGTTAAAAATAGTATAACATAGTTTGCCAATAATGAATAGGTAAATTCTGCCTCATACTTAAGAAGGATTTTCACGAAAAAGGAATAGAATTTTCTTGACTATTTTTGACCAAGTGATACAATAGGAAATGTGAGTTAGCACTCACGAGTGTAGAGTGCTAAAAATATCAGGAGGTAATAGAATGTTAAAACCATTGGGCGATCGTATCGTCGTAAAAATTGAAGAAAAAGAACAAACAGTTGGTGGCTTTGTCCTTGCAGGTGCAAGCCAAGAAAAGACAAAAGAAGCAAGTGTCCTAGCGATTGGACAAGGGATTCGTACCTTGAATGGTGACTTGGTTGCCCCAGCGGTGGCAGTTGGAGATACTGTGTTGATTGATGCTCACGCAGGATTGGAAGTTAAAGATGGGGACCAAACCGTTCACATCATCCGTGAAGCAGATATTTTGGCAATCGTAGAATAGAGGTAGAAAAATGGCAAAAGAAATTAAATTTGCAGCAGATGCACGTGAAAGCATGGTCCGTGGTGTCGATATTTTGGCTGATACGGTCAAAGTAACCTTGGGTCCAAAAGGTCGTAATGTTGTCTTGGAAAAAGCTTACGGTTCACCACTCATTACAAATGACGGTGTGACCATTGCTAAAGAAATCGAGTTGGAAGACCATTTTGAAAATATGGGTGCTAAGTTGGTATCCGAAGTGGCTTCAAAAACCAATGACATTGCTGGTGACGGTACAACAACTGCCACTGTTTTGACACAGGCTATTGTTCGCGAAGGTTTGAAAAACGTAACTGCCGGTGCCAATCCAATCGGTATCCGTCGCGGGATTGAAGCAGCAGTTGCAACTGCGGTTGAAGCCTTGAAAGCACAAGCAAGTCCTGTATCGAATAAAGCTGAAATTGCTCAAGTCGCAGCGGTATCTTCACGTTCTGAAAAAGTTGGTGAGTACATTTCAGAAGCTATGGAGCGCGTGGGAACAGACGGCGTTATCACCATTGAAGAATCTCGCGGTATGGAAACAGAATTGGATGTGGTTGAAGGTATGCAATTCGACCGTGGTTATCTGTCACAATACATGGTAACAGATAATGAAAAGATGGTGGCAGAACTTGAAAATCCATTCATCTTGATTACCGATAAGAAGATTTCTCATATCCAAGATATTTTGCCACTTTTGGAGAGCATTCTCCAAACCAATCGTCCATTGTTGATTATTGCTGACGATGTGGATGGCGAAGCTCTTCCTACACTTGTTCTCAACAAGATTCGTGGTACCTTCAACGTTGTTGCAGTCAAAGCTCCAGGCTTTGGTGACCGTCGTAAAGCTATGTTGGAAGACATCGCGATTTTGACAGGTGGTACAGTGATTACAGAAGACCTTGGTTTGGACTTGAAAGATGCGACCATTGAAGCACTTGGTCAGGCTGCCAAAGTTGTGGTCGACAAAGATGGTACAACCATTGTTGAAGGTGCTGGAAATCCAGAAGCCATTGCCAACCGTGTCGCTGTTATCAAGTCACAAATTGAGGGAACAACTTCAGAATTTGACCGTGAAAAATTGCAAGAGCGTTTGGCTAAATTGTCAGGCGGTGTTGCAGTTATCAAAGTCGGTGCCGCTACTGAGACTGAGTTGAAAGAAATGAAACTCCGTATCGAAGATGCTCTAAACGCAACACGTGCCGCAGTTGAAGAAGGAATCGTTGCAGGTGGTGGTACAGCCCTTGTCAATGTGATTGATAGCGTAGCGAAATTGGAATTGACAGGCGACGATGAGACAGGACGCAATATTGTCCTTCGTGCCTTGGAAGAGCCGGTTCGTCAGATTGCCTATAACGCAGGTTATGAGGGTTCAGTTATCATTGACAAGTTGAAGAATTCAGAACTTGGGACTGGCTTTAACGCAGCAACAGGTGAATGGGTCAACATGATGGATGCAGGTATCATTGACCCTGTTAAAGTAACACGTTCAGCTCTTCAAAATGCGGCTTCTGTAGCCAGCTTGATTTTGACAACTGAAGCAGTCGTTGCCAACAAACCAGAACCAGCCGCTCCAGCTATGCCACAAGGTATGGATGGAATGGGTATGGGTTACTAAGAAATAGCAAAATGACACAGCTGCTTGGCTGTGTTTTTTTCTTGAAAATTTCAAACATATCTATTTGACAATGGGTTTGGGATGTGGTACTATATTAGACGGTACTTTTTACTTTTGGTCTCTCAAGAGTGTACAGGGACGTGCTGACAAATGTTGCAAAAGTACACACAGATAGGGGTTGTCACCAATGCCCTATCACCAAAAATAAAAAATATATACAGGAGAATGTAGATGCCTACAATTAACCAGTTGGTACGTAAACCACGTAAGTCTAAAGTAGAAAAATCTAAATCACCAGCTTTGAACGTTGGTTACAACAGCCGTAAAAAAGTTCAAACAAATGTTTCATCACCACAAAAACGCGGTGTTGCAACTCGTGTCGGAACAATGACACCTAAAAAACCTAACTCAGCCCTTCGTAAATTTGCTCGTGTACGTTTGAGCAACCTTATCGAAGTTACTGCTTACATCCCAGGTATCGGTCACAACTTGCAAGAACACAGTGTGGTTCTTCTTCGTGGTGGACGTGTAAAAGACCTTCCAGGGGTACGTTACCATATCGTTCGTGGTGCACTTGATACTGCAGGTGTTAACGATCGTAAGCAAGGCCGTTCTAAATACGGTACTAAACGTCCAAAAGGCTAAGAAGGGGGAAATATAAATGAGTCGTAAAAATCAAGCGCCTAAGCGCGAAGTATTGCCGGATCCATTGTATAACTCAAAATTGGTAACTCGTTTGATCAACCGTGTTATGTTGGACGGTAAACGTGGTACTGCTGCATCAATCGTTTACGGTGCTTTTGATCAAATCAAAGAAGCAACTGGTAACGATGCACTTGAAGTATTTGAAACAGCAATGGAAAACATCATGCCTGTACTTGAAGTACGTGCACGTCGTGTCGGTGGTTCTAACTACCAAGTCCCAGTTGAAGTTCGTCCAGAGCGTCGTACAACACTTGGTCTTCGTTGGTTGGTAACAATCGCTCGTAACCGTGGTGAGCACACTATGATCGATCGCCTTGCGAAAGAAATCATGGATGCTGCAAACAACACAGGTGCAGCTGTTAAGAAACGTGAAGATACTCACAAAATGGCAGAAGCAAACCGCGCATTCGCACACTTCCGCTGGTAAGATTAAGATACAGAGAACGTGCCTGCCGACGAAAAATAGGAAATCGAAGCAGAATGCTTTTGCATTCAATGAGATTTATCTTTTTTCGTTGCCAGCAGGCCGTTCGAGTTCAGTTCGACATTGGATATACGCAAGTTAATTGAACTTAATCAGATGAATGAACTTTGTTCAACCATCACAAACCGGATTGAGGCTTGCCTCAACCACTTCACACCATTAGTAAGAAATCAAGCGGGTGGGACTTGCCCACTCGCTTTTCTTAAAATATGGTATAATTAAAATATAAAACTAAAAATATAGGAGAACAAACCTCATGGCACGCGAATTTTCACTAGAAAAAACTCGTAATATCGGTATCATGGCGCACGTTGACGCGGGTAAAACAACGACAACTGAGCGTATTCTTTACTACACTGGTAAAATCCACAAAATTGGTGAAACTCACGAAGGTGCATCACAAATGGACTGGATGGAGCAAGAGCAAGAGCGTGGTATCACTATCACATCTGCTGCGACAACAGCTCAATGGAACAACCACCGTGTAAACATCATCGACACACCAGGACACGTGGACTTCACAATCGAAGTACAACGTTCACTTCGCGTTCTTGATGGTGCGGTAACCGTTCTTGACTCACAATCAGGTGTTGAGCCACAAACTGAAACAGTATGGCGTCAAGCAACTGAATACGGTGTTCCACGTATCGTATTCGCTAACAAAATGGATAAAATCGGTGCTGACTTCCTTTACTCAGTAAGCACACTTCACGAGCGTCTTCAAGCAAATGCTCACCCAATCCAATTGCCAATCGGTTCTGAAGATGAGTTCCGTGGTATCATCGACTTGATCAAGATGAAAGCTGAAATCTATACTAACGACCTTGGTACAGATATTCTTGAAGAAGATATTCCAGCTGAATACCTTGAGCAAGCTGAAGAATACCGTGAAAAATTGGTTGAAGCAGTTGCTGAAACTGATGAAGAATTGATGATGAAATACCTTGAAGGTGAAGAAATCACAAACGAAGAATTGAAAGCTGCTATCCGTAAAGCAACCATCAACGTTGAATTCTTCCCAGTATTGTGTGGTTCAGCCTTCAAAAACAAAGGTGTTCAGTTGATGCTTGATGCGGTTATCGACTACCTTCCAAGCCCACTTGACATCCCTGCTATTAAAGGTGTTAACCCAGATACAGATGCTGAAGAAGAGCGTCATGCATCAGATGAAGAGCCATTTGCAGCTCTTGCCTTCAAGATCATGACTGACCCATTCGTAGGTCGTTTGACATTCTTCCGTGTATATTCAGGTGTCCTTAACAGCGGTTCATACGTATTGAACACTTCTAAAGGTAAACGTGAGCGTATCGGACGTATCCTTCAAATGCACGCAAACAGCCGTCAAGAAATTGAAACTGTTTATGCAGGCGACATCGCCGCTGCGGTTGGTTTGAAAGATACTACAACTGGTGACTCGTTGACAGATGAAAAAGCAAAAATCATCCTTGAGTCAATCCACGTTCCAGAACCAGTTATCCAATTGATGGTTGAGCCTAAGTCTAAAGCTGACCAAGACAAGATGGGTATTGCCCTTTCTAAATTGGCTGAAGAAGATCCAACATTCCGCGTTGAAACAAACGTTGAAACTGGTGAAACAGTTATCTCTGGTATGGGTGAGTTGCACTTGGATGTCCTTGTTGACCGTATGCGTCGTGAATTCAAGGTTGAAGCAAACGTAGGTGCTCCTCAAGTATCATACCGTGAAACATTCCGCGCTTCTACACAAGCTCGTGGTTTCTTCAAACGCCAGTCTGGTGGTAAAGGTCAATTCGGTGACGTTTGGATCGAATTCACACCAAACGAAGAAGGTAAAGGTTTCGAGTTCGAGAATGCTATCGTCGGTGGTGTGGTTCCACGTGAATTCATCCCAGCGGTTGAAAAAGGTCTCGTAGAATCTATGGCTAACGGTGTTCTTGCTGGTTACCCAATCGTTGACGTGAAAGCTAAGCTTTACGATGGTTCATACCACGATGTCGACTCATCTGAAACAGCCTTCAAAGTGGCAGCATCTCTTGCCCTTAAAGAAGCAGCTAAATCAGCTCAACCAACTATCCTTGAGCCAATGATGCTCGTAACAATCACTGCACCAGAAGATAACCTTGGTGACGTTATGGGTCACGTTACTGCACGTCGTGGTCGCGTTGATGGTATGGAAGCTCGTGGTAACACACAAATCGTTCGTGCTTATGTGCCACTTGCTGAAATGTTCGGTTACGCAACTGTTCTTCGTTCAGCAACACAAGGTCGCGGTACTTTCATGATGGTATTTGACCACTACGAAGATGTACCAAAATCTGTACAAGATGAAATCATCAAGAAAAACGGTGGCAATGCATAATTGCTAACCAAGGCAGCTTCGGCTGCCTTTTTCTATGTAAGTTCCTGCATTAAAGTATGCAAACTCTTGCAATTTTCGGTAAATAGTTATATAATAAAAACGTTGAAAAGATGCTTGTAGGCTTACAAGTTAATATTTTCACAAAAGGATTAAAAGGCTTGCCTTTTAAAATAAAGAACTCGATTTTCATAAGGAGGAAATCATTCATGGTAGTTAAAGTTGGTATTAACGGTTTCGGACGTATCGGTCGTCTTGCTTTCCGTCGTATCCAAAACGTAGAAGGTGTTGAAGTTACTCGTATCAACGACCTTACAGATCCAGCAATGCTTGCACACTTGTTGAAATATGACACAACTCAAGGTCGTTTCGACGGTACTGTTGAAGTTAAAGATGGTGGTTTTGAAGTTAACGGTAAATTCGTTAAAGTTTCTGCTGAGCGTGAGCCAGGAAACATTGACTGGGCTACTGACGGTGTAGATATCGTTTTGGAAGCAACAGGTTTCTTCGCTTCTAAAGAAAAAGCTGAGCAACACATCCACGCTAACGGTGCTAAAAAAGTTGTTATCACTGCTCCTGGTGGTAACGATGTTAAGACTGTTGTATTTAACACTAACCACGACATCCTTGATGGTACTGAAACAGTTATCTCAGGTGCTTCATGTACTACAAACTGTTTGGCTCCAATGGCTAAAGCTCTTCATGACAACTTCGGTATCGTTGAAGGTTTGATGACTACAATCCACGGTTACACTGGTGACCAAATGGTTCTTGATGGACCACACCGTGGTGGTGACCTTCGTCGTGCTCGTGCCGCTGCTGCAAACATCGTTCCTAACTCAACTGGTGCTGCTAAAGCTATCGGCTTGGTAATCCCAGAATTGAACGGTAAATTGGACGGTGCTGCACAACGTGTTCCAGTTCCAACAGGTTCTGTAACTGAATTGGTAGCAGTACTTGACAAAAACGTTACTGCTGAAGAAGTTAACGCTGCAATGAAAGCTGCTTCAAACGAATCTTATGGTTACACTGAAGACCAAATCGTTTCTTCAGATATCGTAGGTATCTCATTCGGTTCATTGTTCGACGCAACTCAAACTAAAGTTCTTGATGTTGACGGCAAACAATTGGTGAAAGTTGTTTCATGGTATGACAACGAAATGTCTTACACTTCACAACTTGTTCGTACTCTTGAGTACTTCGCAAAAATCGCTAAATAATCCTTAGTGAAAATCAAAGAGGCTTCGGCCTCTTTTTTTTGTTTTGATTGCCGAAATATATATGTTTCTTTGTGCTAAGAAGCAAGGATGGCATAAGTTGTTTCTGGTTTGGCAATTTTAGACTTTGAAAAATCTGATTACGAGGCGATAGTTTTAGATTTCATAACATTTGTGAAAAAAATATCTTTATGCAAGAAAAAATACAGAAAATATGATACAATGGTAAAGTAAATATAATTTAAGGAGTTCTTATCTAATGGCAAAATTGACTGTTAAAGATGTAGAATTGAAAGGCAAAAAAGTTCTTGTTCGCGTGGACTTCAACGTGCCTTTGAAAGATGGCGTTATCACTAACGATAACCGTATTACAGCAGCTCTTCCAACTATCAAGTATATTCTTGAGCAAGGTGGACGTGCAATTCTTTTCTCTCACCTTGGTCGTGTGAAAGAAGAAGCTGACAAAGAAGGTAAATCATTGGCTCCTGTGGCAGCTGACTTGGCAGCTAAATTGGGTCAAGACGTTGCTTTCATCGCAGGTGCTACTCGTGGTGCTGAATTAGAAGCAGCTATCAATGCTTTGGAAGATGGACAAGTTCTCCTTGTTGAAAACACTCGTTTCGAAGATGTTGATGGTAAGAAAGAATCTAAAAACGACGAAGAACTTGGTAAATACTGGGCTTCGCTTGGTGATGGTATTTTCGTTAACGATGCATTTGGTACTGCACACCGTGCACACGCATCAAACGTTGGTATCTCAGCAAACGTAGAAAAAGCAGTAGCTGGTTTCCTTTTGGAAAACGAAATTGCTTACATCCAAGAAGCTGTTGAAACTCCAGAGCGCCCATTCGTGGCAATCCTTGGTGGTTCAAAAGTATCTGATAAGATCGGTGTTATCGAGAACCTTCTTGAAAAAGCTGACAAAGTTCTTATCGGTGGTGGTATGACTTACACATTCTACAAAGCTCAAGGTATCGAAATCGGTAACTCACTTGTAGAAGAAGATAAACTTGATGTCGCAAAAGAATTGCTTGAAAAATCAAATGGTAAATTGATCTTGCCAGTTGACTCAAAAGAAGCAAACGCATTTGCAGGTTATACTGAAGTTCGCGATACAGAAGGCGAAGCAGTTTCAGAAGGCTTCCTTGGTCTTGACATCGGTCCTAAGTCAATCGCTAAGTTTGACGAAGCTTTGACTGGTGCGAAAACAGTTGTTTGGAATGGTCCTATGGGTGTATTTGAAAACCCAGACTTCCAAGCTGGTACAATCGGTGTAATGGATGCTATCGTGAAACAACCAGGCGTGAAATCAATCATCGGTGGTGGTGACTCAGCAGCAGCAGCTATCAACCTTGGCCGTGCAGACAAGTTCTCATGGATCTCAACTGGTGGTGGTGCATCAATGGAGTTGTTAGAAGGTAAAGTATTGCCTGGTCTCGCAGCTTTGACTGAAAAGTAAGTTCAATAAACTTGAAGGCTAAAATGCAACGGATTTCCGTTGCATTTTGTGCATCGCGTAGAGTTTCTACGAAGCTAAGCGAGTTAGAAAGTCTAGCAAGGTGAAAAGTGCTTCCAGAACTTGCGGTGCTTACTGAAATGAAAAATAGGCGGTGAGTCAGTTCAACATATCTGGGAGATATGTTGAGGTTAGAAATAGAAGAAGCGAAGCTTCTGTCAAAAATGATTCTGTAGCTTGTTGCTTTGTTTTTTCTTGGTGCTAACTTCAAATAGTCCACTGGGCTATTTGAACCCCGCAAGGCTGAATAGGTTGGTCACAAGCGTAGCAAAGTGAACTGCCATTCAGCTACTGCGTATGAACGACGAAAAGAGTTGGGCAACCAGCTCTTTTCTAGTGCAAAGGCTAGATTTTCTGTGAACCTAGTGAGTTAGAAAATCAGCCTAGGGAAAGGCTAAAATGCAGCGGGTTTCCGTTGCATTTTGTGCATCGTGTAGAGTTTCTATGAAGCTAAGCGAATTAGAAAGTCTAGCAAGGTGTACTTCCAGAACTTGCGGTGTTTACTGAAATGAAAAATAGGCGGTGTGTCAGTTCAACATATCTCGCAGATATGTTGAGGTTAGAAATAGAAGAAGCGAGGCTTCTGTCAAAAATGATTCCGTAGCTTGTTGCTTTGTTTTTTTCTTGGTGCTAACTTCAAATAGTCCACTGGGCTATTCGAACCCCGCAAGGCTGAATCTTGGTCACAACTGCCATTCAGCTACTGCGCACAAAATATAAAATGCAAAAAAAGACGTTGTTTTTTTACAGCGTCTATTCGTTTATCTTACTTCTGGGTTCCTTCTTGCAGCTGATTTAAAGTGGCAGATTATTGATTTTTTGAAAAGCTGGTGTGAACAGGAGGCCTTTCCTGTCGAGCTTAGGAGAAAAGAAAAGCTGGGCAGGTATTTGCTATTCTATTTTCCGAAATCATGTTAGAATAGAGGTATGTTTAAAAAATATACATTTGATTCAAAGAAATTTCGGTTTGGGATGCGGACGTTCAAATCGGGTTTGGCAGTCTTCCTAGTTATTCTTTTGTTTGGTTTTATGGGGTGGCAAGGGATTCAGATTGCGGCTTTGACGGCTGTGTTTAGTTTACGAGAAGACTTCGATCAGAGTGTCCATTTTGGAGCTTCTCGTATTCTGGGTAATTCTATTGGTGGTTTTTATGCGCTACTTTTCTTTATTTTGGATAGGTTATTCTTAGATCATTTTTGGGTAACTGCGGTTTTTGTTCCGATATTTGTCATGTTAACGATTATGACAAATGTGGCGATGAATAATAAAGCGGGAATTATTGGTGGAGTGTCAGCTTTATTAATTATTACATTGTCTATTCCTGCTGGTGATACGATTCAATATGTGTTTATTCGTGTGTTTGAAACCTTTATCGGAGTTTTCATTGCGATTCTAGTTAATTATGATGTGAATGTTATAAAAAAACGTTTTCAGGATAAATGATGTCACAAAATATAACATCGTCTATTGACCTCAAAAAAAAATTCTCCTATAATGGTAGGCAGAAAGGAGTTCGTTATGAGAGAAAAAGAGTTTCGTCGTTCCTTAGCCATCTTTCCGATCGGTAGTGTGATGAAGTTGACAGATTTAACTGCTCGTCAAATTCGTTACTATGAAGATCAAGGCTTGATTAAGCCCGATCGCAATGAAGGGAATCGTCGCTTGTATTCTCTAAATGATATGGACTTACTTTTAGAAATCAAGGATTTTTTGGATGAAGGTTTGAATATTGCTGCGATTAAGAAGGAATATGCAAATCGGGAAGCGAAAGCTAAGGTCCAAAAACAGCAGAAAACCTTGACTGATGAAGATGTCCGTCGTATCTTACATGATGAATTCAGTCGTCAGGGACGATTTTCAAGTCCTAGTTCCATTTTCCGTTCGTCGTAATTAGCTTTTAAAATAGAGGAGAAAAATAATGACATTCACAGTGGCAGATATCAAGCGTGATATCAAAGAGAAAAACGTTACCTTCCTACGTCTTATGTTTACAGACATCATGGGAGTGATGAAAAACGTAGAAATTCCAGCAACTGATGAGCAGGTCGAAAAGGTTTTGTCAAATAAGGTCATGTTTGATGGTTCATCTATTGAAGGATTTGTTCGTATCAATGAATCAGATATGTATCTTTACCCAGACTTGGATACATGGACTATCTTCCCTTGGGGTGATGAAAATGGCCGTGTAGCTGGCTTGATTTGTGATATTTATACAACAGATGCTAAGCCTTTTGCTGGTGACCCACGTGGAAATTTGAAGAAATCGCTTCGTCACATGGAAGAGGCAGGTTTCTCTTCATTCAACCTTGGTCCAGAACCAGAATTCTTCCTCTTTAAGATGGACGAACAAGGAAATCCAACGCTTGAAGTAAATGATAAAGGTGGTTACTTTGACCTCGCACCAACGGACTTGGCTGATAATACACGTCGCGAAATCGTCAATGTCTTGACAGAGATGGGCTTTGAAGTTGAAGCGAGCCATCACGAAGTGGCAGTAGGTCAGCATGAAATTGACTTCAAATATGCGGATGTCTTAAAAGCTTGTGACAATATTCAAATCTTCAAGTTAGTTGTTAAAACAATTGCTCGTAAGCATGGTATGTATGCGACATTTATGGCAAAGCCTAAGTTTGGTATTGCTGGTTCAGGTATGCACTGTAACATGTCACTCTTTGATAAGGATGGGAATAATGCCTTCTTTGATCCAGAAGATCCTCGCGGTATGCAGCTGTCTCAAACTGCTTACCATTTCCTTGGTGGTTTGATTAAGCATGCTTATAACTATACTGCTATTACAAACCCGACAGTGAACTCTTACAAGCGTTTGGTTCCAGGCTTTGAAGCTCCTGTGTATATTGCTTGGGCTGGAAAAAACCGCTCACCATTGGTTCGCGTACCTGCATCACGTGGAATGGGAACTCGTTTAGAATTGCGCTCGGTTGATCCAACTGCCAACCCATACTTAGCTATGGCCGTTCTGTTGGAAGTTGGCTTGGAAGGTATTCAAAATAAAATTGAAGCACCAGCACCAGTAGAATCTAATATCTATGCAATGTCTGATGAGGAGCGTCGTGAAGCAGGAATCACTGATCTTCCTTCAACTCTTCACAATGCATTGAAAGCTCTTCGTGAAGACGAGGTAGTTCGTGCAGCTCTAGGTGATCATATCTATACGAATTTCTTGGAAGCTAAGAAAATCGAATGGGCAAGCTACGCAACCTACGTCTCCCAATGGGAAATCGACAACTATTTAGATATGTATTAAACAAAGGACCCCGACGGGTCCTTTGTTCATGAGCCGAGAAATTGGAAAGCGAGTAATGGCGCTAAGACCATTTTTTCATGAGCTTGAAAACAATGGAGCGAATTAGGACCCCGACGGGTCCTTTGTTCACGAGCTGAGAAATTAGAGAGCGAGTAACGGCACTAAGACCATTTTTTCATGAGCTTGAAAACTAGATGGCGAATTGGGAGTGGGAAAGAACTCGACTAAGTCAAAAAGAGTTCGTCTTCCCACCCCCGCACAGTTGATTAGGTTAGATTTGGAGTGTGAAACACGAACAAATCTGCCAATCAACCACTGCGCTGAGATGTTGACACGAACACTGAGAAGTGGGCCAGGGCTTTTTGTCCAGCCCGAGCTCAGAAATAGCAGGGCGAGGGAATGAACATGAGCTTGAAAACCAGATAGCGAATTAGGACCCCAACGGGTCCTTTGTTTATGAGCCAAGAAATTGGGAAGCGAGTAATGGCGCTAAGACCATTTTTTCATGAGCTTGAAAACAATGGAGCGAATTAGGACCCCGACGGGTCCTTTGTTCACGAGCCGAGAAACTAGAAAGCGAGTAATGGCTCAAGCGACCATTTTTTCATGAGTCAGGAAATTGGAAATCGAGTCATGATCTAGTGGAGAGAGATTTAACCCTATCAGTCAAGCCAACCAGATGTAGCTATCCTAATTTGTTTTGTCCATTGTAGCAACTGTATTATTTAACAAAGGTAAGCTAGATTAAGCAAAAAACCCAGAGGTTATACCTGTGGGATTTTAGTGTGTTATTGATCAGGTGTGAGAATCATTGGGATGATGATTGGCTCACGTTCTGTTTTTTCGTATAGGAATGGTCGTAGGGCGTTAACAATGGCTCCGTTAACCGTCTGGATATTGGCATCCTTGTTGCGCATGGCAATTCGGATAGCGTTGAAAAGGACGCGTTGACTCTCACGGATCAGATCACCAGATTCACGCATGTAGATAAAACCACGGCTGAGAATATCTGGACCTGCAAGAATCATCTTGGATTTGAAGTCAACGGTTGCAACAGCTAGAACGACACCGTCTTCTGAGAGGTCACGGCGGTCTTTGAGGACAGCTGCACCGATTTCACCGATACGGTTTCCGTCCACATAGATGTCTTGGGCATTGAAGTGCCCGGCTAAGCGTGCAGAATCTTTTGTCAGAGCAAGGACATCACCGTTTTCCATGATGAAGATGTTGTCTTTTGGCACGCCTGTATCAACTGCCAGACTAGCATGGATTTTTTGCATACGGTATTCGCCATGGACAGGCATGAAGTATTTTGGCTTGATTAGGCGAAGCATGAGTTTTTGCTCTTGCTGGCCGCCGTGCCCAGAGGTATGGATGTTGTTGATCTTACCGTGAATGACATCGACACCGGCTTCAATCAGGATATTGATCAACTTGTTGACACCTGTGGTATTTCCCGGAATAGGACTGGACGAGAAGATGACCGTGTCGCCTGGCTGGAGTTGTACTTGACGGTGGGTACCGTGGGCGATGCGGGAGAGGGCGGCCATAGGCTCACCCTGGCTACCTGTACAGAGAATCATAATCTCACTGGCAGGATATTCTTTGATCTCGTTTGGTTCGATAAAGGTATCCTTAGGCACCTTGATGTAGCCGAGCTCGATACCATTAACAATGGCTTTTTCCATGGAGCGTCCAAAGACAGCAATTTTGCGGCCGGTCTTAACGGCGGCATCAGCTGCCTGTTGCAGACGGAAGATGTTGGAGGCAAAGGAAGCAAAGATGATGCGTCCATGAATGCCTTCAATCAGCTTCATGATGGATTGACCGACCACTTTTTCCGAGTTGGTAAAGGTCGGAACTTCGGCGTTGGTAGAGTCGGAGAGGAGGCAGAGAACGCCTTCTTCACCGAGGGCAGCCATGCGGTGAAGGTCTGCTGGCTCGCCAACTGGAGTGAAATCGAACTTGAAGTCACCGGTACAGACGATTTTTCCTTGCGGGGTGTCAACGACGATACCGAGTGGTTCTGGAATGGAGTGGGTGGTACGGAAGAAGCTGACTTTGAGGTGCTTGAAGGTCAACTCTGTATTATGATTGATTTCATGCAGAGTCGCATCACGGAGCAGTCCGTGTTCTTCCAATTTGCCTCGAATGAGGGCGAGGGCTAAAGGTCCAGCATAGATTGGGACATTGGCTTGCTTGAGCAAGAAAGGAATGCCTCCGATGTGGTCTTCGTGCCCGTGGGTAATAACCAGACCTTTAACGCGGTCTAGGTTTTCAACGATGTAGGAGTAGTCTGGGATAACGTAGTCGATACCCAATAGGTCATCTTCTGGGAACTTGATACCGGCATCGACGATGAGAATTTCATCCTTATACTCGATACCGTAGGTATTTTTCCCGATTTCTCCCAAACCACCGATGGCGAAAACGCCAACTTCATGAGGTTTTAGATTGACTGATGACATGGATTAAAACTCCGTAATTTTGAAATCTGCGTGCTCTTTCTCGTATTCAAGATGATTGTCTGATAAGAGGTCGATAAATTCGATGTTGTATTCAGGGCAGTTGGTTTCCACCAATTCACGCGCGATAATACGACCTTCCAATTCTGATGCAGCATCGATGTCTAGATAAAGAGCGCGTGTTTGTTCGCGACGTGGGCTAATTTTTGATTCTTGATAGAATACTTTATAAATCATGTGTAGTATAGTTCCTTTCTTTTTGACTGGCAACTATGAAAAAAGCCCCAAACAGTTGGGGCTGTCTGGTAATGCCTATTCAATTTTCTCGAGTTGTTAATTTATTCAGTCTAAATGTACTCTTCATTATACCATAAAATATGCTGATGGTAAAAGGGTTTGGTAGGAAAATGGAAAAGTGTCGAGATTTTCAGAAACAAGCAGAGAATAAATGGATAAATGAGCGAGATTGACAAATATATATTTGGATATTATAATGAATAAAAACGGAATTTTCAATGCATCAAGAGAGGGGATGAGTCATGGGGACAGTACCACAAATGGGTTTAGGGGAGTTTTATCGAGAACTCCGTGGTTCTCGCTTGGTTAAGCAAAAGGATGTTGTCAGAGGAGACTTTACAGCAGCCCAGCTATCACGCTTTGAGTCGGGCAAGTCTATGTTGGCAGCGGATAAGTTGATCGTAGCTGTCGAGGGTATCAACATGACCATGGAGGAGTTCACCTACAAATATCATGGCTACAAGGAAGCGCCCCATATTGAGCTAGCTAATCTGATTTCAGATTTGTATTATCAACAAGATAGGGATGGGTTGCAGGCCTTGTTGGAATCAGATCTCTTGAAAGCTGAGGGAAATCTCTATGCTAGGTTAAATAGACTTGTCATCAAGGTGGCACTAGCTACCTTAGATGGTCAATCTGATTTTGACGATGAGGACAGAGAGTTTCTCTCAGATTATCTCTTTGCCATTGAGGAGTGGACGAGTTTTGAGTTGTATTTGTTTTTGAATGCGCAAATGTTGTTGAATGATCATATGATTGTTAGTTTATTATCTGAGTTGAAGAATAAATCCAAAAGTTATCGAAATTTAAGGAAGCATAGAGATTATTTGAAAAAAATACTAATCAATTCAGTCGGAGAAATGATAGAACGAAAGAAGTACGGTTTAGCGGAAGAATTTTTGACGGAACTGGAGAGGATGGTTGAGACAACAGATGCTTTTGAACAGATTTTTGTGAATTACTTCAAGCTATGTATTTCACTTATCAAATCAGGTGACTCCATGGAATTTCAAACTAAAACAGAGGCATATATTGCCTCCGTTGGATTGATAGTGAGTAGCAAAGTATCGATGCTCTTGGAACGTCATTACAAATTATGTGTTTTAAAAGAGGATAGTTAGTGAAGTCGGAAGAATTGGATAAATAATAATGGGTATGGTTAGTAAAAGGTAAAATACTGATTTTAAAAATGCCTTCTTCATAGCTAATCAAGCCTCCTTGTTTTTTTATTTCATTATAACTCATTTTTCCACGGCAATTATTAACTTGAAAATATGTAATTTTATAAAAATAAATTACATATTTTCAAGTTTCAATAGTATCAATTGAGTTGTGTTAGAATTTAGACAAGAAATAATAAATGAAATCAAAGACAGGGAGGTATGCGTGTGGAGATGTCACCCTATGTTCTCCGTCAGGAATGTGACGATGGTATTGTCTATTTCAATACAAAGAATAATCATTCATTTCTAATCACGAAACAATTGTTAGAAAAATTGAAGACTGACGAGGAAACCAAAGAGCAATATAAGACCTACCTTGAACAGTTTCATTATTTTCCAGAGGACGATGAAGTAAATCAGTCGTTAAGGAAGATACGTGAGATAGACGATACATTATTAGAGTTCACAATTTTAACGCACGGAGATTGTAATTTTCGTTGCAAATATTGTTATGAGAAGTTTGAAAACATTTCTATGTCAAGAGAGACAGAGGATGCAATCCTGAGATTTGCGGAAGAACAATTGAGCACTGGAAAGTTTAAGATTTTCAAAGTTTCATGGTTTGGTGGTGAGCCGTTGCTCGGATATCGTACGATTCAATATCTTTCTGAAAAATTCAAAGAAATTTGTTATAGACTAAATGTGGAATATCTAGCTATTATTACCACAAATGGTTACTTATTATCGCTGAATAAGTTGAAGAAATTAGTTTCTGAGTACAAGGTAATCAGCTATCAAATTACTTTAGATGGGGATCAGAATAGTCATGATTGTCAGAGGGTTTTGAAAAATGAAAGAGGCTCGTACGAACGGATATACAAAAATTTACAAGCTATGAAAGATAGTGAACTAGATTTCTTTTGTACGATTCGATTTAATATTTCAAAAGAGAATCTAGAGAATATAAAATCTTTTCTATATGAAGATGGCGTATATTTTAAAAATGATAAGCGATTTGGATTTGCTTATCATAATGTTGGTAACTGGGGTCAAGGTGAGCGTTCGGATAAGGATTGTGTGACTTTATTAGAGTATGATGCAAGTTTTGAATTATCTCAACTCGCTATTTCGCTCGGCTACAAAACTACTTTAATTAGTCACTTTTTAAACAATCGTTTTACCTGTTATGCCAATCGAACAAGCCACTATATGTTTAACGTGAGAGGACTTGTACAATCCTGCACAGTGGCACTTTATCATCATAAAAATATATTTGGTAATATAAACAAGGGATACATCAATCATGATAGATTAAGGAACTGGGTAATTGAAGTGGAAGAAAACTGTAAATCATGCCCGTTTGTCTTAATTTGTAAGTCAGGCCATTGCCCAATGGCCAAGCGAATTTCAAAACATCCATCAGAGGTATTGTGTCGCAGTATACAAAGGGTTGTTGAGAGGAATCTAGCACTATTCGCATTGACTAAATCCTATCATGATATTTTAGATGTGGGCTAGTAGGAGGAAATTATGGTAGTAAATACAAATAAAAAATATACAGAAGAAGGTCTTTTACAGACTGCAACAAATTTTTGTGTTAATCTTTGTCAAATGCCATAAGGGTTTGATAAAATTGAGAGGAGTGCTAGCCTCTCTTTTTGCTATTGGAGGTTGCTTATGAAGAGAATTCTTGGAATTTATCGTTATATTGATAAAAAATACAGATTGTTGGTGATATTTGGTATTTTTATGAATGGCGGAGTTATGCTGACTCAGCCCTTAGTAATGAGTAAGATATTGCAACTCGGGAGCGGGGATTTAAGTTTTGAAAAAATTTGGCAACTATTAGTGTATGGTTTGTCTGTTTATTTTGTGATTTATAGTCTGATGCTTTTCGCTAATCATACAAATAATATATTTAGAAGAGAAATTCATATCGGAATTCGCTCATCCTTGTTTAGAAAGCTGATTTCAAATTCTAAATATAGCCATAATGATAAGATAACTCTATTAACTCAGGATATGGAATTGTTGGGTGATAGATATCTTGAACCGATTGCAGGTTTCCTATGTTGGGGGTTTGTCAGCCTTGTTACTGCCCTTTACATCATGATGCAGGACATTTTGTTGGGCTCTATTTTTGTGGTGTGTACGATTTTGAGGCCGATTCCACAGTTTTTACTAAATAAAAGATTGAAAAATACTGGGATGGAGTTTTCAGAACTTCGAACTAAAGTTCATGAGGAAGTATCCGATAGTATCCATGGTAGCGAAACGCTTCTTGTGAATCAAAGTGCTGAAAATAGTTTTCATCGGGTAGGTCAAATAGTTAAAGAGTATCAAGTAGCCATACAGCGATATGCTTTTACCCACAATATTGTCTTTTTCTTTAATGGTTTTATGGAGTTTTTCAGCCAGATATTGCCTGTTGCTATTGGTTTTTACTTGATTATGAATGGTGAAGCCATTACGGTTGCTAGTTTGCTGACTATGTTTATTGCGGCTAATCGTTTGGCTGGGCCAATTCAAAACTTGATGTATCAAGCGGAAGGCATTCAGGGGGCTCAGGCGATTGCAGATAAAATCTTTGGCATTTTGGAAACAGAACCTGATTTTGTGGAGCGTAAAGAAAGTCATCTGTCTGACATTCAGGGCTTGCATATGAAAGGTTTAGCCAAAGCCTATGGCGATAAGCAGCTGTTTGCTGGGTTGAATGTGACTATCAAAATGGGAGATAAGGTTTTAATCAAAGGTGTCAGTGGTTCGGGTAAGACAACGCTCTTTCGGATTTTGCTAGGGCAAGAAACAGCGGATAGAGGTCGTGTTTATGTGACGGAGGCTGGTGGTCAGGAGCGAGAGGATTTTCAGGGCAATATCGGTTTGATTAGCCAAAGTCCGTTTTTATTTAGCGATACCATTCGTTACAATCTGACCTTGGGCGATGATTTCACAGACCAAGAACTGTTGGATGTTCTGGGGCAGGTTGGGCTACTTGAGGAATTTACAGATATTCTCAATGTGAAGGTAGAAAACAACGGTGAAAATATCTCAGGTGGTCAACGGGTCCGTCTGGAAATCGCCCGTTTCCTCTTGCGGAAGAAGGACATTCTCCTAGCAGATGAAGTGACTGCAGCCTTGGATGAGAAAAATGGCAAGGCGGTACGCAAACTCCTGCATTCCTTACCGATTATGATATTGGAAATTGCCCACCATATCGATGAGGATATTCAGTATGACCAGATAGTAGAATTAAAGAAAGGTAGTGAAAGCTAGTATGAAAAAAGTAGCTATAATGATTGTTATAGCGTTAACGGTTCAAGAGTTATTTGCATTGTATTTTTTAAAAAATGCTTGGGATAAGGGGGCGGTCACCTCGGATTCTTTGATAACATTAGGTTTTGGCTTGTTATTCTTGAACAGTATTGCTATTCATACTTTTTACAGTTATATTAAAAAACACTATCGAAAAATCAACTGATTATGGCTGTTTTTCGAGCTATTATCTCTTTACTCGTACTTATTCATTCTACAGCACTGAAAAGACTGGGAAAGCACAACCCAGTCTTTTCATTATTTGAAAAAATATCCAAGATAGCTTACAATAGAGAGTAGACTTGTAAAGAAAGAGAAACTTATGAAAATACTAGCCCTAGACAGCTCCAACCAGGCCTTATCGGTTGCCTTGGTGGAGGACGGTCGTTTGCAGGCGGAAACCCTGCTGGCCGTCAAGAAAAATCATAGTATCAGCCTCATGCCTGTGGTCGATTTTTTGGTGGCACAGGTTGGCTGGATGCCCAAAGACCTGGAGCGGATTGTGGTTGCTCAGGGGCCTGGCTCCTACACGGGTCTGCGGGTGGCGGTGGCGACTGCCAAGACTCTGGCCTACACTCTCAAGATCGACTTGGTGGGGCTATCCAGTCTTCAGTCCCTGGTTCCGCCCAGCCTGACGGGTCTGGTGGTCCCCCTCATCGATGCCCGCCGTAACAGTGTCTATGCGGGTGTTTATGAAAATGGCAGAGCAGTCGAGCCAGACTGCTACTGGTCTTTTGAAGACTTACTATCTAGCCTGTCTGGCAAGAAAAATATCACCTTTGTCGGAGAAGTTGAGAACTTTAAGGAGCAAATCGAGCAAGCTCTGCCGACTGCCCATTACCAAACTAGTCTGCCGTCTGCCTATCAGCTGGCGGTGATTGGTCAAGACTTGCCAGCAGTAGATGTCACCAGCTTTGAGCCCAACTATCTCAAGCGAGTAGAGGCAGAGGAGAACTGGCTCAAGGACAACCAAGCTGGCTCAGAAAGTTATATCAAACGTGTATGATAGAGATTAAACACTATGATGGCCAGGAAAATCTGGCAGAGGCTGTTTTGGCAGTTATGCAGTCGGTCTATGACCAATCTCCTTGGAATTTGGAGCAGATTGTGTCCAGTATGGCTAGTCAGGACGAGGACTATTATCTGGCTTATGAGGGTCAGGAATTGGTCGGATTTTTGGCTGTGCAGACGGTGCTGGATGAGATGGAAATCTTGCAGATTGCTGTCAAGATTGATTTTCAGAGGTTGGGAATCGCCAGTCAACTGATGGCTGCTGTGATGGACTGGGAGGGGGACATCTTCCTCGAAGTGAGGGAGTCCAATAGGGCAGCTCAGGCCCTCTATACACGCCAGCTTTTTACCAAAATAGGAAAACGAAAAGACTACTACCGTAATCCTGTCGAGGACGCGGTGCTAATGAAGAGAGAACGTGATGAAAGATAGATTGATTTTGGCGATTGAGACTTCGTGTGACGAGACCTCGGTGGCTGTTTTGCGAAATGATGCGGAGCTTTTGTCCAATGTCATTGCCAGCCAGATTGCCAGCCACCAGCGGTTTGGTGGGGTGGTGCCCGAGGTGGCCAGCCGTCACCATGTGGAAGTGATTACGGCCTGTATCGAGGAGGCCTTGTTGGAGGCGGAGGTGACGGCAGAGGATTTGACGGCTGTGGCTGTGACCTATGGGCCTGGCTTGGTCGGTGCTTTGCTGGTCGGGATGTCGGCTGCCAAGGCCTTTGCTTGGGCTAATGGCTTGCCGCTCATTCCTGTCAATCATATGGCAGGGCACTTGATGGCGGCGCGTGCGGTCAAGGAGTTGGAGTTTCCGCTTTTGGCTCTTTTGGTCAGCGGTGGGCATACGGAGTTGGTCTATGTGTCAGAGGCGGGTGACTACAAGATTGTCGGTGAAACGCGAGATGATGCGGTTGGCGAGGCCTATGATAAGGTAGGGCGGGTCATGGGTCTCCCCTATCCAGCTGGTCGTATTATTGATGAATTGGCTCATGAGGGGCAAGACATTTATGACTTCCCTCGTGCTATGATAAAAGAAGATAATCTGGAGTTTTCTTTTTCAGGTTTGAAATCCGCCTTTATCAACCTCTACCACAATGCCCAGCAGAAAGGGGAAACCTTGTCCAATGCGGACCTGTCAGCTTCTTTCCAAGCCTGTGTTATGGACATTCTCATGGCTAAGACCAAGAAGGCCTTGGAGAAATACCCTGTTAAGACCTTGGTCGTAGCGGGCGGTGTAGCAGCCAATCAGGGATTACGAGAGCGGTTGGCAGCTGAAATCACCGATGTGGAGGTCATCATTCCCCCGCTTCGCCTCTGCGGTGACAATGCTGGTATGATTGCCTTGGCAGCCGTTAGCGAATACAACAAGGAAAACTTTGCTGGTTGGGATTTGAATGCCAAGCCAAGTCTAGCTTTTGAAAATTTGTAAAGAAAATTTTGTACATACCTAGAAACGAACTCATCACATTTTGTGGTGGGTTACTTTTTTCATTTGTGGTATACTATATATAGAAAAGTTTTTCATTTGATTTCGAATAAATAAGTAGAGACAAAAAACTGGCTCTACCATGAAAAATCAAATGAAAGGATGTGGTATAGTGAGACATACCCTATTAAAACCAACACAAGACACGGTTGCCAAGAAAATTTTTCAAAACACGGAAGTGACCAAGGCTTTTATTTCAGATATTTTGGACTTGCCTGTTCAAGAAGTTGAACTGCTGGACGGTCATCAGATTCGCCTGCCAAATGATGATTTACCCAAGGGCTTCTATACTGTGACTGACATTCTAGTCAAGCTGGATGATGGGACCCAAGTTGTCATTGAAATCCAGATTGCCAAGCAAAAGACTTTCGTCAATCGCTTGTGGGCCTACATTTGTACGCAGGTGCATGATAACGTTGAAAAAATTCGGCAGGAATATGGTCACACCCACTTCACTCACGAGAGGATTTACCCCGTTTACGGTATCGCTCTCTTGGAGAAAAATTATTTCGACGACGATAAGCCCTTCCACATTTTTTCTTTGCGTGAAGAGGAGACCAATGAAGAGCTGACAGTCAAACCCAAAAACAGCTCCAAACAGCACGGTCTCTTGAAAATGGCTTTTCTGGAGTTAGAAAAATATCAGCCCGAAACCATTTCCGATTACGATGTCAAAAAATGGTTCGAGTTTTTCGGTAATCGTGATTTTACCATTCAGCCTGACAAGATTATCGCCCAGGCAGAACACGCCTTAGACTTTACAACCTGGACAAAGGAGGAAAAAGACATGTGGGATAAGCAAATCGATAGCCTTGAGGTTAGTTATGCTACACTGATGACAGCATTAGAAGACGGATTTGAAGAGGGGTTGGAGCGTGGCCGTGAAGAAGGCCGTGAAGAAGGACTTATATACTCTGCTCGCAATTTATTGTTAGCTGGAGTTAATATTGATATCATATCGAACAGTTTAAACCTCCCTCTCGAGCGTGTTCTCCAGCTTCAAAGCGAGTTGAACGCAAATAGCTAATATCTGCCCTCCATATAACCCGAAACCATTTCCGATTACGATGTCAAAAAATGGTTCGAGTTTTTCGGCAACCGAGATTTTACCATTCAGCCTGACAAGATTATCTCCCAGGCAGAACACGCCTTAGACTTTACAACCTGGACAAAGGAGGAACAAGACATGTGGGACAAGCAATTGGATAGTCTTGAAGTTAGTTATGCCACTTTGGTGACTGCACAGGAGGAAGCACGTGAAGAACTTCAAATCACCTCTGCCCGTAATTTCTTGAGGTCTGGTTTTCCAGCGGACGCAATAGCTGAAAATCTAAACCTTCCTCTCGAGCGTGTTCTCCAACTTCAAAGTGAGTTGAACGCAAATAGCTAATATCCACCCTCCATATAACCCGAAACCATTTCCGACTACGATGTCAAAAAATGGTTCGAGTTTTTCGGCAATCGTGATTTTACCATTCAGCCTGACAAGATTATCGCCTAGGCAGAACATGCCCTGAAATTTACAGAATCTATCAACTCCCTCGGAAACTGCTTATTTCGAGGTTTTTTGTGTTTTGCACTCGTATATCCAGATGAATCAAAAAACAGGACACATCTATGTTTGTAAATTTGAGAATCCTAAAGTTATTTTGGGAGTGGGCTGCTGATACGATAACCTAAAACTGTCCCTTGCTTAATTCAATCCCCTGTATTCACCACAACCAACCTCGATATGTAAAGATATAAAAGTACACAACCTACACACATATCTATGCGCCGATATCCTTCTTCTGCTTGAACAAACACATATATATAAGCGCCAACATTCTTCTTTCGCCTAAACAAACATATATATGCAAAAACACCCTTCTTCTACTCAAACATACATATCCAAGCGACACCATCTTTTCCACTCCCACCTATACCTCCATGACCACACCCTTTTGTCAATACACATATATCCAAGCCTCTATACATCAACGCACAACTCCTCAATCTCCTGGCACTCTTCTTGGACATATATATCAAAGCACCCACCTGTCCCTCCATCAGTCAATACATATCTATGCACCATCATTCTCCCCTCTGCTAAAACACCTATAACCAAGCACCTCTATTTCAAGTACCTCTATTTATAGATGCGTAACTATCGAGCCACCCCTCTCCACCTGTCGCATGGATATCCTTGTTGTTTTGTTCGCTCTTTTTGAAAAATACACAAAAGAATACAGAAAACATTCGGAAAACGATGTTAACCACCCAAGAAAACAAGACACCCATTCTCAGAAAAATAACATGAAAACGTGCTCAGAAAACCAAGTCAAATTCTAACTGTAAAATTTTTACAAAAAAAGTTAAAATACACGAGAATTCCAAGCATTTTTCTTGCTTTTTCAGATATAATTGTGCTATAATTTACTCGTTGTACTTATGTAGATTTTTGCAGAGTAATTGTTACTGATGACCGACAAACCATGTTCGGAAATGAGCATACCGCAGAAGATACCTCCCCTGCTAACTTTTTAAAGCAGGGGGGGGTATTTTTGTTTGGCTTAAAGTATGATGATATCCTAATAGCTACACATAGTATAACTTATTATAATATTGGAGGAAATTCATGTCTAGTAAAGATATGTTTAGAAAAGAACAACGTTTTTCTTTTCGTAAGTTTAGCTTTGGTTTAGCTTCGGCGGTCATTGCTAACGTGATTTTTGGAGGAGCAATCGCAAGTAGCCCTATTGTGCATGCGAACACAGCAGAACCGACATCAACAGTTGTACCAAGCGAGCGGTTAGCCTCAGTGTCCTACACAGTAAATGTGGTGGATCAAGCAGGCACAGTAATCAATACGCAAACAAAAAATGTTTCAGTTCAAACAACAGAAGCAACAGCCGTAGCAACCGCTAATTTGACAACTGATCTTGTCCCAGAAGGGTATGCACTTGTATCAGGTTTGGGTCAAGAAACAGTTACTGAAAATGCTGAAAATGTATTTACAGTTGTCGTTGAGAAAGCAACGTCAGAAGTAGCAACAACTGAGGATTCGGCAGCAACTTCAGAAGAGACATCAACAGCGACTTCTGAAACAGTAAACTCAACAACTGTAGCAGCATCTGAAACTTCAACAAAAGCAACTTCTGAAGTAGCGAATACTGCTGCGGTTGCTGCAGCAGCCACTGAGACAGTTTCTAACAAAACAGAACGCACAGCATACCTTAGCTACATCACGCATTACGTCAATGAAGCGAACGAAACTGTTGACAGAAGAGGTCACCTTGTAGCTGTAACAACGACTGATGATACTGCTAAAACACAAGTAACAGTTTCTGCATCTGAGAATATGCCTTCTGGTTGGGAATTGGTTCAAGATAAGGCAAAAGTTGTTGTTCAATTGGTTGAAAACCAAACAAATATATTAGTTTTTGCCGTAACGAAAAAATCTAAAGAAGAAGAGATTGCAGCATCACAATTGTCAAACCGTGATGTCTTGATGCGATTGTCTTTAGAAGCAGACTTGCTTGCTGACGAAGCTCTCCGCCAAGTAGCGAAAGAGCAAGCTGGTAACACTGCCCTTGAAACAGCTGCTAACGAAACGAAAGCAGTAGCTGCTACCGCTAATGAAGTCTTGGCAAATACCGCTGCAACAGAAGCAGAACTCGATGACCAAATCGACACAGTACGCACAAGCACACAAAACCTTGCGGCTGAAATGTTGAAAGTCGATAAAGATGGAATCTTGACGGCGATGTTGGATGCGACAAGTCAAGCCCTTACACTAACATCGTCAAGCACTGGTGCAGTTCGTCTAGATTATCCAAACCATATCCGTGATTACGCAACCAACGTAAAACAACAAGTTTACAATGGTCAAGACTTCTATTTTGGTCTGATTGGTAAGGAATTGACACAGACGGACAGCCAAATGCGTGTAACTGCTTCTAATCCAGCGGCAACCATTCAAATTTTGAACGGTGAAAACTACCCTATTAAGAATGCTACAAACTTTGGTTTGCAAGATTCAGATACGGGTATTCTTTATGGTAGTCATACAATCAAAGTCGCTGGGGATGCCTTCTCATGGAAGTTTAAAGCTACCTCTGGTACAGAGACAGCAGAATCCCTCTTCACTTTTGTACCGTATACTGTTGTAAAAACAGATGAGGATCCAGTTCGTAAAGCAGTTACGGCGGGAGTGACTGCTAATGAAATCCTTGCAAAAGTTAAGTCAGATGTGACACGTGGAAACGACACAAGCTCTACTACCGAAGCTACTGCAGGTCCTTTAAACATTGCCTTTGAGCAACATTTCAACTCTACACTAACTGCTCGTGCAACAGGTACTTCTACTACCGTTGCAGATACTGATAAGGCTGGCAAGCAAATCTGGCATGAAATCAAAAATTATGTCAAAGTTGCTGAAGCTGACGGTACTGTTGTTTCAGGTACTCCGGTTACAGGCTCTCTTCCTACAGAAGCAGGGACATATGATGTGACTGTTCTTTCAACAAACGTCCATGGCCAAACGATTGAGAATACTGTTAAAGTCATTCTTAATGCTGCACCAAGCATGCCAACCATCGGTGTCAATCCAGGAACAACTGTTAAGAATGACGATAACAGACAACTTGAAGCACTCTTTGTCTTTGGTAATGTTACAGGAACTACAGAGGCAGTATCAACTTCAGGTAGTAAAACTGCACCAGATTTTGGTACATCTGAAGTAACAAGAAAATTCCTTGCGACAGATCCAGAAAATGATGCTGTAACAATCTCTTACGGAGTGCCAGGAAATGTCACTGCATATGAAGCAGGTAAACCAGAGACATTGACTACAAATGGTCATCCTCCGATGTCTGCGGAAACTGGAAACCTAGGAAGAGAAAACAGTAATCAACTTCGTTTAGATGCCGAAGGTAAGCTGAGTGGTGAGTTCCCTGTTGCTCCAGGTCGTTTCTACTCACGTGTCGTTAAAATGACCGATACAGCTGGAAACGTATCCTATAGTAACCCATTCTTCGTTGTTGGTTACACTGATAAACGTGCTGACAATACAGATTTAACTGTTGCAGCAGCGTCAGACTTGACAGAAGCAAATATCTTCGGCAAGCTGACAATTGATGTAACAAGTGGTTCTGGAAATACCAACCGTTCACTGACTGTTCCTACATCAGAGTACACTCGTAAAATCGTAGGGTACCGCTTAACAGGAACAACAGCCGAGCAAACTCTTTCTACAGCAACCCTAAACACCCTCCCAGCAGGTAAAAACTACGAAATCAAAGTTGAGACAACCAACCCTTACGGTCAGACCATCTACAACTGGGTACCAGTAAACGATACACGTACAGTTGGAATTGATAAATCAAACCTTTATGTCTTCAAGGGCTCGCCAATTCAAACAGTAGCAGCAGGAACTTACACAGCAGATAATGTTGATAAAGTAAAAGTTGTGACTGTTGAGGATAAAGATGGTGTAGATGCGATTAGCTATTATCAATCTCCTAGCAATAGAGTGAGTTCAATTGCAGGTATCACGATTACTCCAGAAGCAAGTGCTGAGGCAAATCAATCAGTTGGTTATGCAACAGGTACACCAACAGCAGGTGTTGGTGTATACAGCCGTTCATTTGGTGTGACCGATGGTAATAACAAGTTAGAATTTGTAAACACTAACGTTAACAATGTTGATAATCGTCAAGCAACGCACATCATGGATGCGACTGCTGATGGTACTTTGAAAAAGCAGGCTGGTGAAACAGTAACCAAGGATGAAATCCTTGCAAAAGTTAAAGTCAATACTGGTAATTCTAATACTGTAGTTGCGGATCCTACAACTATGTATAAAATGGATCTGGCACCAGGTGAAACAGTTCCAACAGCACCAGGTGAATACGATGTAAAAGTTCGTGTTGTCACTTTGTCAAATGTTTACAAAGATGTAGTCGTTAAGGTGATCATCGATAAATATGCAGATACCTTGACAGCTACTGCAGCTGAAAACACTAGCTTGGTACCAGGCAGTGGCACAGCAGTGACACAACCAATCGTTATCAACGATGCAAATGGAGCTGCAACAACTGCACCTGCGGGTACAACTTATGCAATCGATCCAGCCTTTAAAGCTGAAAAAGAAGCACTTGGTTATGAAATCTCAGTAAGCCCAACCGGTGAAGTTTCAGTTAAAGCACCTGCTGGTCAAGAATCGGACATTGCTGTTCCTGTAACGGTGACTTACCCAGATAAGACAACAGATTCAGTGAGCGTACCGTTCAAGGTTAACCAAAAAGACACGGCTCAGTTGAAAGCGAAAGAAGCAATCGACAAGAAATTGGCTGACGAAACAAAAGCACTTGAAGACAAGAAGAATGCTGAAATTGCAGCTATCACCAACAATCCTGACTTGACTCCAGATCAAAAAGATGCGGCAGTTAAAGACATCACGGATGCAGCTGAAATTGCTAAGAAAGCATTGAACGATGCAGCTGGTGTTGCTAAAGATAATGTTGATGCAGCAACTACTCCTGAAGAAGCAAAAGCAGCACAAACTGCAGGTGAAACTACTCTAGCTGATCTAGAAAATGGTGCAGAAGCGGCTCTTGACTTGATTACTGATAAGGCAGAAGCGAAAGATACTATTGCTGACAAGTTAGCAGACGAGGTCAAAGAACTCGAAGCGAAACAAGCAGAAGCAGAAAAAGCTATCGATGCGTCAACTATGACACCAGAAGAGAAAGACGCAGC
>NZ_ALMY01000064.1 GCF_000440115.1 Streptococcus suis YS56 | reverse complement strand
AGGCTAAAACATCAAGATAGCGTCTCACCTTTTCGCTATCTTGTTCTTTATAGGTTGTGGTCTTTTTTTAAAGTAATATTCAATTTTTTTAGGGCTGCCCAAACTGAGGGAATACTACAGTCAAAATGCTCTGCAATTTCCCTTAAGAAAGCATCTGGATGTTCCTTGACATAGGCTTCCAAGCGGTCAAGCGGAAGTTTGCGAGGACTACGAGCTCGTGGTTTACGATTCAGATGTCCTTCATTTTTCAGCTGTGTCTCCCAACGGTACAAGGTATCGGTTCCAATACCAAATAGGTCACAGGTTTCCTTTTTTGTGTGTCCTGATTGGACATAGGCAATAACGCGTTTTCTAAAATCAATTCCGTAAGTCATAAGTCTATTTTATTATACATCAAATAAAAACTAAACAACTATAATTGGCTCTATTGACTTCAACCACTTCAATCCTTTCCCCACCAAGTAAAATCAAATGACAGTCTACACGATTTATCTTGTAGGCTTTTTTCAATGCCTCGGCATAGAGTTGCATTTGAGCTTGGTAACGTTTGCTGACTTGGTTAGGTTGGTCATACTTGTCTGTCTTGTAATCAAAGAGGACAATGTGATCATCATACAATAGGTAGCCATCGATAATCCCACGCAAGACAAATTGTTCCTGCGAAAAAGAATCTGTCTGCAAACTTGCAAATGGAGCTTCTCTGTGGAGTTTGTCCGTATTGGCTAGAATTTCTCTTCCTAAGTCTGTATCAAAGAAATCCAAAATCATTTGAACATTGATTTTGTCTTTAACCGCTTGCTCAGCATGAACAGCTTCTAGGGCTTCTCTTACCGTATCTTCTGTCACCAACCACGACAAGTCCAAACGTTGCATGAGTTCATGGACTGCTGAACCGACTTGGGCTCCAGTAATTTTTGGTTTCTTGGAGAAATCTGGCAAGTTGAAGGTCCGTTTTGGCTGGTATTTTTCCATAACTTCCATGCCTTCTTGTTCCAAGACAGGCTCATAGAGTTTCTTGATTTGACTTGGAGTGCGTAAACTTGGTAATTCGATAGCAGCCTTATAGCGTTCGTTAAGTTCTTGGACAGAAGACAACTGGTCCAAGGCCTGGGCGATATCTTCGGATTGACGAATATCTTTAAGGCTGGCGTTTTCTAGCTTATTCTTCAATGTCAGTTTACCAATCTTCTCCTCTGTCAAATCCTCGTCCGTTACAAAGACTTTCTTGAAGTGCAAGTCTTCTCCTGAAAAAGCCTCATCAATGGCTAGAATCCAGTCTTGGAAAGTCGCCATGCTTTCACGGGTTGATTGGGCAAGTACGCCTTCTTCCTTCTTACCATCATATTTTTCAGCTAACTTGTCAGCATTGCCCTTTCCAACCAGATACAGCTTCTTCTCTGCACGCGTTAGTGCAACATAAAGCAACCGCATTTGTTCTGAAAGATTGGCGATTTTTAGCTCTTGGAGATTATTTTGATAAGGAAGGGTGTTCATTAAGACTCGCACCTGAGGTAATGGACTATTTACCTTATCTTTCATATCCGCTAAATATTGAATGCCTAGACCATTTTTTCGGCTGATGATGACTGACTGGTAATGGTCTTCCAAGTTGAATCGCTTATCGATATTCATGAGGAAGACATATTTGAACTCCAAACCTTTTGACTTGTGGATGGTCATAAGCTGTACAGCATTTTGCGGTAGAAACTCTTGTACATCTGCCAAGTCCTTGTCATTTGCTAAGGCACGGTCAATCATGGCGATGAAGCGGGACAAGCCCTTGTAGCCTGTTTTTTCAAACTGGTTGGCACGCAGACCTAATGCATATAGATTGGCCTGACGCTTGCTGCCATTTGGAAGAGCACCGACATAGTCATAGTAGAATTTTTCATTGAAAATCTTCCAGATCAGGTCATAAATAGAATGCAGTTTGGCATAGGCACGCCAGTTTTCCAAAATAGACAAGAAATCCTTGATTTTCTTTTTCAACTCTCCTGACATCAGTTCAGGATGTTGTCCACTTGCTTGCTGGGCTACTTCCATTTTCTGGTAAAAGAAACCTGTCCCAGCCTGCAAGGAAATCCGTGTCAGCTCATCCTCATCGAATCGGAACATGGGCGATTTAAGCAGGGCAACCAAGGCATAGTCGTTTAGTGGATTATTGATAACCCGCAAGGTGTCCAACATGACCATAACTTCCAAAGATTGTAAGTAGGAGGCTGCTCCGCCATCTGCCACAATAGGAATCCCATGTTTTTCAAAAATGGACATAATGAGGTCATTGTGCGTCCGTTTTTGCACCAAGAGAGTGATGTCCTTGAAGTCTGCCCCTTCTTCATTGTGAAGACGAATAATTTCTTTTGCAACGACCTCAATTTCACCAGCAGTCAGAGGTGTTTCCTCCTCAGCATCCGTTGAGGAACTCGCGCTCTCCTGCTGGTCGTAAATGAAGTATTCCATCTCATGCTTGGGCTGGGCAATTTTTTGACCAGGACTACCAGCCACCAGACTGTGGGTGTCGTCATACTTGATTTCTCCTACTTGACGGTCCATCAGGCGCGTGAAAATAGCATTTGTTGCCTCCAAGACCTCAATCTGACTACGGAAGTTTTCCTTGAGCAAAATCAATTTTCCAGCCTGAGGATTTGCCTGGTACAGTTCAAATTTCTCTTGAAAAATCATCGGATCCGCCTGACGGAATCGATAGATGGACTGCTTAATGTCACCCACCATAAAGCGATTATGCCCGTTAGACAGCAGGTCCAGCATTCGCTCTTGGCTATGGTTGTTATCCTGGTACTCGTCCACCATGACTTCGTGGTATTTTTCTTGGAAAAACTGGCGGATGTCCGCATTTTCTTCTAAAATGCGAATAGCGAAATGCCCAATATCGCCAAATTCGAAAGCTGCTTCCTTGATTTTGACATCCAGATAAGCCTGCGAAAAATCCAAGACAAAGTCACGTAATAATACAAGCAGTGGCAAAGATTGAGCCTGATAATCTTTCAGAAGGGTCAATTCATAAACTTCCTGACCCAAATCTCGTAGTCCTGAAATAATCTGGCTCTTACCAGCATTGTATTCTTCTTTAAAGGCTATCAAATGCTCATCTTTTGGTCGATTGGCATTGGTCAGACCCTTACCTCTGGACTGATCATTGATGAGAAGAATTCTTTCAACCCGCTCCATCAAGTCCTTCTGGTCCAGACTATCTAAACCTGTCAACAAATCCAAAACTTCTTCCACATTGGCAAAATACTTGGCGGAACCAAAGTCATTTCTGCCCCATTCCACATGGTAGCGGAAGAAATCTACAGCTTGATAGAGCTTGTCTAAAACTTTTTCCTTAAAACCTTGCTCTAAGATCTGCTCGATACGCTCTTGACTGTACAAATCAGCTTGAACAGCCTGCTCTTTCAGCCATTTAGTTGGACTGCTCGTCGATTGGCTAAAATCATGCACCTGATAAACAACCTGACGGAAACCACTATTATCCTTACGGTTGCCCGAAAAATTGCGAACTAGTTTGCGGAATTCACCATTTTCATCCTGTTCAAGATAATCTGCAAAAAGCTGATCGAAAACCTCTTTTTTCAGACTTGCTTTTTCTGTCTCATCCTGTAAAATCCGAAACTGCGGAGAAATACCAAGGCTATAACCATAGGTTGTGACCAATTTCTGCGTAAAGGAGTCCATGGTCCCAATGTCTGCCTTGGTCAAATCTGCCAACTGGGCAGACAAATGCCGGCGCAATTCCATATCGGTCGTCTCAGCAATGGTTTCGTTGAGATTTTTTTCGATTCGCTCCTTCAACTCACCAGCCGCTTTGACTGTAAAGGTCGAGATAAAGAGCTGGTCGATTCCCACACCTCGCTTCAACTTATCCAAAATCCGTTGAACCATAACGAAGGTCTTTCCTGACCCAGCCGATGCAGAGACCAGAACATTCTGACCGTGCGTGTAGATGGCTTCAATCTGCTCAGGTGTGCGTTTTTGTTGCTTATCAGAATTGGCTTCCGCCAGCTGCACAGCCTTGATTTCTTCCGCGCTTAAAAATTGTTCAAAAGCCATTAGTCCTGACCTCCTTTCATTCGTTCCATCCAATCTTGACGCTTGGCCTCTTTGACCAACCGCCGTGCCATACCCATGTGCCGATCCGCCTCAAAACCAGTGATTGCCTTCAACTGCTCACCTGCCACCGAACGACCATCTTTGGTATAAGGGTTAATAGCAAAGCGACCATCCAGGATGTCCTTGGCAGCTTGTTTGTAGAGTTCTTGGTTGTGGTTCAATAAAACCGCAAACTCTTCTTCCGTGTAGAGTTGGTTACGAGTCTGATAAAAATGATTGAGCCCCAGACTTTCCTCCTTCAAGAAAAGCCCCTTGTAAACCAAGCTCGTATTGGCAGCTCCTTCTAGCTGTTCTAAATTCTTCGTGTCTTTTAATTTGATAATCGGATCCTGCAAATGCAAATACATAGCTCCAAAAACAGGTTTATCCTTGGTTTCATCCAGCTCTTGTAAGGCTGCCAGGTAGGTCACCAACTGAGGTTTTAGACCATTGTAAAAATCCCCAACTGAAAAAGATTGGTCGCTGGACTTGTAATCCACAACACCGACAGCCTGATTGATTTGCAAGGTATCCAAGCGGTCAATTGTACCATTTACATGCACACTCTTGCCATTTTGAAGGTCAAAAACCAGCGCCCTATCCTGACGGAAACTCTTTTCCTGACCATCAATTTCAACCAAATCATTATCCCGCAAAATAGTCGCACTGGAACGAGCAATCTTATCCAGCACCTCCTCCGTATAGCGAGCAGCCGCATCTTGGTTATAAAACATAGCAAATTCTACCTCGTCACGCGTACGCAGGATGGCCTTGTCCACTTTTTGATCAAAATCTAGATCAGATTGGTCCATGACCACTCGTTCAAAAATCCGATGCAAGAACAAACCATGCTGAAAGGCAGTCGGATGGATGGATTCTTGCTCCCGCAATCGCAGAACATTACGGACAAAGTAAAGATATTGGTTATTGTAGAAATTGGTCAAACTGGATGCAGAAAGATGGAGCGGCTTATCCTCTGGATATAAAGCAGCCAAGGTATCAGCTGCAAGCTGTTTAGAAGTTATTTCGCCAGTAATGGTCGGAATTTCAATGCCTTGCGACTCCAATTTCTTCTTCAAATGGCGAACCAATACTGTCCAGAAGGCCGTCTGCCCTTCCCATTCTTCATGTTCAAGAGAGGGTCTTTCCGACTCAATCAAACGGGATAAGAGACTCTTGTAGTGACCGATGTCTTGCGGACTAAGTGTTTTCATCCGACCACGTTCTTCGGATTTCAGCCCCATTTTTTGGAGAATCTTGATATAAGGGGAGAGACTATCTTCGCCTTCGTTATAAATCTGAGGAGTTGAAATAACTAACTGTTCCGTCGCAGCATTCAGCAGAGACATCATGGCAGCATGGTTCTTCTTGATATTCTCTCGGCTGACCAAATCAAAACGTGAAGAACTAGCCGAGACAAGATTGACTTTTTCCATCTCTTCTTCTGTCAATAGACTGGTGTTCTTGGCAACTTTTGGAAAATTGGACTGGCCCATTCCGATAGCATAAACATACTTAGCAGTGTGTGGCTCAATCAAATCATAGGATTTGACATTGACCACATCAACCGTTGCAGGAACGGTACGATAGTGACTGGCCTGCATGCCAGCCTGTAAAATAGCCAGAAAATCATCCATTTTCAATTTTTCTTTTCCGAAAATCTGATGAAAATTCTCTAGAATATGGGTAAAACTTTTCCAGACCTGCTCTTCTTTTTCTTGCTCTACTTCACTCAAATTTCGAGACATTTTTTCCATATTTTTAGGAAGCTCAATTGCCTCCAAAAATGCCATAAATTTCTCAAGCAAGGCAGTTCCAGATTGTGGTCCAGCCTTAAACAGCTGGTTCAAAGGTTCCATAATCTTAGCACGTAGGGGTTCCAAGACATTCAAATCATAGACAAGCCTTCTCTCCTTGATGACTTCAGCATCATAGTCTGCTCTGCCATTGACCGAAAAAGCCCTCGAAAAAGCAGCCTGCCCCTTCATATCCGCAAAGAGGATGTAAGACTCAAATAGGTCCAGCTCTTTTTGGGAAATGCTGGCGTACAAACCTGATTTGAGGAGATTGAGAAGATCTTCCGCACGGAAACGATAGCGGCGCAAGCGCTCCAAGGACTCCACAAAATGGACCAGGGGATGATGACTCATCTCCTCTGCCTTACCAAAATAGTAAGGAATATCATACTTGTCAAAAATCTTGCCAATCTGCAACTTGTAGCTATCCACATCACCCAAGAGCAACAAAATGTCTTTATAGCGAGCCCCTTGATGCACATGCTGGCGAATTGCCGTTGCTACCTGCTCAACTTCTTCCTTTTGGTTGACGACTTCCCATAGCTGGATTTTTTTCTTGTCTTCTTCAGTAAGCTCTATCATGGTCCCGCTGTAGTCATAATAGGCTTCCATATTCTTTGAAAATTTACCAATACTGTCCAAGACTGGCTCTTGACCAATATATGTAGCCTTGGTCTGGAATTGGGCTGATAACTGGCGCAAAAAGTCAACGTTAGCTTGATAAACATTACCTTCTATATAGGTAGCTTGCACAGCTTTCTTGCTAGCATATACACCAATCAGGATTTCCGACACCCGTTCATTTAAAGCACTTACTAAAGCTTCTTCTTCTGCCGAAAAACGAGAAAATCCGTCTACCACCAGCACAATATTCTTCAACTGCTCATCCAACTGACCAGTTTCCACCAAGCTCGTCAGCTGTGCTAACTTAGACTGATGCTCAAAACCTTCTTTGGACAAAACGTCTGTTACAGCCAGAAAAATCTTTACCAAATCAGCCTGCTTATCTGGCGATTCCATGGCTTCCAAGTCCAAAATAGACATATTTGCCCGTTGCAATTCTTTGTATAAAGCAACTAGCTGGTTAATGAACCCAAAATCTGCCTGTAAACGACCATAGACTTTCAAGTCGCCGTCTTCAAATTGCGATAGAACACGAAAGAAAATCATAGCAAGACCAACATCATCCAGTGGTTGACCTGCTTCTTTCCTATCAATCATCAAATAGCGGGCCAATTGCCCAAAACGGGTCACGATAATATCAAAAGTTGCCTGTTCAGGCAGGTATTCTAAGACCTTTCGCTCCATCTCAAAGGATAGAGAGTTTGGAGCAATGTAAAAAACTCGCTTACCTTCCTTAGCAAATTCTGCAGCAATATCCGTTAAATACTGTGTCAGAGGATTGCGAATATCTGTATAGACTAATTTCATATCAAATTCTCATACTTTCCATGAATATACTATGTCTAGTATATCAAAAATGCGTGTACAAAAAAAGGAAAGGCGAACCTTTCCTTTTAATTATTTTACCTTGATAGGAGGTTAGGAAAAATAATGTAATTAGTCTTCGTTGCGACGACGCTTACCAACAAGGGCAAGAGCTGCCACAAGCATTGCTGCACCAAGTACGCCAGCTGCTGATGAATCTTCACCAGTGTTTGGCAATTGTGCTTGAGCTGGACTAGCTACTTTTTCAACTACCGCTGGTTTAGCTGGAGATTCAGGAGTTACTGGTTGTGCTGGAGGAGTTGGTTTCGCTGGCTCTTCAGGAGATACTGGTTTCTCTGGAGTTGGCGATACCGGCTCAGGTGGTGTAACTGGCTTAGTTGGGGTTGTTGGAGTCTTAGGTGTAACTGGTACATAGTTAATTGGTGTGTCTGTACCTGGGTTTGATGGCACTGGAGGTGCAATGTAACCCTTAGATGGATCAGTTGGATCAAGTGGTTTCAATGGATTACCATTAGGATCTACTGGGACATATCCTGGAACATGTGGAATTGTTGGAACATCTGTACCTGGTTTGCTTGGATCCGTTGGATCGTTAGGGTAAACGATTGGATCTGTTGGCTGACCTGGGATATTTGGTACCCATGAACCAAGTTTCTTATAAACATAAGTAACGGTTGTTCCACCTGATGGGATCTTACCACTTGGATTTCCTTCTACTTTTTCAAGGATATATCCGTTGATAACTTTTCCACTTGTTGTGTAGTCATCGCCAACTTTACCTGGAATGTTTTCAGATGGTACCAAATCGTTACCATTTTCATCTACGTAGCGTACAACTACTTTAGATTCTTCTGGTACATAGTTGATTGGTGTATCTGTTCCTGGGTTAGATGGTACCGGTGGAGCTTCGTAACCCTTAGTTGGATCTGCTGGATCAACTGGAGTTAACGGTGTTGTTCCATCTGGTCCTACTGGGACATATCCTGGAACATGTGGAATTGTTGGAACTTCTGTACCTGGTTTAGTTGGATCAGTTGGATCATTAGGGTAAACGATTGGTTCAGTTGGCTGACCTGGAATATTTGGAATCCATGAACCGAGTTCCTTGTAAATATAAGTAACTGTTGTTCCACCTGATGGGATCTTACCACTTGGAGTTCCTTCTACTTTTTCAAGGATGTAACCGTTGATAACTTTACCACTTGTCGTATAGTCATCCCCAACCTTACCTGGAATATTTTCAGATGGTACCAATTCTTTACCATTTTCATCTACATAACGTACAACTACTGTTGATTCTTCTGGTACATAGTTGATTGGCGTATCCTCACCTGGGTTAGATGGTACCGGTGGTGCAATGTAACCCTTAGTTGGATCTGCTGGATCAACTGGAGTTAACGGTGTTGTTCCATCTGGTCCTACTGGGATATAACCTGGAATATATGGAATGGTTGGAACATCCGTACCTGGTTTAGTTGGATCATTTGGATCGTTAGGGTAAACCGTTGATGGTACTTCAATTGTTCCTGTTGGTGGTTTTGGAATCCATGAACCGAGTTCCACATATGTTACGACTTCTGCGATATTGCCAGTTGTCTCTGTGGCTGTGATGTCATCAACTGTTGTAGAAACTGCAACTGCTGTACCATTGTTTGTTGCTGTTTTGGCAATGTAACCTGATACTAATGGTAATGGATTTCCTTCAAGTTCAGAATCTGTACTTGTCCAAGCTTGCCATGTCACTTCACCTGTTACATGGTTGATTTCACCTGTACGTTCGAAGATAACTGAATTGCTTGAGCCTGCAGCTACTTC
>NZ_ALMY01000063.1 GCF_000440115.1 Streptococcus suis YS56 | reverse complement strand
ACACAGCAGTTAAGCCCTAGAACGCCTGAAGTAGTTGGGGGTTGCCCCCTGTTAGATACGGTAGTCGCTTAGCATATTCCGCCATAGCTCAGTTGGTAGAGCGCATGACTGTTAATCATGATGTCACAGGTTCGAGCCCTGTTGGCGGAGTAAAGAGAAATCTTTAGTATATGGTCCGTTGGTCAAGGGGTTAAGACACCGCCTTTTCACGGCGGTAACACGGGTTCGAATCCCGTACGGACTATATTGGGAGGCTGCTTAGGTCTCTTTTTTTGTTTATGTGACTTTTAGTCCGTCACGCTCCGTAAGGTGCGTGACAAATAAACCACCCGCTATGCGGGTGCGCGACGAAGGTTATACCAAAAAAACTCCAAACGCGATACAATAAAGGTGTTCAAGCCTATTGTAAAGCGAGAGGAGAAAAGTATGGCACAAAAGGCACATAGTTTATCACATACAAAGTGGTTGTGTTCTACCACATTGTCTTCACACCTAAGTATAGACGAAAAATCATCTATAATCAATATCGAAGTAGTTTGGGAGAAATATTCCGACGTTTGTGTAGTTATAAAGGCGTAGAAATTATCGAAGGACATCTGATGCCGGACCATGTTCATATGTTAGTCAGTATTCCTCCGAGATTAAGTGTATCAAGCTTTATGGGTTATTTAAAAGGTAAGAGTGCTCTTATGATGTTTGATAAACACGCCAATCTCAAATATAAATTTGGCAATCGTCATTTCTGGGCATAGGGCTATTATGTAAGTACAGTTGGACTTAATGAAGCCACAATTAAGAAATACATACAAGAACAGGAAAAACATGATATAGCACTTGATAAGTTAAGTGTAAAAGAATATGAAGAGCCCTTTAGGGATAATGGCAAGTAGTACGAATGCCTCTTTAAGAGGCTAGTGACGAGTCAAAAGCAGTGAGGCTTGAACAAAGTGAAAGCCAGCGTCTTTAGGCGCTGGCTGGTGATGTGGGCTTATAGCCCTTGTTCAAACCACCCGTTTGACGGGTGGTCATGATTTTTTGAGGTGAATGGGCTTTTGTTTGGCTCCTTTTTCTTTTCTTGTTGCTTTGTCTATTCATTGTTTGTTGATATAATAGAGACATGAAAAGATTATGTGATGAATTATCGGTTTTGCCAGGGATTGGTCCAAAATCGGCTGAAAAATTTTTAAAAATTAACATTCAGAATATTAATGATTTGCTGACTTACTATCCATTTAGATATGAAGATTTTGAGAGTAAGTCTATTTATGATTTGCAGGATGGTGAGAAGGCAGTGGTAGTTGGGGAGGTGGTATCTCCAGCTAATGTACAGTATTATGGTTACAAAAGAAATAGACTCCGTTTTTCAATGAAACAGGGTGAGGTTGTCTTAGCAGTTTCGTTTTTTAATCAGCCTTATTTAGCAGATAAGATTGTTTTGGGGCAGGATATTGCAGTTTGGGGAAAGTGGGATAAGGCTAAGGCGAGTTTGACAGGAATGAAAGTTTTGGCTCAAGTATCAGATGAGCTGCAGCCTGTCTATCATGTGGCGCAGGGGATTTCGCAAGTAAATTTGGTTAAGGCTATAAAAACAGCTATTGATCAGGGATATTTGCATTTATTAGAGGAGAATTTACCTTCAGTTTTACGAGAGCGCTATCGGTTAATGAATCGCCGAGAGGCGGTTTTTGCGATGCATTTTCCGACAAATTTAGAAGAGTATAGACAAGCTTTGCGACGTATGAAGTTTGAGGAATTATTTTATTTTCAATTACAGTTGCAAATGCTGAAAGCCAACAATCGTGATATTTCGAATGGTTTGAAGATTGCTTATGATGCTGATAGATTGGCTATGCAGATAAGACAATTGCCGTTTGCCTTAACGGATGCTCAGTCTGGGGCCTTGGCTGAAATACTATCAGATATGAAGTCCTATGGGCACATGAATCGTTTGTTACAAGGGGATGTTGGTTCAGGGAAGACAGTAGTTGCTGGATTAGCTATGTTTGCTGCTGTGACTGCGGGGATGCAGGCTGCAATTATGGTCCCGACAGAAATTTTGGCTGAGCAACACTTTGAGAGTTTGCGCCAGCTTTTTCCAGAACTTTCTATTGCTCTTTTGACAGGGGGAATGAAGGTTGCGGAGCGTCGTACTGCTTTAGAGGCGATTTCTAGTGGTCAGGTAGACATCATTGTAGGAACTCATGCTCTTATACAGGAAAGTGTGACGTACCATAAGCTTGGTTTGGTTGTGACGGATGAGCAACATCGTTTTGGGGTTAAACAACGCCGTCTGTTTCGTGAGAAGGGTGATAATCCGGATGTGCTTATGATGACTGCTACACCTATTCCTCGGACGTTAGCTATTACAGCTTTTGGAGATATGGATGTATCGATTATTAATCAGTTGCCTGCTGGTCGGAAGCCAATTATTACTCGCTGGGTCAAACATCAACAGCTGCCCACGGTCTTAGATTGGTTGGAGCGGGAGTTAGAAGTAGGTGCCCAGGTTTATTTTATCTCTCCGCTGATTGAAGAATCTGAGGTTCTGGATTTAAAGAATGCTGTAGATCTGCAATCTGATTTACAGGCGCATTTTGGAGAGCAAGTTACAGTGGATTTGTTACACGGTAAGATGAAAAATGACGAGAAAGATGCCATCATGCAGGCTTTTAAGGAGCGAAAAACGAATATTTTGGTTTCTACCACTGTTATTGAAGTCGGAGTCAATGTGCCCAATGCAACGGTGATGGTTATTATGGATGCAGATCGTTTTGGTTTAAGCCAATTACATCAGTTGAGAGGGCGTGTAGGACGTGGTCATAAGCAGTCTTATGCAGTGTTAGTTGCTAATCCTAAAACAGAGTCTGGTAAGGAACGCATGAAAATTATGACAGAGACGACAGATGGTTTTATTTTGGCTGAAGCTGACTTGAAAATGCGTGGGTCTGGAGAAATATTTGGAACTCGTCAATCAGGTTTGCCAGAATTTCAGGTTGCAAATATTATCGAGGACTATCCAATTTTAGAGGAAGCAAGACGAGTTGCTAGTCAGATTGTTAGTGTGGAAAATTGGCAGGAGGACCCTAATTGGTCGATTTTACTTGCTAATTTGAAAGATGGAGAGGAATTGGATTAGTCATATAAAAAAAGGCCGACACACCTGTGTTGGTCTTTTGACATATTGTATAGTTCGTCAACGATTAACCTTGGATGTAATCTGCCAAGCTTTGCTCTTCCAAGCCTGCATTGAGAGCGATAAGGAGTTTGAGTCGGGCCTTTTGAGCATTCAATTCTTTAACAAATAGAATGCCGTCTTGCTCCAGTTGGATGCCACCTCCTTGGTAGGCATAGACAGGCTCAGCAATTCCGTTAAAACAGCGAGATACCAGAATAATGGGGATCTTTTGATCAAGGAGTTTCTTAATGGCTGGAAGGATGGTAGGCGGAAGATTTCCGGCGCCGAGTGCTTCAATGACTAAGCCGGAAATTGAGCTTGCAGTGAGAGAATCAAGGAGGATGGAGTCCATATCTGCATAAGCTTTTATGATTGGGACCGTTCCTGTGACTCTTGACAAGTCAAATCGAACACGTGGTTCAGCAGTTTTAAAATAGAGAATCTCTCGTTTGGTGACTAACCCCAGTGGTCCATGGGTTGGTGTTTGGAAGGTTGAGACATTGGTGGTATGCGTTTTTGTAACATATTTAGCAGCATGAATTTCATCGTTCATGACCACTAGAACACCTTTATCTGCGGATTTATCATCAGCAGCCACACGTAGGGCTGTTCGGTAGTTATAAATCCCGTCGCTACCTAGTTCATTTGAGGAACGCATAGCTCCGGTCAATACAATTGGTTTTTCTGGAATAGCCATTGTATCAAGGAAATAGGCAGTTTCTTCTAAAGTATCTGTGCCATGTGTAATGACAAAACCATCGAAGTTCATTTGTTCTTCTTTGATTTTTTGGTATAGAGCCATCATATGTTCTAAGCGAATGTGCGGACTTGGAACATTGAGAAAATCCAAGGATGTTACTTGAATTTCTTCTAGTGGGCTATCAATTTGGGTCATTGGATTGATTTTACTCGATGCAACTTCACCCTGATGATTGGCTTGCATAGAAATGGTTCCACCTGTATGCAATACTAGAATTTTTTTCATAAATTTTCAGTTTCTTTCAAAGTGTGATATACTAATTGTAACATAATTCTTAGAAAGTAGGTGAGTTGGTTGACGATAAAGGCTGTATTTTTCGATATTGATGGTACCTTATTGACCGACAATCGTATGGTTAGTAGTTCAACTATTCTCGCCATTAATGCTTTGAAAGAGAAGGGAATTTTAGTTGGTCTAGCTACAGGACGTGACCCTCGTTTTGTTTTGCAGTATATGGCTAGTTTAGGGCTAGATTTGGCCATTGCTTATAATGGTCAATATATTTTTTCAAGAGAAGAAGTTATTCATAGTCAGAGTTTAGAGCCAAAGCAAATTGAACAAATTATGGAGTATGCGCAAACTCACCATAAGGATTTATCTTTTGGAACTGCTAAAGGCATATTTGGTAGTAAGATTATGAGTGCTGGAACAGGAAATTTTGCATATCGTGTGACGCGTATGATTCCGGAGTCCTGGGCTGGAATCATAAACTTTATTTTCAATCGCTTGGTACGTTGGATCAGTCCTCAACAGGAAACGAATTTGAAAGGTTTTCTCTTTCAACCAATCTATCAGCTGATGTTGCTGACGACGGAAAGGGAGACGCAATCATTGGAGGTGCTCTTTCCGAACTTGTCTTTTACGCGTTCGAGTCCCTATGCGACTGATATTATCAGTAAGGGAAATTCAAAATTATCGGGTATTGTAAAGGTTGCAGAACGATATGGTTTTGAGTTAGATGAAGTTATGGTATTCGGAGATTCTAATAATGATTTTGAAATGTTGAATGAAATTCAGCACTCGGTAGCGATGGGAAATGGGACGAAAAAGGTTAAACAAGCAGCTTCCTTTGTTACAGATACAAATAATCGTGATGGGATTTATAAGGCATTAATTCATTTTGGTGTGATTGAGGGATAAGATGTTTCAGAGCAAGGACGATAATTTTAATAGGGTAAAGGATTTTCATTTTTTAATGGATGGTGAAACCCAAGAACTTCCCAGTGTGTATGATGGACAGACGGCTTTGCATCGCGCTGGTTTTAAATTGGAGGAGTTGGTAGAATTTCTACATGCAGCTTCAGAATCTGAAGTTGAGTTTCATGATTTTATTCAACAACTTCATCAGGATTTAGATACTGCTGCTGCTAAGGTATCTGGCAAGAGAAGTTTCGGGGTTTCGATGCAGGATCAGGTAGATGCTTTGCTGGATATTCTTTATTTTACATATGGTTCGTTTGTTTTGATGGGGGTTGATCCAGAACCAATTTTTCAGATAGTCCATACTGCAAATATGGGGAAAATATTTCCAGATGGGAAGGCCCATTTTGATCCAATTACCCATAAAATTTTAAAACCTGATGATTGGGAAGAACGGTTTGCGCCGGAGGAAAAGATTCAGGAAGAGCTGAAAAGACAGATGAAAAGACTTGATTCGTAAATCAAGTCTTTTGGTTTATAAACTTTTTTCTCCATCGCGAACAATGAGTAAATCAATAGTTGCGTGGCGCATGATATATTCGGATGAGGATCCGATTAGGAGACGTTCAAAGGCGTTTAGACCAGTTGCTCCAAGTAACATAAGATCCGCACCGGTTTCCTTTGGAATATCGATAGCCAGTAGGTTTTTTGGGTTACCGAATTCAATGCGAATCTGTACATCGGTCAGACCGGCGTTGAGGGCTTCTTGTTTGTATTCTTCGAGGAGGAGCTCCGCCTCTCTTTCTAAAGATTCATAGACAGAGGCGTCAAATGCAACAACATTGTGGAGAGCACGGGTATCAATCACATGGGCGATAATCAGACGTGCTTGGTTGCGTAGTGCGACATGAATAGCTTTATGAAGAGCTAATTCTGCTCCTTTAGATCCGTCTACAGCGACGAGTATTGTTTTGTAAGATTGTGTCATAATAATCACTCCTTTCAGAAGAGCTTTGTCCCGAAATAGGTAGAGTAGTTCCTTACATTTTTATTATAAGCCTTTTGAGAGAAAATGTAAAGGATTCTTGTACTTTTTTTGCTTTTACAGTACAATAGAAAAGATAGAAAGTCGAGGTGACGACATGAAGCAATTTAACAAGTCAACAAAATTGGATGATGTAGCATATGATATTCGTGGGCCTGTCTTGGAAGAGGCCATGCGCATGCGTGCCAATGGAGAGCAGATTTTACGTTTGAATACGGGGAATCCTGCAGAATTTGGTTTTACTGCTCCAGATGAAGTTATTCGTGACTTGATTCATAACGCCCGTAAATCAGAGGGATACTCGAACAGTAAGGGAATTTTTTCTGCACGTAAGGCTATCATGCAGTATTGTCAGCTAAAGAAATTTCCAAATGTTGATATTGAAGATATTTATCTTGGAAACGGCGTGAGTGAGCTGATTGTTATGTCTATGCAAGGTTTGCTAGATAATGGTGATGAGGTGTTGGTGCCAATGCCAGACTATCCTCTCTGGACTGCCGCAGTTAGTTTGGCTGGTGGTAAAGCTGTTCACTATGTTTGTGATGAAGCAGCTGAATGGTATCCCGATTTGGCAGACATGGAGTCTAAGGTGACTTCTCGAACCAAGGCAATTGTCCTTATCAATCCAAATAATCCAACTGGTGCTCTCTATCCGAAAGAAATTTTAGAAGGAATCATTGATATTGCTCGTAGACATGAATTGATCATTTTCTCTGATGAGATTTATGATCGTATGGTCTTTGACGGAGCTGTTCATATCCCTATTGCGACACTGGCTCCAGATTTATTTGTTGTGACGATGAATGGACTGTCTAAATCGCATCGTATTTGTGGTTTCCGAGTAGGTTGGATGGTCTTATCTGGTCCGAAAAAGCATGTAAAAGGTTACATTGAAGGCTTGAATATGTTGTCCAATATGCGTTTGTGTTCAAACGTTTTGGCTCAACAGGTTGTTCAAACTTCTTTGGGAGGTTACCAATCGGTTGATGAACTCTTGATGCCTGGCGGACGCTTATATGAACAAAGGGAGTTTATTACTAAGGCGATTAATGATATTCCAGGACTTTCTGCTGTAAAACCTAAGGCTGGTCTGTATGTCTTCCCAAAAATTGATCGTGAGATGTACAGAGTTGATGATGATGAACAATTTGTATTGGATTTCCTCAAGCAAGAAAAAGTACTTTTGGTCCATGGTCGAGGTTTTAACTGGAAGGATCCAGATCATTTCCGTATTGTGTATTTACCACGTGTGGATGAGTTGGCAGAAATTCAAGAAAAAATGTCACGATTCTTGCGGCAATACCGTAGATAATGGAATTTTGGGCTGAATGTTAATCAGCCTTTTCTTTTTACTTGAATGAAATTGTTTGAATTATTCTAACAACGGTAAATATTCTGATAATTGTTGAAATTTTATGTATTTTTTGCTATACTGAAAGCAATTACAGAGTAAAGAGGAAAATATGATAACATTATTAGAGAAGACACGGAATATTACTTCTATTTTGAAGCGTTCCGAAGAGCAGTTGGCGGAAGAATTGCCATACAATGCCATCGCGGAGCACTTGTCTGACATTATTGATTGTAATTCTTGTATTATCAATAGTGAGGGTGAGATTTTAGGCTATCACATGAACTATAAGACCAATAATGACAGGGTTGAAGAGTTCTACATTAACAAACAATATCCAGAGGAGTATGTAAAGGCAGTTGCGCAGGTCTACGATACTCAGGTTAACTTGCCTGTGGAGAGTGAGTTGACAGCTATTCCTGTGGAGTCACGGGCAGCTTATCCTAATGGTTTGACAACGATTGCGCCTATCCATGTGACGGGGATTCGTTTTGGTTCGCTTATTATCTGGCGGAATGATGAGCAGTTTCACGATGATGATTTGATTTTGGTTGAGATTGCGGCAACAGTAGTTGGTATTCAGTTACTTAATTTCCAACGGGAAGAAGACGAGAAGAATATACGTCGTCGTGCGGCAGTTAATATGGCGGTAAATACGCTATCTTATTCAGAAATGAAGGCGGTTGTAGCTATTTTGGGTGAATTGGATGGCAATGAGGGGCAATTGACTGCTTCTGTGATTGCAGATCGTATCGGTATTACACGCTCGGTGATTGTGAATGCACTGCGTAAGTTGGAGAGTGCAGGAATTATTGAAAGTCGTTCTTTGGGAATGAAGGGGACTTATTTGAAAGTTCTCATCCCAGCTATTTTTGATGAAATTAAGAAACGTGACTACTAACATGACAAAAGCATTGATTTCGATTGATTATACAATAGATTTTGTGGCAGACGAAGGAAAGTTGACTGCTGGAAAATCAGCTCAGGCTATTTCTGAACGAATTGCTCAGGTTACGCAAGAAGCTTTTGAAAATGGAGACTATATTTTCTTTGCGATTGATGGTCATGAGGAGGGGGATGAATTTCATCCTGAAGCTCAGCTTTTCCCAAGCCATAATATCATTGGGACGCAAGGGCGTGACTTGTATGGTCCTTTAGCAGATTTTTATCAAAAACATAAAGGGCATGCGCGTGTTCGTTGGATGGATAAACGCCATTATTCTGCTTTTTCTGGAACGGATTTGGATGTTCGATTAAGAGAACGTGGTGTAGATACGGTTGTCTTGACGGGTGTTTTGTCTGATATTTGTGTTCTTCATACAGCTATTGATGCTTATAATAAGGGGTATCGTATTGAGGTGGTCTCATCAGCCATTGCTGCATTGACGGAGGAGAATCATCAGTTTGCTCTCAATCATTTGCGTCATGTACTTGGTGCGACAATCATTGACTAATAGTATAGTGACCAGTCTGTGGACTGGTTTTTCGTTTTTCTCCAACAGGAATCTGTATCATTAACACTCTTCGAAAATCAAACTCAGACCTTGTTGACTTAGCTTGATGAACTTCAGTTCCATCTACAACTACGTCGTCAGTCTGATTCTGATATAGTCATTTAGTTTTTCTTTTATTACTTCGTTAACTCGCTTTGCCGTACTCCAGTACTGTCTGCAGCTCGTTGCCTAGTACTAAAAGTAAACTAAAAGACTATAAAAGAAGCGGTGTGATTGACCATGATAAATTTATCAAAATGCTTTACATAGGTGATTACTTGGTGTATAATATAGTCTGTGTGTAATGGACGCACAAAAATACAGTTTATCCGCTGGGTTTAAAAGCACCTAAGATTGACAAAGATAGGAGAATAAAATGAATCCATTGATCCAAAGTTTGACAGAAGGTCAACTTCGTACTGACATCCCTTCATTCCGTCCTGGTGACACTGTGCGTGTTCACGCTAAGGTTGTCGAAGGTAACCGCGAACGTATCCAGATTTTCGAGGGTGTTGTTATCTCTCGTAAAGGTCAAGGCATCTCAGAAATGTACACTGTACGTAAAATCTCTGGTGGTGTAGGTGTTGAACGTACATTCCCAATCCACACTCCACGTGTTGATAAGATTGAAGTAGTACGTTACGGTAAAGTACGTCGTGCTAAATTGTACTACCTACGTGCATTGCAAGGTAAAGCAGCACGTATCAAAGAAATCCGTCGTTAAGATAGTCCTACAGACTATTTTGGTCGGAGAATGGGAGGCAGCGAAAGCTGTCTCTTTTTTTAAAAAAATCTGTTGAAAAAGTACTTTATTGTGAAAGCAGTGGTAAAATGGATTGTTTTTGTGTATCTTCCATGAAATAATATGTTATACTATATATTATTGTAGCTAGTATAGAGGAGGTTGCGGATGAGCGAACAGTTTATTCCATCTGTTTTATCAGATTTACGGCAGGATATTGTTCAGATGCCAGAAGTTATCAAGGAATGTAGTGGAATTCGTATTTATGGTCGTCGCATTCGTTCAGTCTTATTTACAACGGATGTGTCGATTATTGCCAATCACAACGCAGATGCTATTTTGGCTGTTTATCCATTTACGCCTAGTCCAGCTATTATCAAAAGTATTATGTTGGTCGCGTCAGTTCCAGTCTTGGCTGGTGTTGGTGGAGGCTTGACGACAGGTATGCGTTCAGCTAATATGAGTCTATTGTCTGAGTCGGAGGGAGCATACGCTGTTGTGGTAAATGGACCAACGGATGTAAAGACAATTGAGGCAATCAATAAAGTAGTGGATATTCCTATCATTTATACAGTTGTTTCTGAAAAGTCTGATTTAACCTCACGGATTAAAGCAGGAGTAGATATTTTAAATGTTTCTTGCGGTATGGAAACGCCAAGGGTTGTGAAGAAGATTCGAGAAGCTTTCCCTGATTTTCCAATTATTGCGACTGGTGGTCCGACTGAGGACTCTATTCGTCGGGTTATCGAAGCTGGAGCCAATGCTGTCTCCTATACAGCACCAAGTAATGGAGAGCTTTTTAAGGGGAAAATGGAAAAATACCGCAAATATGCAAAGGATTAGTACATAAAAAGATAGGCTAAGCAAACAGTAAGTTTTATTGCTAGGTAAAACTTGCTGTTTTTTATCGTTTGACGGTGTGAGATTAGGAATACTTCGCAATTTAAAGAACGGATTTTTAGGAGGGAATAGGTAACATATTAGGTCATTTCTACCTTTGTCTGGGGCTGGAAATATGGTATAATGAGAAGATAGATTTCCATTAGGAGGAAAGTAAGAATGAAGATTTCTGAAGCTGAAGTCCGTCACGTTGCCAAGCTGTCTAAGCTGGAATTTTCGGATCAAGAAACAGCGGAATTTGCGACAAGTTTGAGCAAGATTGTCGATATGGTTGAATTGCTCAATGAAGTGGATACGACAGGTGTTGCGGTAACGACCACTATGGCTGACCGTAAGAATGTCTTGCGAGCAGATATTGCCCAAAAAGGTGAGAGCCGTGAGGAGCTCTTTAAAAATGTGCCTGAATCACAAGATAACTTTATCAAGGTACCAGCTATTCTAGACGGGGGAGGAGATGCCTAATGACTTTTAACAATAAAACCATTGATGAATTGCATGACCTCCTTGTCAAAAAGGAGATTTCTGTGGTTGAGTTGACCAAGGCAACTTTGGAAGACATTAAGAGCCGTGAGGGAGCAGTGGATGCTTTCTTGACTATCACAGAAGATGCAGCCTTGGCTCAGGCAGCTGCCCTTGATGAAAAGGGGATTGATGCGGACAATGTCATGGCGGGGATTCCTTTGGCAGTCAAGGACAATATCTCAACCAAGGGTATTTTGACAACTGCTGCTTCAAAAATGCTCTATAACTACGAGCCGATTTTCGATGCGACTTCTATTGCCCAAGCCTATGCCAAGGACATGATTGTTGTTGGTAAGACCAACATGGATGAGTTTGCCATGGGTGGTTCGAATGAGAACTCTGCCTTCAAACCGACTAAAAATGCTTGGGATCAGACAAAAGTTCCTGGTGGTTCTTCAGGTGGTTCGGCAGCTGCAGTTGCTGCTGGTCAGGTCCGTTTGTCACTCGGTTCTGACACAGGTGGTTCCATTCGTCAACCAGCAGCTTTTAATGGTATCGTCGGTATGAAGCCAACCTATGGAACGGTGTCACGTTTTGGTTTGATTGCCTTTGGTTCATCTCTTGACCAGATTGGTCCATTTTCACAGACAGTTAAGGAAAATGCCCAGTTGCTCAATGTCATCTCTGGTCATGATGTCAAGGATGCAACATCAACGATCAATGAAATCGCAGACTTCACTAGCAAGATTGGTCAGGACATCAAGGGTATGAAGATTGCTCTGCCAAAAGAATACATGGGTGAAGGGATTGATCCGCAGGTCAAGGAAACCATTCTCAAGGCTGCTAAGCACTTGGAAAGCCTGGGAGCGATTATCGAGGAAGTTAGCCTGCCACATTCTAAGTATGGGGTTGCTGTCTACTACATCATCGCTTCGTCAGAGGCTTCTTCTAACTTGCAACGTTTTGACGGTATCCGTTACGGTTTCCGTGCAGAAGATGCGACCAACTTGGAAGAGATTTATGTGAAAACTCGTAGCCAAGGTTTTGGTGAGGAAGTCAAACGCCGTATCATGCTGGGAACTTTCAGCCTGTCATCTGGTTACTACGATGCCTACTTCAAGAAGGCTGGCCAGGTGCGGACCTTGATTATCCAAGATTTTGAAAAGGTCTTTGCGGACTATGATTTGATTTTGGGGCCGACAGCTCCAACGGTTGCTTTTGGTTTGGATACGCTCAACCATGATCCTGTCGCTATGTACTTGGCGGATTTGTTAACAATTCCTGTAAACTTGGCAGGTCTCCCTGGTATTTCCATTCCTGCTGGTTTTGTGGAAGGCTTGCCAGTTGGTTTGCAGTTGATTGGTCCAAAATACTCAGAAGAGACCATTTACCAAGTGGCTGCTGCCTTTGAAGCGACGACCGACTACCACAAGCAACAACCAGTGATTTTTGGAGGTGCTAACTAATGAACTTTGAAACGATTATTGGTCTAGAAGTCCATGTGGAGTTGAATACCAACTCGAAAATTTTCTCACCTTCATCTGCTCATTTTGGTGAGGATCCAAATGCTAATACCAACGTGATTGACTGGTCTTTCCCAGGTGTCCTTCCTGTTCTTAATAAGGGCGTTGTGGATGCGGGTATCAAGGCTGCCTTGGCCTTGAATATGGACATTCACAAGGACATGCACTTTGACCGTAAGAACTATTTCTATCCTGATAACCCCAAAGCCTATCAGATTTCCCAGTTTGACGAGCCGATTGGCTACAATGGTTGGATTGAGATCGAGCTAGAAGACGGCTCAACCAAGAAAATCCGTATCGAGCGTGCGCACTTGGAAGAGGATGCAGGTAAGAATACCCACGGGACAGATGGTTATTCTTATGTAGACCTCAACCGTCAGGGCGTGCCACTGATTGAGATTGTATCAGAAGCGGATATGCGTTCGCCTGAAGAAGCCTATGCCTACTTGACAGCTCTCAAGGAAATTATCCAATACACTGGTATTTCAGATGTGAAGATGGAAGAAGGTTCTATGCGTGTGGATGCCAATATCTCTCTTCGTCCCTATGGCCAGGAGAAATTTGGTACCAAGACTGAGTTGAAAAACCTCAACTCCTTCAACTATGTTCGCAAGGGTTTGCAACACGAGGTAGAACGTCAGGCGAAAATCTTGCGTTCAGGTGGTCAAATCCAGCAGGAAACTCGTCGTTACGATGAATCTACTGGTGAAACCATTCTCATGCGTGTCAAGGAAGGTTCAGCTGACTACCGTTACTTCCCAGAGCCAGACCTACCGCTCTATGAGATTGATGATAGTTGGATTGAGGAAGTGCGTGCAGAATTGCCAGTCTTTCCAAAGGCTCGCCGTGCCCACTATGTGGAAAACTTGGGCTTGACCGCCTATGATGCTGGTCAGTTGACGTCTACAAAGGCTCTGTCTGACTTCTTCGAAGCAGCAGTGGCAGCAGGTGGCGATGCTAAGCAGGTGTCTAACTGGTTGCAGGGCGAGGTGGCTCAGTTCCTCAATGCTGAAGGTAAGACTATTGAGCAAATCGCTTTGACACCAGAAAACTTGGTGGAGATGATTGCCTTGATTGCGGATGGAACTATTTCATCTAAGATTGCCAAGAAGGTCTTTGTACACTTGGCCAAAGAAGGCGGCTCTGCTAAGGCTTATGTGGAGAAAGCTGGCTTGGTACAGATTTCAGACCCTGCGGTCTTGATTCCGATTATCCACCAAGTCTTTGCGGATAATGAAGCAGCCGTAGCTGACTTCAAGTCTGGCAAACGCAATGCAGACAAGGCCTTCACAGGCTTCTTGATGAAAGCAACTAAAGGACAAGCTAATCCACAAGTTGCACAACAACTCTTGGCTCAGGAATTGGCGAAATTGTTGGATTAATATGAATAGAAGAAAACCGCTAGGATGTTTGTATCTTAGCGGTTATTTATATTAGATAATAATGTATTTAAAGCTGAAATAATATCATGTCGTTTCTCAGAGGGCAATTGTTCTATTTGTTTAAGGACATTATCAACTTCTTTATCTTGTGTTGGGAATTCAAAGTTAAAAAATGTTTTTTCATCTATCTCTAGAGCATTAATGATTTTACTTAGGGTTTGAATCTGAAAATTATATTTACCATTTTCAATATTGTGAACATGTTTCGAACCAAGTTCTGCGAGTTCAGAAAGCTTTTCCTGACTTAACTTTTTTTGAAGTCTTAAGTACCGTATTCTTTTAGCAATAAATGTTTGTAGTTTGTCTTGTTCCATCTTTTACACCTTTTCTTACTATTGTAAAGATTAATGTGGTAAAAAATAAGTATGTTAAATTACACTTATATACAGAAATAAGTGTTGTGTTTGACACTGTTAAATGGTAAAATAATTTAGAATAGCTTGATATACTACATATATCAAGGTTTGACTTTACAGTCAAACCAATCCTAACAGCAACTCAGGAGAAAAAACTATGAACAAAAAATCAATCAAAACATTCGCAACAGGTGCGGCAATCGCAACAGCAATCGGTGCTACTTCTGCACCAGTATTCGCTGAGGAAGTAAAACCAGTTGCAACTGAAACACCAGCAACAGAAACTAATACTGTTGAAGCACCAAAAACTGCTGCTGAAGTTCAATCAGAAGTGGATGCACAACAAGCTGTTGTTGACGCTACTGCTACTGAAGCAGGTCAAGCTCAAGCTGAAGTAAACACAGCTAATCAAGAAGTGTCTAACGCACAAGCTGACGTTGCTACTGCAACCCAAGCTGTAACTGACGCAGAAGCAAACGCTGCTAAAGCAACACCAGAAAATATTGCAGCTAACCAGTCTGACCAAACAGCTAACCTTGCTGACCAAGAGGCTAACGCTACAGAAACAGATCAAGTCAATGCTGAAATCACAGCACAAACACAAGCTGTTGCCGATGCACAAACTGCTGTTGATACTGCCCAAGCAGAAAAAGACCAAGCAGATGCCACAGTAGCGTCTAAAGAAGCTGATGTCAAAGCAGCACAAGATGCTCTTTCTGGTACTGGTCTTGCGGAAGCTCAAGCAACCCTTGACCAAGCTACAGCTGACGTCAAAACAGCACAAGATAATGTTACAACTGCTACTACAGCCGTTGATACCGCTAAAAAGGCAGACGCAGACCGTCAAACTAAAATTGATGCAGCAACAACTGACCTTGCAGTCAAAACAGACGCTGTTGATACAGCAAAAGCAAAATTGACTACTGCACAAGATACTGTTAAAACAACAACTGACGCAGTAAGCAAGGCTACTGACGCTGTCAAATCAGCAACAGACGCTCTTGCAAATATTGATACTGTTACAATTGCAGACTTGACTCAATTCAAAGCTGATAAAACTGAAGGTGACTCAGACTTTATGACTGATTCTGGTGCTACTGCTATTGAACAATCTTCAACTAAGATTGGTGAAGATGATAAAGCGAAAATTGTTGACTTCACAAATATCACAAAAGAGCAAGCAGAAGAACTTGCACTTTACAACTTGCAAGTAATCAATGCTATTCGTCAACGACTTGGTTTGCCTGCATTTGAACTAAATACAGGTTCAATGAAAGCTGCACAAGACCAAATGAACAAATACGTAGCTCGTAACAAAGATATTCTAACAGCTGGTCATTTACCAGGTGATTATTTTGGTGAAAATGGTGGCCCAATTGCACTAGCTAAATATGGTACATCAATGACTATGTATGATGTTAAACAAGAAATCTACAAATTTGTAATGGCTCAAGCGTTTGCTGATGCACCATCAAGCTGGGGTCATCTAAACAATACTTTAATGGGTGCATCTGAACTAGGTGTAGCATTTGCAACATTCGCTGGTCAACCTCATTTAATCAACGTATTTGGTGTCTACACTGGCACCCCAATCACCAACCCAAATGACCCAGCAACACTTCAAGCCGCACTCACTCAAGCTCAAACCGCTCTTACAGCAGCACAAACTGCATCTGATGAAGCAAAAGCTAAGTTGACCCAAGCAAGTTCAGATTACGCTACAGCTTTGGAAGCTAAAACACAGGCAGAAAAAGTCCTTGCTGACGCTACTGCTACACCGCTTCAAACACAGGTAGCAGAAAATAACCTACGTCTTGCAACCATTGCTCTTCAAAATGCTGAAACTCGCAAAGCTGATGCCCAAAAAGCTGTTGACAACTTCTCAGCAAATCTTGCTGATAAGAAAGCAGCTCTTGATACTGCCAAAGCTGAACTTGCTACAGCACAAGCTGCTGCAAACTCTAAGGCTGAAGCTCTTACAACAGCTCAAGCTAACCTTGCAAGCCAACAAGCAACCCTTGATAGCTTGAACAAAGAGCGTGATGCACTCCTTGCAGAAAAAGACCGCTTAGTTGAAGAAGCTAAAGCACTTGCTGAAGAATTGAACGGTTACTTGAATGCTCCTGCAATTCTTGCTGAAGCACAAGTAACTCTCACAGCAAAACAAGCTGCTCTTACTGACGCACAAGCTAAAGCTGAAACTGCACAAGCTAAACTTGAAGCACTTACTGCTAAACTCAACGAAGAAAATGCTAAATTGGCAGAACTTCAAGCTGAATACGCAACCGTTAAAGAACTTGAAGACAAAGCAAAAGATAACATCATTGCTACTCTTCCAGATAGAACAGTTGTTGCAGTACCAAAAACAGCACCAACTGCTGATGCAAAACCAGCTGTCGATATTAACTTTGTTAAAGATGCCGTTGCAAAAGGTCAAGACGTGAAAGTTGTTGACGGTAAAGTTGTGGTGACGAACCCACAAGCAGGTGTAGCCGTGACACAAACAGCTACTGGAGAAAAAGTGACCTACTCACGTGTCGAACGAGCTAAGACCTTGCCAAATACAGGGGAGCAAACAAGTCTATTGGCGCTCGCAGGTGTGGCAGTATTATCTGGTCTTGGTCTTGCAGCTGCAAGAAGACGTAGAGGGTAAGTGATGAACATTGTAAAGTCAATTCTTAAAGTCTATTGGAAACTATCTGTATTTACGTTTCGTTTGATGAGACCGTTTTTGAATTATCTCGAAAAAGAATTGTATAAAACAATGAGAGAAATGGGACCAAACGGAACGGTCCCAGTTGATAATAACTCACTAGATGCAGCTGCTGCGGAGAACGAAGCAGCACGTAGAAAAATGATTGAGGCAGAAAGACGGGCTCAAATAGCAGCTGAACGTGCAAGACAGACCCAACATCATCAAGACCAATTGAGGGCAGCACAAGCTAGAACAGATGCTGATAGAGCTAGAAGACAATACTAAAATAAAAAAACTTCCTATCGAAAAATTTGGTAGGAAGATTTTTCTTATACCTTATTAGTAAGAACTCTCCCGTATAACCAGCTGGGTACCCAGTTTGATTTTGCGGGGGTGGTGGGGCTGCGGACTCGCAATCATACGGTCCAGCAGCTGCATGGCTTCTTGCCCCATTTCTTCGGTGTAGACACTGATGGATGACAGGGCTGGATAGACTTGGCGCGTGATGGCTGTATCGTTAAAGGTGATGAGTTGGACCCGTTCTGGCACGGCGATTTGGTGTTCTTGAAGGGCTCTAAGGGCACCGACAGCCAGAGTATCGTTTGCCATGAAGAAGGCTGGGGGCAGCTGGTCACCCAGGTCGGAAATAGCCTGGCTCATCAGCTCATAGCCTGACTGAGTGGAGAATTTCCCTTGGTAGATGTAGTCTTCTTGGAGCATGCCCAAGGAGTCTAGATAGGTCCGAAAGGCTGTCAGGCGGGGGTCTGTTGGCAGTTGGTGTCCGTCTGCGGTTTCTTCCTGTCCGACTAGGAGTCCAATATCTGTCATACCTTGAGAACGGAAGTGGTCGATAACTGTCTGAACAGAGTGTTCAAAGTCAGTTGTGACGCAGGAGAATCCTTCGGTCAGTGTATCAGAATCTACAAAGATTAGCTTGGAAGACAAGTTGGTCAGCTCTGCTATTTGCCCAGAAGAAAATTTACCAACTGCGATGATGCCGTCCAATCCTTGAAGGAGGGGATTGGTCAAGTCGTTGAAGGAGCGGACGATTTGGTAGCCGAGTAGGCTGGCGGTCTGTTCGATGCTGGCACGGATGGAATAGTAGTAGAGGTCAGCCAACTCTTCGCTTTCGGTGTACCATTGGACAATACCGATGGTGCCTTTTTGTTGGGGTACCTGTTTTTTGAGGTGTTTGGTGTAGCCCAGGTCCTGTGCTAAGTTCAAGATTTTTTGTCGCGTTTCTGGGCTGACGGATAAGGTTAGGTCGCCTTTTAGAACTCTTGAAACGGTAGCGGGGGAAAGGTCGGCTTGTTGCGCGATATCTTTGATAGTAACCATGTTTTTCTCCTGTCTATTTGTCTCTAGTATAGCACAAAACATAAAATTAGTAAAATTTTAGTAAAACTATTGACTTTTATACTATTGAGATGTACAATAAAAGAAAACGATTACAAAATCAAGGAGGTTCTTATGAACAAAGAACAACTCAAACAAGCCTTTCTCGATGTGTTTGGTCAAGAGGCAAATGCGACTTTCTTCTCACCAGGTCGGATTAACTTGATTGGTGAGCACACGGACTACAATGGTGGTCATGTTTTCCCTGCGGCTATTACCTTGGGGACTTACGGGGCTGCTCGCAAACGTGACGACCAGCTTCTACGTTTTTATTCCGCAAACTTTGAAGAAGTTGGTGTGATCGAAGTGGATTTGAACAATCTGGTCTTTGATAAAGCGGATAACTGGACCAACTATGCCAAAGGGGTGCTCAAGTTCTTGCAAGAGGCAGGTCACACCATTGACACAGGGATGGAGGTCTTTGTTTACGGGAACATTCCAAATGGTTCAGGCTTGTCATCATCAGCTTCCTTGGAACTCTTGATTGGGATTATCGCAGAAGAGTTGTACGGACTTGAATTGACGCGTCTTGATTTGGTAAAAATTGGGAAACAAACGGAAAATCACTTTATCGGTGTCAATTCTGGTATCATGGATCAGTTTGCTATCGGTATGGGAGCAGACCAGCGTGCCATTTATCTGGATACCAATAGCTTGGAGTATGAATTAGTGCCCCTGGATTTGGGTGACCATGTGATTGTCATCATGAACACCAACAAACGTCGTGAATTGGCAGATTCTAAGTACAATGAGCGTCGTGCGGAATGTGAAAAAGCGGTGGAAGAATTGAATGCAGTCTTGAATATTCAAACGCTGGGAGAATTGGATGAATGGACCTTTGATCAATATAGTTATTTGATTAAGGATGAAAACCGTATCAAGCGTGCCCGCCATGCTGTCTTAGAAAATCAACGGACCTTGCAGGCGCGTAAGGCCTTGGAAGATGGGGATTTGGCAACCTTTGGTCGTTTGGTCAATGCTTCTCATGTTTCTTTAGAGCATGATTATGAAGTGACAGGTTTGGAATTGGATACCTTGGCTCACACAGCTTGGGAGCAAGAAGGCGTTCTTGGCGCTCGGATGACAGGTGCAGGTTTCGGCGGTTGTGGTATTGCTATTGTTCATAAGGATAAAGTTGACGCCTTTACTGAAAATGTTGGTAAGACCTATACTGAAGTGGTTGGATATGAACCAAGTTTCTATGTAGCGGAGATTGCTGGAGGCTCTCGCGTCTTATAGTCTTTCATTATTAGGTTGACAGAAGTGACTTACATGTCAGTTGCTCGACTGGATGCGACGAACGTTGAGAAGTGGTTTTGGCTTGTTTCCTATCCTCTTCTCAAACTGAAAGACTATTACTAATAATAGATTGGAGAAATGATGACAGGATTGGTGGATCGTTTTGTTGAGCAGATCATTGCCAACAGTGATTTTGAAGAAATGGATGCCCGTTACCTGCGCAATCGGGTCTTGGCTTTGGTCGGGGACCAGGTTTTAACAGTTCAAACAGAGTTAGAGGACTTGATTGAATTAAAAGATGAACTATTGGCCCATGGAGTTCGAACTGGTTTTGTGGGAGAATTGCTGGAAGAGCAAGACATGGTTGGGGCTTGTTTGATGGATTTGATAACGCCAAGTCCAAGTCAGGTCAATCGTGATTTTTGGCAGACCTATCAGGAAAATCCTGAACAAGCTGTGGCAGATTTTTATGCCTTGAGCAAGCGCAATGACTACATCAAGGTGGCTGCTGTTGCCAAAAATATCTATTATCAAACACCGACAGACTATGGCAACCTAGAGATTACCATCAATCTGTCTAAACCGGAGAAGGATCCAAAAGCTATTGCGGCAGCCCGTTTAGCAGAGGCTTCTAATTACCCTCAGTGCCTACTTTGTATGGAAAATGAGGGCTATCAGGGACGGATTAACCATCCAGCACGCGCCAATCACCGCATTATCCGCTTGGATCTTGGTCAGGAAAAGTGGGGCTTCCAGTATTCACCTTATGCCTACTACAATGAACATGCCATTTTCTTGAACCAAGAGCATGTGCCTATGGTTATCAGTCCTCAAACTTTTGAACAACTTTTGGACCTGCTAGACATCTTTCCAAATTATTTTGTCGGTTCCAACTCTGATCTACCCATCTCGGGTGGCTCCATCTTGACCCACAATCACTATCAAGGTGGGCGGCACAGTTTTGCCATGGAAAAGGCACCGATTGAGCGTCAGCTGGTCTTCGACGGCTTTGAGTCCGTTTCGGCAGGCATTGTCAAGTGGCCCATGTCGGTGATTCGATTGAGCTCGGCAGATAAGCCATCGCTTCTTGGTTTAGCGACTAAGATTTTGGAAAAATGGCGGAGCTACTCAGATGATAGCGTTCAGATCAAGGCTGAGACGGATGGAACTCCCCATCATACCATCACCCCGATTGCTCGGAAACGAGGAGATTTGTATGAGTTGGATTTGGTTCTCCGCGACAATCAGACCTCAGAAGAGTTTCCAGATGGCATCTACCATCCACACCCAGATGTGCAACATATCAAGAAAGAAAATATCGGCTTGATTGAGGTCATGGGCTTGGCGATTTTGCCTCCACGCTTGAAGGCAGAATTGGCTGAAGTAGAAAAATACTTACTAGGTCAAGACAGTCAAGTGGCAGCCTATCATCAGCCTTGGGCGGAAAGCCTGAAAACAGCTCACCCAGATGTGACGGAAGAAACTGTCGAACAAGTTGTTCGTGAGTCAGTGGGACAAATTTTTGCGCGTGTATTGGAAGATGCAGGTGTCTATAAACGTACTCCAGAAGGTCAGGCAGCTTTTTTACGATTCGTAGAGTTTGTGGGCCTCAAACAATAATGACAGCAAAGAGTGGGACGGTGTCCTGCTCTTTTGGTATAATAGGAATATTCGCAGTGTGAAAAGGAGATAGGATGGCAGAAAAAAGATTGGGAACCTTGATAACTTTAGTTGCAGGGATAGCTTGGGGGCTTTCGGGGGTAAGTGGGCAGTACTTGATGTCACGTGGTGTATCAGTGGATATGATTACCTCCCTTCGGTTGATGGTATCCGGTGTTTTCCTGCTCGGGCTAGCCTATATAACAGCCAGAGAGCAGTTGATTAGGGTCTTAAAGAGCAAACAGGCTTTGTTGGGCATTTTTGTCTTTGCCATGCTTGGTTTGGTACTCAATCAAATGGCCTATTTACAGGCTATTTACTATACAAATGCAGGAACGGCAACAGTTCTCCAATACCTCTGCCCCATCTTAGTGCTAGCCTATACCTGCTTGAAGGACAGGCAAAGACCGACAGGGGTTGAGGTGATTTCGATTATCTTAGCTGTAGCAGGAACATTTTTGATTGCGACTCATGGCAAATTAGATGAATTGGCAGTGACTCCAATCGGTTTGTTCTGGGGAATCTTCTCAGCCTTTACCTATGCACTCTATATTATTTTACCTGGAAAATTGATTCGTCAATACGGTAGTATGGTGGTGATAGGGCTGGGCATGCTGATGGGCGGTTTTGTGGTTACGCTTGGTTTACAAACTTGGCAGGGTAATCTACCGCTTGATGGTGGTAGTCTCTTGGGCTTACTGGGGATTGTCGGTGTTGGGACCATCTTTGCCTATACGGCCTTTCTCAAAGGTGTTAGTATGGTTGGTCCGGTAAATGGTAGCCTTTTAGCTTCTATCGAACCAATTGCCTCAGTATTTTTTGCGGTATGGTTGGTCGATGAACATTTTTATCCGATTGATTTTCTGGGCATGGCCTTGATATTAGGAGCTGTTCTTCTTATTTCGTTAAAGGATATTATTATTTCAGAGAAGAGTATTGGTTAATATACTCTTTTTTGTTATACTTAAGAAAAAAGTTTTCAAGAGGGATGCCTATGATAAAAGAATTTTGTTCGGAAAACCACGTAGATCTTGCCAAAGCTATCTCAATGGGTGCCCAGCGGATTGAACTCTGCGATAATTTGGCAGTCGGAGGGACGACACCGAGCTATGCTGTAATCAAATATGTTTGCCAACTAGCGCATGAGCAGGATGCAACAGTCATGACCATGATTCGCCCTCGCGGTGGAGATTTTTGCTATGATGAGGCAGAGATTGAGATGATGGTGGAAGACTGTAAGGTTGCCAAAGAACTGGGGTCAGATGGTCTGGTTTATGGTTTGTTAACCGAGGAAAATTGGTTGGACGAACCAGCCTTGGAAAGACTGTTTGCTGTTTCGCAGGACTGTCAGATTGTCTTTCACATGGCTTTTGACCAAATTCCTCGCGAACGCCAATTCGAGGCTCTTGATTGGCTGGCAGCTCATGGTGTGACACGGATTTTGACAAGAGGCAGTTTGACGGGGTCTGCCTTGAACAATGTCGATTGGTTGCAGGAGCTTGTTTCCTATGCCCAAGGCAAGCTTGAAATCTTAATTGGAGGTGGCTTGACGGTGGACAATGTACCTGATTTGTTAGAAAAATTGCCAGTTGACCAGGTTCATGGAACCCGTTTGTTTTGGTAGCGATGAATTACTTGTATTCATATACTTGGTGTAAATATGTAATAAAAGTTGAAAAGGTTTACAATTTCCCCTTACCTTGTTACAATAAGAATATCAAACATACGGGGGAAGAAATCTATGACAATCATTGAAAGAGCTGATAACTTAGAACGTATCATCTTGCCAGAAGGTTACTATGAAACTCTCGCTCAATATGTTCGAGCAGGGAAAACAGGTTTTGATTCTGAACTGGAAAAACTGGGTGAGCAGGGGCTAGACATCAATGTCTACAAGGGTTCTGAGCAGGATAGGAAGGTTATTCTGGAAGATATAGAGAATTTGCCTCAAGAGATCCGTGAAGAGTTGGCTCGCTTTGCTGCGAATTTGCTCAATCCATTGCGGGAACAGTTGGGAACTGTGGCTGTGGAGATCAGTGATTTAGCCATTGATTATGCGGTTAGTTTGGCTCAATCCTTGAGTAGCTCCCTCCGTTATCACAACTATGATAGCTTGATTGCTATTGCTCAACTTAAGGGTGTCGAACCCAAAGGCAAGGACTGTCTAGCCTTTTCAGAATATCGAGAGGAGTATACGCTCTATGATGCCAAAAAATTGGTTTACAAGGCACTGATTTGGCGCCTCTTTGATGACAGTCATGCTGATTATGGTCATGCGACGACGATTTTGGGCATGGATGAGGATGATTCTGGTGTTGAGGAAATTGGATTTGCCTTTTCAAAATACTCGCTGGATATTGATTGGCTGTTGACCCATATGATTTTCATTCCTAAGGATTGGATTTTAGAAAGCAAATAGGTTCGTATAATAGGCACTCGGCTCCACCGGGTGTTTTCCTTTTGGCTATCTATTCGCTTTTTTCCTAGAAAAATGGTATAATTGTCTGATAAAAAACTTTGGAGACGACAGTGAGTTTAGAAAATTACATGCCGGATTTTGCCTTGGAAAAGGCTTATGACGTGACCGTCGAAAGCTTGAAAAAACATGGCATAAAAGTAGTGTTTGTTGACTTGGATAATACCTTGATTGCTTGGAATAATCCCGATGGTACGCCAGAGATGCGCCAGTGGTTACAGGATTTACAGGCCGCAGGCATTCCCGTTGTGGTGGTTTCCAACAACAAATATGAGCGGGTTAAACGTGCAGTTGCACCTTTTGGGATTGAATTTGAAGCCTTTGCGCTCAAGCCTTTCACCTTTGGGATGAACCGTGCTTTAAAACGCTTTGATGTCCAGCCGCATGAGGTGGTTATGATTGGGGATCAGTTGATGACAGATATTCGGGCTGCTAAGCGAGCTGGGCTTAAGTCTGTGCTGGTCAAACCTCTGATTCAGACGGATTCGATCAATACGCAGATTAACCGTTGGCGTGAGCGACGGACCATGAAGAAAATTATCGCCAAATATGGGGTGATAGATTACAAGAGGGAGATGTAAGTGGAAGAATTATTTTGTATCGGCTGTGGTGCCCAGATTCAGACGACGGATAAGACTGTCGCTGGTTTTACACCTCAATCGGCCCTAGAAAAAGGTCTGGAAACAGGGCAACTCTACTGCCAACGTTGTTTCCGTTTGCGCCATTACAATGAGATTTCAGATGTTAATATCTCGGATGACGATTTCCTGAAACTCCTCCATAGTGTAGGAGAAAGCGATGCCTTGGTGGTTAATGTTATTGATATTTTTGATTTCAATGGTTCAGTCATTCCAGGTTTGCCTCGCTTTATTTCTGGAAATGATGTGCTTTTGGTCGGCAACAAGCAGGACATTTTACCCAAGTCTGTCAAGACAGGCAAGGTTACTCAGTGGTTGACTGAGCGAGCACATGAAATCGGCATGCGACCAGTTGATGTTGTCTTGACTTCAGCCCAAAACAAGCAGGCTATCAAGGACTTGATTGAAAAGATTGAACAACACCGCAAGGGTCGGGATGTCTATGTGGTCGGGGTAACCAACGTCGGCAAATCAACGCTCATCAATGCCATTATCCAAGAAATCACAGGGGATAAGGATGTCATTACGACTTCACGTTTCCCTGGAACGACGCTGGATAAGATTGAAATTCCTCTGGATGATGGTTCATACATCTATGACACGCCAGGAATTATCCACCGTCACCAGATGGCCCATTATTTGACGGCTAAAAACCTCAAGTACATCAGCCCTCGCAAGGAAATCAAGCCAAAGACCTACCAGCTCAATCCAGAACAAACCTTGTTCTTGGCTGGTCTGGGACGATTTGACTTTGTGGCTGGTGAACGCCAAGGCTTTACGGCCTTCTTTGACAATGAGCTCCAACTCCACCGCACCAAACTGCAGGGAGCTAGTGAATTTTACCAGAAACATGCGGGCTCACTTTTAGTGCCACCAACCAGCAAGGAATTGAAAGAATTTCCTGAATTGGTCCGCCATGAATTTACAATCACCGAAAAGACGGATGTGGTCTTCTCAGGACTTGGTTGGATTCGTGTCAATGAAAAGGCCAAGATTGCTGCCTGGGCACCTAAGGGTGTGGATGTGGTGATCCGCAAGGCAATTATCTAATACTCTTCGAAAATTAAAAGCAGACGTTGTTGACTTGATTTGATGAGTGTAAAGCTCCAGTGGAGCTTTACAGCCTGCTACCTGAAAGCGTGAAAGTAGTAGGGTTCTATCTGCATCTGCGTCGCCTAGTCTGATTTTAATTTTCATTGAGTATAAGAGGTATTTGATTTCAGTTTTTACAATTAAAGAGAAAGGAAGTTCAAGTCTTCTGATTTGAACATGGGCTAAGTATATCGGCGCAATAAGGAAAAACTTTGTTTTCTTTATTTCCCGATTGTAACAGACTCCCAGTCTGTTACAACGCCCTTTGTATAATAAATTATGCTAACTTCAAAACAACGTGCCTTTTTGAACAGTCAGGCACACAGTCTCAAACCCATCATTCAGATTGGGAAAAATGGTCTCAATGACCAGATTAAAACCAGTGTTCGTCAGGCCTTGGATGCGCGTGAATTGATCAAGGTGACCTTGCTACAAAATACGGATGAAAACATCCACGAAGTAGCTGAAATCTTGGAAGAAGAAATCGGTGTGGATACGGTCCAAAAAATCGGTCGTATTTTGATTTTATTCAAACAATCTAGCAAGAAAGAGAACCGTAAAATTTCCAAACAGGTCAAAGAAATCTAAGAAGGAGAGCCTATGGCTATTGAACTCTTAACACCCTTTACCAAGGTTGAATTAGAGGTTGAAAAGAAAGAAACCAATCGCAAACAAGTGGGGATTCTGGGAGGGAATTTCAATCCTGTCCACAATGCTCATTTGATTGTAGCAGACCAGGTCCGTCAACAGTTGAAGCTGGATCAAGTCTTGCTTATGCCAGAATTCATTCCCCCTCATGTGGATAAAAAAGAAACCATTGACGAATACCATCGCTATTCCATGCTCAAGATGGCTATTGCAGGTATTGACGGCTTGGGGATTGAAACCATTGAACTGGAACGCCGTGGTGTCAGCTATACCTACGACACCATGAAATTGCTGAAGGAAAAAAATCCTGATACGGATTATTATTTTATCATCGGTGCGGATATGGTAGACTACCTTCCAAAATGGCACAGGATAGATGAATTGGTCCAGTTGGTGCAGTTTGTTGGTGTCCAGCGCCCTCGTTACAAGGCAGGGACGTCCTATCCTGTTATCTGGGTAGATGTACCCTTGATGGACATTTCCTCCAGTATGGTGCGGAGTTTTATCAAGCAAGGACGGGTACCGAATTTTATGGTGCCTCATGAAGTTCTAGACTACATTGAAGAAAAGGGACTTTACCAATGATTGCAGCAGATTTGACATTTGACCGTCAGGCTCTTTTGGAGAAAATCCGTGTAGCCATGAAGCCAGCGCGCTTCCAACATGTCTTGGGTGTGGAGCAGGCGGCGCTTGCCTTGGCAGACCAATACGGCTGTGATCCGAAAAAAGCCAGTCTGGCAGCACTCTTGCATGATTATGCCAAGGAAGCGGAAGACCAAGTCTTTCTGGACTTGATTGCCAAGTATAATTTGGATAGGGACCTGCTTAACTGGGATAATAACATCTGGCACGGTGTGGTTGGCGCCTATAAAATTGCAGAAGATTTTGGTTTGGAAGACCGAGAAATCTTCCAAGCTATTCAACGACACACCATTGGTGCTGGGCAGATGACCTTGCTGGACAAGGTTCTCTATGTGGCGGATTATATTGAGCCAAACAGGGATTTTCCTGGGGTGGACGAGGCGCGTCGTATCGCAAAAGAGTCCTTGGACAAGGCAGTAGCCTATGAAACTGCCCAAACCATTTCCTACTTGGCCAAGAAGGGGGTTCCCATTTATCCACAAACCTTGGAAACTTATAATGGATATGTTGCTTTGTTGAAGGAGTAGGAATGATTGCATTAAAACCTGTGGATGAAAGCTCCTATCAAGCTGTCTTGGACTTGACAGTAGCCGAGGCAGATAAGGGCTTCGTGGCTCCCAACGTGCGTTCCTTGGCGGATGCCTGGCTATACAGAATGAATGGTGATGTCTTTCCTTATGCCATCTGGGCAGATGAGCAGGTTGTTGGCTTCGCCCTGATTGACATTGATGAGGACATCCAGCAATATATGCTCTGGCGGTTTATGATTGGTCAAGAATTTCAGAGGAAAGGCTATGGTCAGGCTGCTTTGGAAGTCGTGATTGATCAAGCAAGAGCTCACCCTGTCTGTAATCATTTGATTGTCGCCTATGTCAAGGGCAACCAAAAGATGGCAAGACTCTTGGAGAAAAATGGATTTGTCTTAGATCTTGAAGAAGAAAGGGAATTGGTGTTCCGTTTGGAAACGCCTGGGGTCAAGTTTTGAAATCTGCATTGTTAGTCATTGACATTCAAAACCTCCTAGTGGAGGAAAAACCTTATGCCATTGAAGAGCGATTAGCCCTCTGGCAAGATAGCATCACAAAAGCTCGTCAAGCGGGTATAGAGATTATCTATGTCCTTCAAAATGACGAGGAATTGGTCAAGGGGACTGCTGACTGGGAGATTCACTCAACTGTTGCCCCCTTAGCTAGTGAGAAGATTTTCGATAAGACCTTCAATAGCGCCTTCAAGGAAACAGGGCTTCATGCTTATTTGCAGGAAAAGGGAATTGAGCAGCTCATCATCATGGGAATGGCGACAAATTTTTGCATTGACACGACGATTAAAGTAGCCTTTGAACTAGGCTACAAGGTAGCAGTGATTCAGGGCGGAACGACAACAGGTTATTCAGGAAAATTGGATGCCAAGGACTTGATTGACCACTACCAAAACATCTGGTCATGGAATTTTGCCCAGGTGGATACATTAGAAAATATAATTAGAGGATAAGATGAAAGAACTAGATTTAGTAAAAGTTGTGGTCCAGGCTGCTGATGACAAGCGAGCTGAGGACCTTGTTGTAATTGATGTTCAAGGCGTGACCAGCCTGACAGACTACTTTGTGATTGCCAGTTCCATGAACAGTCGCCAGTTGGAGGCTATTGCGGAAAGCATCCGTGAAAAGGTAGCGGAAGTTGGGATCAAGGGTAGCCGTGTAGAAGGCGATAGTAACGGCGGCTGGGTCCTTTTGGACCTTGGAGGCGTAGTCGTTCATATCTTCTCAGAAGAAATGCGTGACCTCTACAACCTTGAAAAATTATGGCACGAAGGCAGCTTCCTGGAAGTCGCAGAACTTTTAGAAGAGGAGTAGTGAAACAGTTCGGGGAACTGTTTCAGCTGGTCACCCTAAAACTCGAAAGTGACCAAAATGAGTTCACTATTATGTGATTAGAAGTGATAGACTTCTTGAATAAATATGAAAACAGATTTTGATTTGGGTGCACTATTCGAAACTTGAGTCAACATCTCAGCGCAGTGGTTGATTGGCAGCTTTGTTCGTGCTTCCCACTCCAAATCTGACCTAATCAACTGTGCGGGGGCAGGAATACGAACTCTTTTGAATCCAAGAGTTCTTTCCTGCTCCCTTTTTACGAAAGGAAGAAGTATGGCAACTTATGAAACCTTTGCGGCGGTCTATGATGAAATCATGGATGACAGCTTGTATGATAAATGGACAGATTTTAGCTTGCGGAACTTGCCACAAGATACCAAGACAATTTTAGAATTGGCCTGTGGGACAGGGATTCAGGCTGTGCGTTTTGCTCAAAAGGGTTATGAGGTGACAGGGCTTGACCTGTCCTATGAAATGTTGGAATTGGCCCAGAAAAAAGCAGAAGCTGCTGGGGTCATGATGGAACTAGCCCAAGCAGATATGATGGCTCTGGAAGGTGTTGGAGATTTCGATGCGGTGACCTGTTACTCGGACAGTCTGTGCTATATGGCAGACCAAGAAGCCGTTTTGCGGGTCTTTGAAGAGGTTCACTCTGTTCTCAATCAAGGTGGTACTTTCCTTTTTGACGTTCACTCCATCTATCAAATGGAGGAAGTGTTTGCAGGCTATAGCTACCATGAAAACTACGAGGATTTTGCCTTTGTCTGGGACACCTATGAAGGTGAGCATGAGCATTCCATTGTTCACGAATTGACCTTCTTTGTCAAAGATGAGGAGCGGTTTATTCGTCGGGATGAAGTTCATGAAGAGCGGACCTATCCGATTGAAACCTATGTGGAATGTTTGAAACAAGCTGGTTTTACATCTGTGGAAGTCTTTGCGGACTTTGAAGATCAAGCTCCGACAGAAACTAGCCAGCGGTGGTTTTTCAAGGCGGTCAAGGCATGATTTCAGGGATTATTGCAGAATACAATCCCTTTCACACGGGGCATAAATACCTGCTGGAACAGGCGAAAGGCTTGAAAATAGTGGTTATGTCTGGCAATTTTATGCAACGGGGTGAGCCAGCCATTGTGGATAAGTGGACACGGGCTCAGATGGCTTTGGAACATGGGGCAGATCTTGTTGTCGAGATGCCCTTTTTGGTGTCGGTCCAGTCGGCTGACCATTTTGCCAAGGGAGCAATCAGCATTTTACACAGGCTAGGTGTGGAAAAACTGGTTTTCGGTACGGAAGAAATGCTGGATTACCAGAAAATTGCGGATATTTATGTGGATAAGTCGGAAGAGATGGAAAATTTTGTGAAAAACTTGCCAGACAATCTCTCTTATCCACAGAAGACCCAGGCCATGTGGCAGGAGTTTGCTGGGCTGACCTTCACAGGTGATACACCCAATCATATTCTGGGCTTGGCTTACGCTAAGGCGGTGGCTGGGACAGGCATTCAGCTCGGACCAGTTCAGCGGCAGGGGGCTGGTTTTCATTCGGAAGAGGTGGAAACGACCTACGCCTCGGCGACGGCTATCCGAAAGGGTGCTGACCAGCTGGACTTGGTGCGTGACTTTTTACCGTCTGCCAGTCTCTTTGAAGAGGCGACCAAGGTAAGCTGGAGAAATTATTTTCCCCTGCTCCGCTACCAGGTTGCGACCCACCGAGATCTCAGTCAGGTCTTTCAGGTCAACGAAGAACTAGCCAGTCGTATCCGCTCTGCCATTGGGAGCGCAGCGACCGTGGAGGAGTTAGTGGATGCTGTTGCGACCAAGCGCTACACCAAGGCGCGGGTGCGGCGGGTGCTGACCTACATCTTGGTCAATGCGGTGGAAACTCCCTTGCCAGAAGCGGTCCATATCCTAGGCTTTTCGGCTCGAGGCCAGGCCTATCTCAAGACCATCAAGGAGCGAGTGGGCTTGGTGACGCGGATCGGCAAAGAGCCCTGGGACAGCCTGACCCAGCAGGCAGATAGCGTCTATCGGTTGGGCGCTAACGCAATAGCAGAGCAGACCTACGGGCGAGTGCCGGTGAGGGTGGAGTGAGATGAAGAAAGAGAAAATAGGAAGTTTTTGCAGTTGACTTGAAAACCTTCCTATTTTTTTTGTATAATTTAAGTAACAAAATCAAAGGATATAAATCATGAAAAATTGGATGGACTATTTTAAGCCTCACATCGTAGATAGGGGCTACAGTTTGTTTTTAGATGACGCTGTTCAAGGGCTTCAAGAGGTGGGTGAGGGCTACTCTGCACATGTCATTGGTAGTCAAGTCTATGAGGTGGAGATTGACTTGGAGCATGATCAGCTGGTCAGTATGTGGTGTGAGTGTCCCTATGCTCAGGAGATGAACCACTGCAAGCACATGGCTGCAGTCTTGTTTGCCATTTCTGAGTTGGAGGGTCAGCCAGCTGTTGAGGGGAAGGGACAGTCACTTGCCCAGCTCCTGGATAAATTGACAGTTGAGCAACTACGGGATTTTATTCTTGAATTGGCTCAAGAAGATAGGGAACTGGCTAATCGAATTCAGCTGCGTTTCTCTGCCCAGTTAACTTCTCAGCAAGTGGAAAATGTGAAAAAGGAAATCAGAGACCTGGGGCTTCCTTTTGAGGACAGGCGTACGGGTTATATCGAGTATAGGCAGACTAGGGATTACGAACGGGCCGTGGAAAAGGCCATGCATCAGTATCTCCAGCCCTTGCTAGATAGGTGTGAGTATGAGAGTTTCTTGGCTGTATCAGATGCCTTCTATCATCAGATTTGCCAACAAGAGTTGGATGATTCCAATGGAACGACTGGTAGTCTACTTTATAGCCTTGCTGGCTACTGGCAGCATTTATTGACTGTAGCTCCGGATAAGATTGCCCAAGAATTACTAGACTGGTGCTTAGGACAGCTAAGTGGCTATGAGGTTGCAGAGGATCTTCTCATGGAATTTGTGGAAATGGAGTTTCAAGAAGAAACCTTCCTTGAGCAGAAATTGACCTATTTTCAAGCGGTCTTGCAGGTGATAGAAGAAGGAGACAAGTCCTCTTGGTCATGGAAATTCCGTCGTGATCGATTTGCCATGCTCTGTTACAGGTTGTTGGTTCAGTTGGGCTCTAGTGAGGCAGACTTGCTGACCTTCCAGGCTAATCATTGGGAGGTTGCAGAGCTTCGTAAACTGGCCATTGCTCAGGCTGTAGCAAATCAGCAGCTTGACCGAGCAGTTCGTCTCTTACAGGAAAGTAAGTGCTTGGATGCCCAGTATAGAGGATTGGTGTCGGATTACAGCCAGCAGCTACGGGACATCTATCGTTCTCAAGGGCGGGATGACAAGGTGAGAGAAGAACTCCTGGAGATGATTTTTTCAGCTGGTGATACTGACTTGGAGCTGATAGAGGAGTTACGGGACTATGTTTCTAGGGAAGAATGGCAGAGCTACTTAGATGATTTGCTGGAGGATCGTCGTTTCCAGTCACAGCAGTTGAAGTTGTTACAATTGGCAGACCGACCGCAGGAATTATTGGACCGCATTAGAGCAAGTTACTGGTTCTTAGAAAATTTGGACCGATTCGAGGACTACTTATCAGAGAAACAGCCTGAGCAATTACGAGATGCCTACGCCCAAGCTGTCAGTCAGCAGATGGAGGTGGCTAGTAGTCGAAGCCGCTATCGTCAGTTAGCAGAGTATTTAGTAAAAATTGCAGGTTTACCTGATGGAAAAATGGTGAGTGCCAGCCTTCGCACCTCGTGGAAAGTCCAGTATCCGCGACGCAAAGCCATGATAGAGGAATTAGATGCAGTGAGGTGGTAGGATATGGCAATTTGGTTTCAAGATGTGGTCGATGCATTGCAGATGCTGAATCAAGATGACAGGTATTATTATGATAGTCACCTAGACGAATTAGTCTACTTGTCTGTTGAGGACTTTAGATTTGAATCCCGTGAAGGTTTAGAAGAGGAGATTGAGGAGGATGTTGCTGGAAGGTTTGTAGGTCTACCGATTTATTATGACTTCAACCCTTACACATTTATGGAACTCTATATTTCTGATTTGACTGATGGAGACTTGTCTGGCCGTCTATCTCGAGCTATTCGAGGGCGCGGTGCTTTTAGACGTTTTAAGAATGAGTTAGAGAGATGTGACTGTTTGGAAGAATGGTATGCCTTTGAGACACAATGTTACAAAGAACTTGTACTGGAATGGTGTCAGGAAAATAAGATTGCTATTGTGGATAATCGGTTGAAGAAAATGTAGTATTTCCCTTGACTCTCACCTTACGTTATCTCTTATACTGGGCATAGAGAGGAGATTTCTATGAACGAAAATTGGACAGTTAAGCAGGTCAGTCGGTTGACAGGATTGACGGTGAGGACCTTGCACCACTATGACCAGATTGGTTTGCTCAAACCAGCATTTGTGGCTGAAAATGGTTATCGCTACTATAATCAGGAGAATTTGGCTCGTCTGAAGAAATTCTATTGTTTCGTGGGATGGATTTTCCTCTCAGAGACATTCATACTCTTCGAAAATCAAAATCAGACGTC
>NZ_ALMY01000062.1 GCF_000440115.1 Streptococcus suis YS56 | reverse complement strand
GACTTGATTTGATGAACTTCAGTTCTATCTGCATCTGCGTCGCCTAGCCTGATTTTGATTTTCATTGAGTATCAGCAGCTTCTGGATGTGACGGAAGTCAATCGTCAGCAGGTCTTGCGAGACCATATCACCCTTTTAGAGCTCAAAAGGGAACGGCTGGATCGCATCATAAATCATGCCAGATTGCTCACAGAAAAAGGAGGAGAAGTCATGGATTTTCACGCATTTGACAGCAGTCAACTAGACGCCTACAAGGCGGAGGCAAAGGAACGTTGGGGGCAGACTGCGGCCTATGCCGAGTTTGAAGAAGGCTACGATGCCAGCAAGGACCGGATGTTTGCTCAAGAGATGCAGGCTATTTTTGAAGCTTTTGGAAAAATGCAGAGCTTGGAAGCCAATCATCCAGATGTGCAGGCTCAGGTAGCCAACTTGCAGGCCTATATCACGGAAAATTTCTACACCTGCACCAAGGAAATCTTACAAAATCTAGGTCTTATGTATGTTGAAGACGAGCGATTTTCAGCCAACATAGACCGAGCAGGTGGACCAGGAACAGCCAGTTTTGTTAGTCAGGCAATAGCGATTTATTGTCAAGAATAAATAAGGAAAGTCTAGTGAGAACTAGGCTTTTTTATGTTCATCTTGGCTATGTATATATCAATTTAATTATGACTTGGAGGTACATTGCTAAATTTTAAAATATTAGAAACCAAAGGAAACGAATATATATGCATGAGTGATTTCGTGGCACAAATAAAACATTATTATTTTTTTATGATTGAGTAAAAATACTTGACAAAATCGATTGCTATACTAGTATAGCAGGGCTTGACACTACGGGCAAGCCCTTCCTAATTAGCGTTAAAAGTAATTATGAACAAGGGGAATAATTAATGTTTTACACTTATAAAATAGGTATATCTGCTGAGGAACATGATTCATTTGTAAAGCAATCACCACAGGCTAACCTGTTGCAGAGTAGTCAGTGGGCAACCGTAAAAAGTGAGTGGCGAAATGAGAGACTAGGCTTTTTTAAAGATGGGAAATTAGTGGCAGTTGCTTCTCTTCTTATCAGAAGGTTGGTAGTACCATTTGGTTTTACGATGATTTATATACCAAGAGGTCCAGTAATGGATTATGAAGATGCTGAATTAGTGTCATTTGTATTTAAGTCCATAAAAGAATTTGCCCTCCGAGAACGCAGTGTTGTTATAAAATTCGATCCATTTATTCGACTATCTAGTAAAACTATAACAGGAGATAGGGAAGAGGAATTAAATGTACTTGCCGTCAAAGATAGGATTGTTGATTTGGGAGGTATTTGGTCTGGTCGAGTGCAGACCATGTCGGCTACAATCCAACCTACTTGTCATGCAGTATTATATAGCGAATCCTTCTCAGAGGAATCACTAAATAAACGAGTTCGACAAAATATTCGGTCGGCGCGTAATAAAGGTATTGAGATTCGAATTGGTCGTGAGGAGTTGTTAAGAGATTTTTCAGAGCTATTAAAAAAGACTGAGGAGCGCAAATCTATTCGCTTGCGGGGGAGGGAGTATTATCAAAAAATATTGAATGCCTATCCAGAAAATTCTTATATTGTAGTTGCCTATTTGGATTTAGCAGAGAGATATGAACAGTTATCTTATCTTGAAGAAAAATTAGTAAAAGAAGCCATGACCTTCACATCCACTACAAGACAATCGAAGATTGAAAATTATAAAAAGGAAATCCGAAGAATAAATACAGAATTAGAAATGATAAATTCTCTGACTCGTAACGGGAGTAAGCTAGTTCCATTGGCTGGTACTTTGACAATTAATTTTGCAGGAACATCTGAAAATATCTATGCTGGTATGGATGAAAAGTTTAAACATTATCAGCCTGCTTTACTAACATGGGTGGAGACAGCAAAGTATGCTTTCGAACGAGGTGTGAAATGGCAAAATTTAGGAGGAATAGAGCCAACTTTAGACGGAGGCCTTTATCACTTTAAATCACATTTGAATCCAGTAGTAGAAGAGTATATTGGGGAATTCGACCTTATTGTTTCGCCAATATTATATAAGATTTTTCAAGTTTTACTGGAAATTAGAAAAAAATTAAGGAAGAAAAAATAATGACTTTTTGTCAAATAACTAAAGAAGAATTTTTAAAGCATTGTCAACAAGTAAATGAAAAATCATTTTTTCAATCCATTGAAATGGCTGGATTACTATCCAAGCGAGGATACGATGTTCGCTATGTTGGTTTTAAAAATTCACAATTAGAGATCGTTATTTCTTCGTTGCTTTTCTGTAAGAAGATGGCTGGTGGTTTGTATATGGAATTGAATTCTGGACCGCTGGTTACCAATCATGCTTATTTAGAGGAATTTTATCAATCTTTAAAAAACTATGCGAAGCGTGAAGGCGTACTTGAATTGGTGGTCAAGCCTTCCCAAACCTATCAAGTCTTTGATAGTGTAGGGAGTCCAATTAGTGAAGCAGATACTCAACTAATTGAGAAGCTGGTGCAAGTTGGATTTAAACATGATGGCTTACAAACAGGTTATCCAAATGGAGAGCCTGTTTGGCATTATGTGAAGGATTTGAAAGGGTATTCAACAACGTCGTTATTGCAATCCTACAATAAAAATAGTAAACGAAACATAAAAAATTCAGAAAGTTACGGTATCAGGATTCGTAGCATCAATCATAAGGAGCTTTCAGCTTTCAAAAAAATAATTGAGGAAACTGGAGCTAGACAAGGCTTTGAAGATAGAGATAGTGGTTACTATAACAGTCTTTTTGAAAGCTTTGGTACACAGGCAGATTTTTTAGTTGCAGAACTTGACCCGAAAGCCAGTCTAAAGCAAATTGAAAAGGAAATAGAAACAAGTGATAGAAATTCAAAACAGTATGCACAGCAAGTGCAGAAATTGTTGAAAAAACAGGAGGTGGTTCAAAATATTTTAAATCAAACTCAGACAGCTCCTATTTTTTTGGCATGTGCACTGATAATTTATGATGTGAATGAGGCAACGTATCTTTTTGGTGGCTCATATTCAGAGTTTCAAAGCCTATCTGCACCTTTCTTACTTCAATATGAGGCGATGCAACGTGCAATAAAACGAAATCTTAAGCGTTATAATTTCCTTGGTATTCAAGGGATATTCGACAGCTCAGATGGTGTTCTTCGATTTAAACAGAACTTTAATGGCTATATTTTGAGAAAAGCTGGTACTTTTCGTTATTATCCTCATCCGATAAAGCATAAAATAATTCAAATTATCAAAAAAATAGTAAAATAATACTATATACTTTATCGAAAGAGGTTCCCATGATTCAACCTATTATGAAGGATATTTTCTTCCTACAGCAGAAATCTGAGCCTGCGACTCAGCTAGATGTGCAGGTCGGTCAGGATTTGCAGGACACTTTAGCAGCTAACGCTCACGCTTGTGTGGGCATGGCGGCCAACATGATTGGCGTCAAAAAGCGGATTATCATCGTCAACGTGGGTTTTACCAACCTGGTCATGTACAATCCCGTCCTCATCAGCAAGGCCAAGCCTTATAAGACTGAGGAGGGTTGCCTGTCGCTGGAAGGTACCCGCCCGACGATACGCTATCAGGAGATTGAAGTGGAGTTTTTTGATGCTTCATGGAAAAGGCAGAGCCTAAAGCTGACAGACTTCCAAGCTCAGATTGTTCAGCATGAACTGGACCATTTGGAAGGGATTATCATCTAGTAGTTACCGAATCTACCGTCAGGTAGATTTTTTATCGTCGTTTAGTTTATCTTTTATTACGTCGACGAGCGAGGAAACGTCGTTTCCTTATTTCCAACTTCAATCACTCCACCGGAGTGTTTGAACTCACCCTGCCTGATTGAAACAGTCTGGGGGACTGTTTCAAGTCAATGCCTAGAAACAAGAAAGCATTGAGTTATGTCTGCGGCTTTTGATGCGAACTTTGTTCGCTTTATCTCCAACCTCCAAAGATTCGCCAAACCTTTGGAGCTAGCACTAAAAGTAAACTAAAAGACTATATCAAAAAGTCAAAAAAGGTCAAACAAAACCATTGACTTTTACTGACCAATGGTGTAGAATAAGATTCGTAAGGTAAAGTACCTTACGAATTCTTTGAACCAAAGGTCAGTTTAGGTCAAATGAGAAGGGTTTGACTTACTCTTGGGCCTATTGGTCAGTAAAAGACAAACTTCTAAGGAGGTTATATGAAAGACAGGATTATACCCTATTAGCGTCATTTAGTTTATCTTTTATTACTGCGGCGAATGGGAGTGGGAAAGAACTAAACCATTCATAGAAGAGTTCGTTTTCCCACCCCCGCACAGTTGATTAGGTTAGATTTGGAGTGTAAAACACGAACAAATCTGCCAATCAACCACTGCGCTGAGATGTTGACACTAACTTTGAGAAGCGGTGCTGGGCTTTTTGCCCAGCCTCTATCTCCAACTTCAAATAATCTTATCATTATTTGAACTCGCTTTGCCGTACCTTGCGAATGTTACTTACTATCGTAAGTGCGATTTCCAACCTTTAATAGTCCACTGGACTATTGAAGCTACCTGCAGCTTTTGATGCGAACTTTGTTCGCTCTATTTCCCACCTCCAAAGGTTCCCCAAACCTTTAGAGCTAGTACTAAAAGTAAACTAAAAGACTATATCGAAAAGTCAAAAAAGGTCAAACAAAACCATTGACTTTTACTGACCAATGATGTAAAATAAGATCCGTAAGGTAGAGGACCTTACGAATTCTTTGAACCAAAGGTCAGTTTAGTTCAAATGATAACGGTTTGACTTACTCTGGACCTATTGGTCAGTAAAAGACAAACTTCTAAGGAGGTTGTTATGAAAGACAGGATTATACCCTATTAGCTATTTTTTAAAACAAAGGTCAGTAAAAGTCAAAAACAAGTGAATTATAAAAGAGGTAAAAACTATGAACAACAATTTCAATAATTTTAACAATATGGACGACATTTTCAATCAACTCATGGGGAACATGGGTGGCTACAGTACAGAACGTCGTCGCTATGCCATTAACGGTCGTGAGGTGACACCGGAGGAATTTGCCATTTATCGTCAGACTGGTCGCCTGCCACAGACAGAAGAAGTGGCTCAAACACAAGCTAAAGGTCAGATAAAGTCAGACGGAATTCTGGCAAAACTGGGCCGCAATTTGACACAAGATGCGCGTGAAGGCAAGTTGGATCCAGTCATTGGACGAAATAAGGAAATCCAAGAAACATCTGAAATTTTGGCACGTCGGACTAAGAATAATCCTGTTCTGGTCGGTGATGCGGGTGTTGGTAAAACTGCGGTAGTAGAAGGTTTGGCACAAGCTATAGTTAATGGTGATGTGCCAGCAGCCATTAAGAACAAGGAAATCATCTCTATCGACATTTCAGGCTTGGAAGCTGGGACTCAGTACCGTGGGGCTTTTGAGGAAAATGTGCAAAATCTTGTGGATGAAGTCAAAAAAGCTGGAAATATCATTCTCTTCTTTGATGAAATTCATCAGATTTTGGGAGCTGGTAGCACTGGTGGAGACTCAGGTTCCAAGGGCTTAGCAGATATTCTCAAACCAGCTCTTTCCCGTGGAGAGTTAACTGTTATCGGTGCGACTACACAGGACGAATACCGCAATACTATTCATAAGAATGCTGCCTTGGCTCGTCGTTTCAACGAAGTCAAGGTCCATGCTCCGTCCGCTGAAGATACCTACCAGATTTTGAAAGGGATTAAGCCGCTTTATGAAGCCCACCACAATATTGAATTGCCAGATGAGGTCTTGAGAGCTGCGGTTGATTATTCCGTCCAATATATTCCACAACGTAGCTTGCCTGATAAGGCTATTGACCTGGTCGATGTGACTGCTGCTCACTTAGCTGCACAACATCCTGTGACAGATATTCAGACCTTAGAAGCAGAAATGGCTGAGGCAAAACAGTTGCAGTTGGAAGCAGCTGAAAAAGAAGATTACGAAACAGCACTCAATGAAAAAGTCCGCATCGACAAGCTCCAAGAACAAATTGACAACCACACGGAGCAACAGAAAGTGGTAGCGACTGTCAATGATGTGGCTCAGGCGGTTGAGCGAATGACAGGGATCCCAGTTTCTCAAATGGGAGCTTCTGACATTGAACGACTCAAGGAATTGAAACATCGCCTGGAGACAAATGTAATTGGTCAAGACGATGCGGTGGAAGCTGTATCTCGTGCCATTCGTCGAAATCGTGCAGGTTTTGATGACGGCAACCGTCCAATTGGTTCCTTCCTCTTTGTCGGTCCGACAGGTGTGGGTAAGACAGAGTTGGCAAAACAGTTAGCGCTAGACTTGTTTGGTAACAAAGATGCCATTATTCGTTTGGATATGTCTGAATACAGCGATCGGACAGCCGTTTCCAAATTAATCGGTACCACAGCTGGTTATGTTGGTTATGATGACAATTCCCATACTCTTACCGAACGTGTCCGCCGCAATCCGTACTCCATTGTCCTCTTGGATGAAATTGAAAAAGCAGATCCACAAGTGATTACCCTCCTTTTGCAAGTGCTAGATGATGGTCATTTGACAGACGGACAGGGCAATCAAGTTAACTTCAAAAATACCCTTGTCATCGCGACTTCAAATGCAGGTTTTGGTTATGGAAAGGCAGAGAGTGAAGAAAATCAAGACATCATGGACCGTATCGCACCATTCTTCCGTCCGGAGTTCCTTAATCGTTTCAACGCAGTTATCGAGTTCAAACACTTGGGCAAAGAAGACCTCAAGGCTATCGTAGATTTGATGTTAGCCCAGGTCAATAAGACCCTAGCTAAGAAAGGTATTCACTTAGAAGTGACTGAGGTAGCCAAAGAGTTCTTGATGGAAGAAGGCTATGATCAGGCTATGGGAGCTCGTCCATTGCGCCGTGTGATTGAAAATCAGATTCGAGACAAGGTAACGGATTACTATCTGGATCACCTAGATGTGACAAACTTGTTGGCTGATGTAGTGGAAAATGAGATTCAAATCAGCGAGCAAACCTTTTCATAAAATAATAGAATAATATTGAAATTCTGAGGTTCAATACTCAGAATTTCTTTTTTTGTTTAATGGTCACAAGAGCACTAGAATACGCATTTATGGGAGATTTCGAGCGGTTTTACGGAAAAGTTTTAAAAAAATTGTATAAATCCTTGACAAATGCAAACGTTTGCGTTAAACTATCATTGTAATCGAAAGAAAGGAAAACGTTTTTATGGCGAATCGTACCAGTGGAATTTTAATGCATATTACCTCACTTCCAGGTAAGTTTGGTATCGGTACTTTTGGAAAGCCTGCCTATGACTTTGTAGATTTCTTGGTCGAAACCAAGCAGACCTACTGGCAGCTCCTTCCTCTCACAACGACAAGTTACGGAGATTCACCTTATCAATCATTTTCTGCCATTGCAGGAAATACCCATTTAATTGATTTTGATTTGTTGGCAGAAGAAGATTTATTGGCCAACTTTGACTACCAAGATGTGAAATTTGGGGACAATCCAGAAAAAGTAGACTACGCCTTGATCTATGAGGCTCGCCGTCCGATTTTGGAAAGAGCCGTTAAAAACTTCTTGAGCGATGACAAGCGTAAAGCAGCCTTTCAAGAGTTTGAAAAAGCCAATTCGTCATGGTTAAATGACTATGCGGAATTCATGGCTATCAAAGAACACTTTGGAAACAAGGCCCTACAAGAGTGGGATGACAAGAAAGTTGTTGCTCGAAATGAAGAAGCTCTTGAAAAATACCGCTTGGAATTGGCAGACCAAATTGATTACTTTAAAGTCACTCAATATTTCTTCTTTAGCCAGTGGAAACAGCTAAAAGAATATGCCAATCAAAACCACATTAAGATTATCGGAGACATGCCGATTTATGTCTCTGCAGATAGTGTGGAAGTTTGGACCAAGCCACAGCTCTTCAAATTAGATAGCGAGCGCAAACCGCTTTATGTGGCAGGTGTGCCAGCGGATAACTTCTCTGCAGATGGCCAGCTTTGGGGCAACCCACTCTACGATTGGGAGCAACATGAAAAAACTGGCTACAACTGGTGGATTTACCGCATTCACGAGAGTTTCAAACTTTATGATGTCTTGAGAATTGACCACTTCAAAGGCTTCTCAGATTACTGGCAGGTAGCAGGAGATGCTAAAGTTGCCAAGGTTGGTACTTGGGAGCCAGGTCCAGGCTACAATCTCTTCAAGGCGGTCAAGGAAACCCTCGGCGACTTGCCAATTATTGCAGAGGACCTAGGAAATATTGATGCCAAGGCTCGTAAGTTGCTTGCAGATTGTGGCTATCCAGGAATGAAGATTCTAGAATTTGGCTTCTTCGATGTGACTGGACAAAGCATTGACATCCCACACCGTTGCGTACCAAATTCTATCGCCTACACAGGCACACACGATAACGAGGTGGTCAACGGTTGGTATAACAATCTTGAGCCTGAACAACAGGAGTTTGTAGATGCCTATACCAACAGAAAGCCGATTGAGCCAGTGACCCAAGCCATGCTTCGAACACTCTTTGCCACTGTCAGCGACACAGCTATTGCGACCATGCAAGATGTTCTTGACTTGGGCGAAGAAAGCCGCATGAACATGCCTTCAACAGTCGGAGGTAACTGGGAATGGCGAATGAAAGCTGAAGACTTGACCCAAGAACGCAAAGACTTCTTGACAAAAATGACATTACTATACCAACGAGGAAATGAAAACCATGACTAAATTTACAACATTTGCAGAAACAAACACTTCGAAAAAATTAGCTGATTTGACAAATGAAGAAATCTATCTTCAATTGTTAAACTACGTAAAAGAAGCTGCAGCTACAAAACCAAAAAACACAGGAAAACGTAAAGTTTACTATATCTCAGCTGAGTTCCTTATCGGTAAACTCTTGTCAAACAATTTGATCAACTTGGGTGTTTACAAAGACATTCAAGCAGAATTGGCAGCAGCTGGTAAATCATTGGCTCAAGTTGAAGACGTTGAACCAGAACCATCACTTGGTAACGGTGGTTTGGGACGTCTGGCTTCATGTTTCGTTGATTCTATGTCAACACTTGCTATCAACGGTGAAGGTGTTGGTCTGAACTACCACTGTGGTCTTTTCCGCCAAGTATTTAAGAAAAATGAGCAAGAAGCAGAGCCAAACTTCTGGATTGAAAATGATTCTTGGTTGATTCCAACAACTATCAGCTATGATGTTCCATTCAAAAATTTCACTTTGAAATCAAAATTGGATCGTCTTGATATTCTTGGCTATAAAAAAGAGACTAAGAACTACCTCAATTTGTTTGATATTGAGTCAGTAAACTATGACTTGATTACAGACGGTATTTCATTTGACAAGACTGATATTAAAGAAAACTTGACACTCTTCTTGTACCCAGATGATTCTGATAAGAATGGTGAATTGCTCCGTATCTACCAACAATACTTCATGGTATCAAATGCTGCTCAACTTTTGATTGATGAAGCAATTGAGCGCGGTTCAAACTTGCATGACTTGGCTGACTACGCTTATGTGCAAATCAACGATACTCACCCATCAATGGTGATTCCTGAGTTGATCCGTCTTTTGACTGAAAAACATGGTATTGAATTTGCGGAAGCAGTTGCCATCGTTAAGAATATGACTGGTTACACAAACCACACTATCTTAGCGGAAGCGCTTGAAAAATGGCCACTTGAGTTCCTTGAAGAAGTGGTGCCGCACTTGGTTGATATCATCAAAGAATTGGATGCCCTTATTCGTGCAGAAATTAAAGACCCAGCAGTCCAAATCATTGATGAATCAGGTCGTGTACACATGGCTCACATGGATATCCACTTCTCTAACTCAGTGAACGGTGTAGCTGCGCTTCACACAGAAATCCTCAAAAACTCTGAATTGAAAGCTTTCTACGAGCTTTACCCAGAAAAATTCAACAATAAAACAAACGGTATCACTTTCCGCCGTTGGTTGGAATTTGCCAACCAAGACCTCGCTGACTACATCAAAGAATTGATTGGCGATGAGTATTTGACAGATGCAACGAAGCTTGAGAAATTGCTTGCCTTTGCGGATGACAAGGAAGTTCATGCTAAGTTGGCGGAAATCAAACACAACAACAAATTGGCTCTTAAACGTTACTTGAAAGATAACAAGGGCATTGAGTTGGACGAAAACTCTATCATTGATACACAAATCAAACGTTTCCACGAGTACAAACGCCAACAAATGAATGCCTTGTATGTCATTCACAAGTATCTTGAAATCAAGAACGGCAACCTGCCAAAACGTAAAATCACTGTTATCTTCGGTGGTAAGGCAGCTCCAGCTTACGTGATTGCCCAAGACATCATTCATTTGATTCTCTGCTTGTCTGAGTTGATCAACAATGACCCAGAAGTCAGCAAGTACCTCAACGTTCACTTGGTAGAAAACTACAACGTAACGGTTGCTGAAAAACTCATTCCTGCGACAGATATTTCTGAGCAAATCTCATTGGCTTCTAAAGAAGCTTCAGGTACTGGTAACATGAAATTCATGCTCAACGGTGCGTTGACGCTTGGTACTATGGACGGTGCTAACGTTGAGATTGCTGAGTTGGCTGGTATGGACAACATCTATACATTTGGTAAAGATTCAGATACCATTATCGACTTGTACGACAAGGCTGGTTACGTATCTGCAGACTACTACAATGGTGATGCTAATATCAAACGTGCGGTTGACTTTATCATTAGTGATGAAGTGAAAGCACTTGGTAATGAAGAACGTCTAGGTCGCTTGCACCATGAATTGATTTCGAAAGACTGGTTCATGACCTTGATTGACTTGGCTGAATACATCGAAGTAAAAGAGCAAGTCTTTGCAGACTACGAAGATCAAGATTCATGGAACAAGAAAGTTGTTCACAACATCGCCAAAGCAGGATTCTTCTCATCTGACCGTACTATTGAACAGTACAACCAAGATATCTGGCACAGTAACTAATTGAATTCCAACAATTAGTAGGAAAGTTGATTGAACCACTCCAAAACTTATCAGATCAATTCTTCCTATGTGTTGAAGAATAAAAAACTATCAGTTTTTACCATTATTGGTGCTCTCCTTAGTATATAAATGCAAAGAATGTCTCTGCAAAAAAGCGGAGACATTCTTTTTATAACTATAAAATTCTAGAAGTTTTGTACACTTGGTCGAAAAAATCGAAAGTTTCCTTTTACCGTTTCGCCATGGAAACAAAGCTAACTTTGTCTGGACGGTAACTAATTGTTCCATACTGGAAAGCTTGACCATTTGAAAGATAGGTGATACTAGTGACCACGACGACCATGTCATAGTCTCCTAAGTCCATCAATTGTTTTTCTTCTTCGTTTGCAAAACGGAAGGAGATTTCACGTCTGGAATGAGAAATTGTTAAATGGAGTTCTTCTTCTAAGTAGCGGTAAATAGAGCTTTCGGCAATTTCTTTGCTGAGATAAGGGACGACCCTACGGTCGAAATAGGAAATGTCATATTCCAACCGCTCACCATCAATTGTCCGTACCCGACTCACTCGATAGAAATCTACCTTATCATCAACTTCGAAAGTTGACATTAAATCTTCTTGACCTTGAATAATATAAAGCGAAGTAAGCTGGGTCTGAATTTGGTGCTGTGATTTTTTGTTCAATTCGCCCGCTGTTTTAATTTCAGAAAGATACTGGTCCTTCATTAGACCATGTTCGATAACAATAGAAGATTTCCCCTGTTTCTTTTGAATATAACCATCCATTTCAAGAAGAGATAGTGCTTTGCGAATGGTGTCCTTGGAGTAGGAATACACTTCCATTAACTCATTTTCTGTCGGTAGGGCCTGTCCAGTTGACCAAACCTGCTCTTCGATTTTTTTCTTAATATCTTGATAAACTTTTTTATACTTACTCATAGTTTCCTGTCTTTCTACCCATTAGTGTATCATAAAAGAGCCAGAAAGGGGCAATACATCTATTTTGTTTAGTAGAATACACAACTTTTACGTAAAAGTTTAAAATATTACGGAAAAGTTATTGACTAATGCAAACGTTTACGTTATACTATTTCTATAAAAAGAAAACGATTACGCATTTTCAGAGAGAGGGGGAGCAATGAAATTACTAACAATTAATGTCCATGCCTGGTTAGAAGAAAGGCAGGATGAAAAACTAGATGTTTTAGCCCAAACAATAGCTGAAAAGGCTTATGATGTCATCGCTCTTCAAGAAGTCAATCAGCTCATAACTGCTGATTTGGTAACGAAAGACTTGAAGGCGGATAATTATGGCTTGATTTTATTAGAAAAATTAAGAGCCTTGGGACAATTTGACTATTCATATTATTGGAGTAACTCACATATCGGCTACGATAAGTACGAAGAAGGGATTGCCTTTCTTACCAAGTTGCCAGTTTATGAAGTGGATCCATTTTATTGTAGTCAGAATAAATCTGTTGATTCCATCCTATCACGAAAAATTATGGGCTTGACGGTCTTCTATCAAGACCAGTTGATTGACCTGTATTCTTGTCACATCAATCTTCCGGGGAGTGAAGAGGAAGACCAGCTTGATAACATTCGTACGATTGTGGAACGGACTGGCAATAGACGTTTTAAGATTCTCATGGGAGATTTTAATACCGATGCCTTCTCAGATCGAGAGGCCTACGAAGCGATTACAGAGCTTGGACTTTATGATTCATACAATCTAGCGATGGAAAAAGACCAGGGGATTACGGTTGAAAAGGCTATTGATGGCTGGGCTGGTCACAGTCAGGAAAAACGATTGGATTACATTTTCTTAAATCAGAAAAAGGAAGTTTTATCCAGCTTAGTGATTTTCAATGGAGAGAATCGTCCGATTATTTCAGACCATTTTGGTGTGGAAGTTGAAATTAATGTATAAAATGGCACAGAGCCAAAAAATAAAGGAGAAAAAATGAAAAAATTTCTTAGTTTCGAATTTTGGCAAAAATTCGGTAAGTGTTTAATGGTCGTGATTGCAGTTATGCCTGCAGCAGGTCTTATGGTTTCTATCGGAAACTCTATTCCGTTAATCAGCCCAGAATCAGAACTCTTGATTCGTATTGGGAATATTATCGCCCAAATCGGTTGGGGGATTATCGGAAACCTTCACTTGCTCTTTGCCTTGGCTATCGGTGGTAGCTGGGCTAAGGAAAAGGCTGGTGGTGCCTTCTCAGCAGGTCTTGCCTTTATCCTTATTAACTTGATTACAGGTCACTTCTTTGGTGTGACGACTGACATGCTTGCAGATGCAGCGGCAACCGTAACCACTGTTTTTGGAACAGAGATTCCAGTTTCAGGCTACTTCGTCAATATCTTGGGTCAACCTGCTCTGAACATGGGTGTCTTCGTTGGTATCATCGCTGGTTTTGTAGGGGCAACAACCTATAACAAATACTACAATTACCGCAAATTACCTGATGTTTTGACCTTCTTTAACGGTAAACGCTTTGTACCATTTGTGGTTATCTATCGCTCAGTTCTTGTAGCGCTAGGATTAGCTATCTTTTGGCCGGTTGTTCAAACAGGAATCAACAGCTTTGGTAAATGGATTGCAAGCTCACAGGATACAGCACCAATTCTTGCGCCTTTTGTTTATGGTACCTTGGAACGTTTGCTTCTTCCATTTGGTTTGCACCACATGTTGACCATTCCAATGAACTATACGTCACTTGGTGGTACCTATGACATCTTGACAGGTGCACAAGCAGGTACACAAGTATTTGGACAAGATCCACTCTGGTTGGCTTGGATTACAGACTTGATCAACCTCAAAGACGCTGGTGATATGGCTCAGTACAATGACCTTCTTGCAAACATTACTCCAGCCCGTTTCAAAGTTGGTCAAATGATTGGTTCATCAGGTATCCTTATGGGCTTGACCTACGCTATGTATCGCAATGTCGATCCAGATAAGAAGAAAAAATACAAAGGTATGTTCTTATCTTCTGCACTTGCTGTCTTCTTGACAGGTGTAACAGAGCCAATTGAGTTCATGTTCATGTTTGCGGCAATGCCACTTTATGTCGTTTATGCTTTTGTGCAAGGTGCAGCCTTTGCCATGGCTGACGTTGTCAACTTGCGTATGCACTCATTTGGTAATATCGAATTCCTTACACGTACACCGATGGCGATTAAAGCCGGTATCGGTATGGACGTAGTTAACTTCATTTGGGTAACAGCCCTCTTTGCAGTTGGTATGTACTTCATTGCCGACTTTATGATTAAGAAATTCAACCTAGCAACAGCTGGACGCAATGGTAACTATGATACAGAAACAACAGATGTAGTTTCTAACTCAAACGTAGATACTGCGGATGCCAATTCACAAGTGGTTCAAATCATCAACTTGCTTGGTGGCCGTGATAATATCGCTGATGTGGATGCTTGTATGACTCGTCTTCGTGTTAGTGTTAAAGATGTGGCACAGGTTGGAGATGAAAATGCTTGGAAACAGGCTGGTGCTATGGGCTTGATTATCAAAGACTCAGGTGTTCAAGCAGTCTATGGACCAAAAGCAGATGTTCTCAAATCAGACATTCAAGACTTGCTAGAATCTGGCGTTGCCATTCCTCGTACGGAAATTGTTGCGACAGAGGAAGTTGTTCCTGAGACTCAGTTCAAAGGTGTGACGGAGACAGTTTACTCTGTTGCTGAAGGGCAAGCCATTGCCATCACAGAAGTAAAAGACCCAGTCTTCTCACAAAAAATGATGGGGGACGGTTATGCAGTTGAGCCTAGCTCCGGTAATGTCTACGCACCAGTTTCAGGTATTGTAACTAGTGTCTTCCCAACTAAACACGCTATCGGTATTTTGTCTGATAAGGGTGTAGAAGTCTTGGTGCACGTCGGCCTAGATACGGTTGCCCTTAACGGTGCTCCATTCTCCGCTAAGGTAACAGATGGCCAACGCGTTGAAGCAGGAGACTTGCTCCTTGTTGCAGATCTTGAAGCTATTCGCTCAGCAGGACGTGAAACAACCATCGTCGTTGCCTTCACAAACACAGCTGAAATCAAATCAGTCAGCCTTGAAAATCTTGGACAGGTCAGTCAAGATAGCCAAGTTGCTAAAGTAGAGTTGTAAAAAGTAAAAAAAGATTGAAAAGATGACTAATCAGTTCTTTTCAATCTTTTTCTTTTTGATATAGCTAACTGAAACAAGAGCAGGACAAAAGTGCCTCAAGAAAAGTATTGCAATTTGGTAATACTTTTCTGAGGTGTTTTTTGATTTGAGCCCATGTTTACTCAATGGGATTATACTCAGGTGAGTAAGGAGGGAGTGGCAAAAGTCTATGCCCCTGTTCCTTGCATAACTCTTTTAGCTTACTCATCCGATGAAACCTTGCATTGTCCATAATGATAACAGATGGTCTATCTAAAGTGGGTAGTAAGAATGTTTTAAACCAAGCTTCGAAAAAGTCACTCGTCATGGTTTCTTGGTAGGTCATTGGGGCTATAATCTCACCGTTTATAAGACCAGCGACTAAAGATAGCCGCTGGAATCTTCTTCCAGAGACCTGACCTGTGATCAACTGACCTTTCAAAGATCGACCATATTCTCGATGAAAATATGTCTCAAACCCTGTCTCGTCAATATAAACAGGTGTCAAGTGACTTAAGCTATTAAATTCTTTTAGGAACTGATTTACTTTCTCAGGGTCTTGTTCATAGTAGGCACAGCTCTTTTTTTCGAGTATATCCCATAGCTTTGAGAGCGTAATGAATAGCTGTTGGATGACAGCTAAATTCAGAAGCTATTTCAGTCAAAAAAGCATCTGGATGAGCTTCAAGATAGTTCTTTAATTTTTCTCTATCAACTTTTCTTGGTTTGGTTCCCTTAACTTGGTGATGAAGCTCGCCTGTAGTCTCCTGTAATTTTAACCATTGATAGATGGTGTTGCGTGAAATATCGAAAACAACAGATGCTTCAGTAATACTGCCGGTTTTCTCACAGTATGCGAGAACTTTTTTACGAGAATCTAATGAATATGCCATAAATACATTATACCACAAATGTACTGGTTTTATTTCATTTTACTATAGTATGTCATCAGTATTTTTCTAATTTCTTCGCTTCTTTTTTACCTTTTTCAGCGATATGGAGGAAATAAATAGACCAAGCAAGGAAAAATAACGGAATGATGCCACTTCTAAACAATGCGAATGGGGTTTCAAAGAGAAAACCAAACCAAAAACTGGTACCAGTCCGTTCCCATAGTCCTGGAGTTAGGTACCAGGATTTAGGATTCCAAAGTGTGTATCCATTTTGGAGTCCAACTTGGTAATGGATAAAAAATAAAGTCAGAAATAATCCGAAATAGGAGTAGGCATAATTTTGGTAGCGTGAATAGAATGCTTTTTTCGATTCGGTATCAGAAAAAATTTCTGTGCTTGAAGCTTCGATTGTTTGTTGAAAATAATGGATGCCGCATCTACGACTACCTTGTATAGGTTGCCAACCACAGTCTTCAAATAGAGAGAGGTAATTTGAATATTCTCCTTTTGCAATATGTTCATGAAAATCAAGGCGTACGGGATGAGGGGGTCGACTACATTTTTCAAAATGATAGGCTGCTGTCCACGGAGTTACTTTGACAAGCTGATAACCTTCGGATTGAATCGAATTAATCCAATGTTCTTCCTCTTGTAAACTGGTGAATAATTTGTGTCTTATCATGGCTTCCTCCTTAAAAACCTAATTCTTTGGCAATATGATGTAGTTTTTGAATACGCTGTGTTTCCAGTTTAATAATCTCTTGTCCCGTTGCTGTTACTTGATAGACTTTTCTTCTTTTATCGGAACTTGGAACGGAATAAATCCATTTTAGTTTCAAAAGATTCTCAATCGCTCCATACATGGTTCCTGCAGCAATTTTCACATCGCCATCACTCATATCCTCTACTTTTTGCATGATATGGTAGCCATGGGCAGGTTCCAAGAGGGCTAATAGAATATAGTAGGTTGTCTCCGTTAAGGGGAGGTGCTTATTCCTTTTCATTTGGCTTCTCCTATGTAATTCAAATGTACAGTTGTACTATATATTATATATCGGAAAACTATACATGTCAACTGTATAGTGAAGAAGATTTTAAAAATCTTCTCAATCCTTGCCATTTATGGTATAATAAAGCGATTTTATAAAATGTAGGAGGTTCCCCATGGGACGTAAATGGGCCAATATTGTAGCCAAGAAAACCGCAAAAGACGGTGCTAACTCAAAAGTTTACGCCAAATTTGGTGTTGAAATCTATGTAGCAGCGAAAAAGGGTGACCCAGATCCAGAAACAAACTCAGCGCTGAAATTTGTTATCGACCGTGCTAAGCAAGCGCAGGTTCCAAAACACATCATTGATAAAGCCATTGACAAGGCAAAAGGAAATACAGACGAAACCTTCGTGGAAGGTCGTTACGAAGGCTTTGGACCAAATGGTTCTATGATTATCGTTGATACTTTGACATCAAATGTAAACCGTACCGCAGCCAATGTTCGCTCTGCCTTTGGTAAAAACGGCGGTAACATGGGTGCATCTGGTTCAGTATCATTCATGTTTGATAAAAAAGGTGTGGTTGTATTTGCTGGTGATGATGCAGATGCCATCTTCGAATTGCTTCTTGAAGCAGATGTTGAAGTCGATGATGTAGAAGCAGAAGACGGAGCAATCACTGTCTATACAGCCCCAACTGATCTGCACAAGGCCATCGTGGCACTTAAAGAATCAGGAATCCAAGAGTTCAACGTCACTGAACTTGAAATGATCCCGCAATCAGAAGTATCACTTGAAGGCGATGACCTCGCAACATTTGAAAAACTCTACGACGCCCTCGAAGACGACGAAGACGTCCAAAAAATCTACACGAATGTAGATGGGTTCTAATAAAATTGGCAGTCCACTGGACTGCCAATTTTATTAGAAGGCTGGAAATAGAAATCGTCGGCAGACGATTCTCATTGGACGTGGGACGTCCTAAAAGGTTGGAGATTGGAACTGCGCTAGGCAGTTTTCTTTGTATCTAAATGTCCGTGGGACAGTCATTTTTATTAGAAGGTTGGAAATAGAAATCGTCGGCAGACGATTCTCATTGCACGCAGGATGTCCTAAAAGGTTGGAGATTGGAACTGCTGCTAGGCAGTTTTCTTTGTATCCAATTGCTCAAAGACGATAGTTGGTTGGAACTAGAGAGTGGGGGATTTTATCTTAAGTTCGAAGAAGGTACGATGGGAAAATTTGCGGAGTTTTCGGTGGCTGATAGTAGAGTGCTTGACAGATGAGGTATAAGGAAAAACTATAGCTAGGCTTTGGAAATATCTATTTGAATGGTCACGAGTTTTCTGTTATCATAGAACGGTAATAAGATTAGGAGAATGTATGTCAAATAATTTACTTGTTTTACAATCAGATTTTGGTTTAGTTGATGGTGCAGTTTCAGCGATGATTGGTGTTGCTCTCCAAGAATCGAGAGATTTAGTTGTTCACCATCTAACTCATGATATTACTCCGTATAATATCTTTGAAGGTTCTTATCGCCTCTTTCAAACGGTCGAATACTGGCCGGAGGGGACAACATTTGTTTCGGTTGTTGACCCAGGAGTTGGTTCAAAACGTAAGAGTGTAGTAGCTTTGACCGAACAAAATCACTATATTGTAACGCCAGATAATGGGACGCTATCCTTCATCAAAAAATATGTGGGGATAAAGGCGGTTCGAGAAATTTCAGAGGTGGCCAATCGCCGTGCCAATACAGAACATTCGTACACCTTCCATGGTCGAGATGTTTATGCCTATACGGGAGCTAAATTGGCTTCTGGACACATTAGCTTTGAAGAAGTTGGTCCAGAATTAAGCGTGGATAAGATTGTGGAAATTCCAACAGTCCCAACGGAAGTTGGTTCAGATTATGTAAAAGGTGCAATTGATATTCTAGATGTTCGATTCGGCTCGCTTTGGACCTCGATTACGAGGGAAGAATTTTACACCTTGCAACCGCAGTTTGAAGATCGCTTTGAAGTGACCATATACAATAACGACATGCTTGTGTATCAAAACCAAGTAACCTACGGCAAGTCCTTTGCGGATGTACGTATCGGACAGTCATTGATTTATATCAATTCCCTCTATCGTGTAGGTGTTGCGATTAATCAGGGCTCATTTGCCAAGGCTTATAATGTCGGTGTAGGTCAAAACTGGCATATTGAAATCAAACGTATTAGTAATTAAAGAAATTTTAGGAGATAGGATAGTTATGAAAAATAATTCAATCAAAACAGTCGTTGCTACTGGTATCGGCGCAGCCCTCTTTGTGGTTATTGGTCATTTAATCAACATCCCAACCTTTGTCCCAAATACTTCTATCCAGCTTCAATACGCTGTTCAATCGCTATTGGCAGTTGTATTTGGTCCTGTGGTTGGCTTCTTGGTCGGTTTCATTGGTCACACGCTTAAGGATTCGTTGACTTACGGTCCATGGTGGTCATGGATTTTGGCATCAGGGGTCTTTGGTTTGGTTGTTGGTCTTACCAAAAAACGTCTGCGTATTCAAGAAGGGATTTTTGAAGGGAAAGATATTCTTTTCTTTAACCTTGTTCAGATTGCGGCGAATGTGCTTGCTTGGGGAGTCATTGCCCCAGTTTTAGATATTCTTATCTACAGTGAGGCGGCGAATAAGGTCTTTGCACAGGGACTTGTAGCAGGTGTTGTAAACAGTATTACAGTTGCTATTGCAGGGACACTCCTTTTGGCTGTTTACGCAAAATCTCAAACGAAGACAGGTAGCTTGTCTAAAGATTAAGTTTTTATTTTCCCTAGAAAAAATTCTAGGGTTTTTTAATACAAAAAAATACATATATGATATAATAATATAAAACAAACAAAAACATGTGTTCAAGGGGAGAAGTATGGTCTGGACAGAAGAAAAGTTGGGACCGATTATTCATTCTATACTCAATCCTGACGAGGAAGTTTTAAGTCTTTATCAATCGAAAACGACGAAATCAATTTATGGATGCATTCTTTGGAATAGTTATTATTATAAGGTTTTCCGAGTTAGTAACCACCCATCACAATCTACATATAAACAGCCAACTTTTTATGATTTCCATGGCGAATTTTATATGAAAGGAGCGATTCGGACCTACCTTTACCACACGAACAGTTGGTATGAACTTAGTAAGCAAGGCTACTACCTTCTTCTCTTTTTTCAAAAGTTATGGGATGAAAAGCAAGAGGTGGAGGCGAGTTGGCAAAATGGTAGGATGCAGATTCGCTTAGTGGTTGAAGAAGAGGGGTGGCAAGTCCATTACCGTTTTCCAGATCATCAGGCAAGGGAGGTTGAACGCCTATTGGCCTCAGGCATGCTGGTGGCCATTCGCTCCTCCAGAAATTTTATTAAGATACGGACGAGCCGTTTTGTTGCACCGTATATAGCTCTAATCAAACAGCGTCAACTTTATCGAAAAAAGCCGAGTAAAGCTATGCTCCAGTGGGAAAAATATCAAAGTCAACTTATTGAAATCCAAAGGACCTATCGGCTAGTGGAGGAAAGTGCTCCGCAAACTTTTTTTGGACACTGGTTGAATAAGGTCCAACTCTATCTCTGCTCTGCCATTGCCAGCTATTGGGAAGAAGTTATTAAAGGAGTGGAGTGGCAGGAGGCAAGAGAAATCAAAGAGCAAAGGAAAATCGAGAAGCCACATAATCCTATTGAAGATAAATGGAAAGAAAATATCGCTAGACGCCATAAGCGAAAAGTGGACCAACTTATCGGACATGATACCTTGGAAAAACTCCGACAGCTGAAAATAGAATTAGACGACTAAGAAGTTATAGCGAACCTTCAATAAATGCGGCAGCATGTCATCCATGTTACCGTATTTTTTACATATAAGCACTGAACCTGCGAATACAGGTTCTAAATTTTCAGTTCAGATTTTTGTCTTTTGAGGGGCTAAACGATATAATCGTAAGGTATCATTTATTAGAAATGACAGAGTTTTATCATCTATTGCAAAGATTGAGAAGGAGAAATCATGTCAAAAGACATTCGTGTATTACTTTATTATAAATATGTCCCAATTGAAAATGCGGAAGCCTATGCTGCTGAGCATCTAGCTTTCTGTAAGTCTATCGGACTCAAAGGACGTATTTTGATTGCTGATGAGGGAATCAACGGTACTGTTTCTGGTGACTATGAAACAACTCAAAAGTACATGGACTACGTTCATGCAAATCCATTGTTCAGCGATTTGTGGTTTAAGATTGATGAAGAAAATGAGCAAGCTTTCAAGAAAATGTTTGTTCGTTATAAAAAAGAAATTGTTCACCTTGGTTTGGAAGACAACGACTTCGACAGCGACATTGACCCACTTGTAACAACAGGTGCCTACTTGTCACCAAAAGAGTTCAAAGAGGCTCTCTTGGATGAAGATACAGTTGTTTTGGATACGCGTAATGACTACGAGTACGACCTAGGTCATTTCCGTGGTGCCATCCGCCCAGACATCCGCAACTTCCGTGAATTGCCACAATGGGTTCGTGACAACAAAGAAAAATTCATGGACAAGCGCGTGGTTGTTTACTGTACTGGTGGTGTTCGCTGTGAGAAATTCTCAGGCTGGATGGTTCGTGAAGGCTACAAGGACGTTGGCCAGCTCCACGGTGGTATCGCAACCTATGGTAAAGACCCAGAAGTTCGTGGCGAATTGTGGGATGGTAAGATGTACGTCTTTGACGAGCGCATCGCGGTCGATGTTAACCATGTTAACCCAGTTGTCGTTGGTAAGGACTGGTTCGATGGCACACCATGTGAGCGCTATGTCAACTGTGGCAATCCATTCTGTAACCGTCGTATTTTGACATCAGAAGAGAATGAGCACAAGTATGTTCGTGGCTGTTCAGCTGAATGCCGTGCTCATGAGCGCAACCGTTACATTTCTGAAAACGGCTTGACTCGTCAAGAATGGGCAGAACGCTTGGAAGCGATTGGGGAAACTCTGACTCCAGCAAATGCTTAGTAATACCAAAATTGCATTGAAAAATCAGTGCAATTTTCTGTGCAATCAGAATTTTTATATTTTTTCAGTCCATTCTATACGAAGCCTATCAATTAGAAAAGAGAAGGAGATGAAGTCTTGATTTCGCTTAATGTGGTGAGTAGGGAAGAAGTGGGTAGACTTATCGAGCGTGTTGAAGTAAATGGTGGACCAATTGCAGATCGCTCGACAGATGCCCACGGCTTTTATGGAGCAAGTTTTACGGACCTTGATGGGCATCATTTTAATGTGATTGTGAGGTAAGAAGGTAGAATTCATCTGCTCTAGAATCATGGATGAAGGTATTTGAAAAGGGAGAAACTGATGATTCTTCCTTTTTTTCAGAGTCAATTTACGCTATAATAGTCCTATGAAAAAAATCATTGAGTTTAAAGATTTTACATTTAGATACCAAGCGCAACAGGAACCCACTTTAAAAGATATTCAGTTAACGATTTATCAGGGAGAGAAAGTTCTGATTATTGGGCCATCTGGTTCAGGAAAGTCGACGATTGGACAATGTCTTAATGGTATTATTCCCAATATTTACAAGGGAGAACATAGCGGAAGTTTACTATTGGATGGTCAGGAAGCTTTTAATCTTTCAGTTTATGATAAGTCCTTGCTCGTATCAACGGTTCTTCAAGACACAGATGGTCAATTCATTGGCTTATCAGTTGCCGAGGACCTAGCTTTTGCTTTGGAAAACGACATGGAAAGCCAGGTGGTGATGAAGCAAAAAGTAGGGGATTGGGCAGAAAGACTGTCTTTGACCGATTTGCTGGCACATCGACCACAAGATTTATCTGGAGGTCAAAAGCAACGTGTCAGTCTGGGCGGAGTTCTTATTGATGAGAGTCCTATTTTGTTGTTTGATGAGCCACTTGCTAATTTAGATCCCAAATCGGGCCAAGATACGATTGATTTGATTGACCGTCTGCACAAGCAAGAAGGGACCACAACCATTATTATCGAACACCGTTTAGAGGACGTACTGTATCGTCAGGTGGACCGAGTTGTATTGATTAATGACGGTCGGATTTTGTTCAATGGAGGACCTGATGATTTATTACGTACCTCATTGTTACAGGAAAACGGCATCCGTGAACCCTTATATCTATCGACTCTTCGCGCCTTAGGGTATCCGATTGCGCAGGCAGAACACCTCTCCTCAGTTTGGGAAATTGATATTGAGGCTTTGAATATAGCATCCCTACCGACTCTACACTTTGAAAATGGAGAGAAAGAGGCTTTGTTAGAAGTCGAGCATCTTCATTTTTCCTATCCTAATAAACAAGTTCTTACAGACATTCAACTGACGATTCATAAGGGGGAACGTCTAGCTATTGTTGGAAAAAATGGTGCTGGGAAATCTACTTTAGCCAAGGTGCTTTGTGGTTTTATTCAGGGTGAGGGTGAGATTCTCTGGAAGGGGCAGTCAATCAAAGAAGATTCTGTTAAAGAGCGAGCAGAACGGATTGGTTATGTTCTTCAGAATCCCAACCAAATGATTAGCCAAACGATGATCTTTGATGAGGTTGCCCTTGGTTTGCGCATGCGAGGGGTGACAGAAGAAGAAATCGAACACCGAGTTCACCATATCTTGAAGGTATGTGGCCTGTATCCGTTTCGTAATTGGCCGATTTCGGCACTTTCGTATGGGCAGAAAAAACGGGTAACGATAGCATCTATCTTGGTTCTCAATCCAGAAATTATTTTGCTAGATGAGCCAACAGCAGGACAAGATCAACGACATTATCGGGAAATGATGGAGTTTTTGGACCAATTAAATGCTCAAGGGCACACCATTGTCATGATTACCCATGACATGCAACTCATGCTAGATTATTCAGATAGAGCTGTTGTTGTGGTGGATGGGCAGATTATTGAAGATGCCAGTCCAGCAGAAATTTTATCTGATGATACGGTGATTGAGCGAGCCAATTTAAAAGAAACATCAATTTTTCACTTGGCGGAGAGGTTGGGAGTTAATCCCTTAGAATTAACTACGTTTTATATGCAGGAAGAAAGGAGAGGAAGATGAGTCAACAAAAACTAATTGGTTACCATCCAGGAACTGGCTTTATTCATAGTTTATCGGCTGTCAGTAAATTACTCTTTTTTCTCATAGTTTCCATTCTTGCTATGATTACTTACGATACCCGCTTGATTCTTTTTATCGCAGTATTTTCTCTAGCCTTGTTCAAAATGTCAGGGATTCGTTATAAAGAAATCTCTCTTGTTTTACTTCTGACGATCATTTTTGCTGCAATGAATGCCCTGATGGTTCACTTGTTTGCACCACGGTATGGAGTGGAACTTTACGGAGCAGATACTCCCTTGCTATCAGGTCTGGGAGTTTATTCCTTGACGAGTCAGCAAGCATTTTATCTGGTGAATCTTCTCTTGAAGTATTTTTGTACAGTTCCTTTAGCGATTATCTTTCTCATGACCACTCATCCTAGCCAGTTTGCTTCCAGCTTGAATCAAATTGGGGTATCCTACAAAGTTGCTTACGCAGTCAGTTTGACCATGAGGTATATTCCAGATATTCAAGAAGAGTTTTATACGATTCGACTGTCTCAAGAAGCGCGTGGTTTGGAATTGTCAAGGAAAGGAAAATTGATGGATCGTATAAAAGGGAATCTATCCCTTGTCATTCCTCTGATTTTCAGCTCCTTGGAGAGGATTGATACGATTTCAACGGCTATGGAATTGCGACGTTTTGGAAAGAATAAAAAAAGAACATGGTATACCCAACAGCCTCTACAGAGAATAGATTACGCTGTCTTGCTATTTATTCTTGCTCTAGTAGTCGTGACAATCTATCTATTTTTTGTTAATCAGGGGCGATTCTATAATCCGTGGCGATGATTATTGAATTTATTGGGCGATCAACCCTTTATCGTTGACATATAGGAAATATACTGTTACAGTAGAGAATGTAAATAAGTTTAGAGTTTAAGTATCAGTTTCATCTTTTGTTTTTCCTCTTGATAAGTTTTACAAATAAATAAAAAAGAGGTAACACAAATGGTACAAGGTACAGTTAAATGGTTTAATGCAGAAAAGGGATTTGGTTTTATTGCTCAAGAAAACGGTCCAGATGTATTTGCACACTTTTCTGAAATTCAGTCTAATGGTTTTAAATCTTTGGAAGATGGTCAAAAAGTGACATTTGAAGTGGAGCAAGGCCAACGTGGTCTTCAAGCAACCAATATTACAAAAATTGGATAATAAAAGAGCGGGTTTTTTAGTGAAACTCGCTTTTCTTATGTTTAAAGGGGTCTTTTATTTGGCATACCAGCTTTGCGTGGAAACTTATTTGGAGTTTCCTTTTTCTTTTCGACGATGGTCAATGTTCGAGGGTCGCCATTTGGAAGAGTATAGTCGTGGTTTTCGATGACTTTTGCGAAGAGGAGATTGAGTGCATTTTTTGCCTGTGTCAATTCATCTTCTGCGCTGGACGCCTTGAGTGCGATTAATTTTCCGTTGAGCTTCAAATAAGGGATAGTCAATTCAGAAAGAATCTGCATGCGGGCAACTGCGCGTGCTGTGACAAGGTCAAATTGTGCACGGAAGTTCTTATCTTGTGCAAAGTCTTCTGCACGACCATGATAGAAATGAACACCTTCGAGCTCTAGTTCTTCGGCAAGCAAATGTAAAAAGTTAATTCGTTTATTAAGAGAATCAATGATGGTAACATCTAGTTGCGGAAAGATAATCTTCATAGGTAGGCTAGGAAATCCAGCTCCAGCTCCAATATCTAAAAGCCGAAGAGGTTCATTCTGAATATGGCCTTGCAGGATTGGAGCGATAGAATCGTAGAAATGTTTCAGATAGACTTCGCTTTCCTCGGTAATAGCTGTCAGGTTGATTTTTTCATTCCATTCCACTAATAGTTGGAAATAGCGATGAAATTGGTGTTTTTGTTGGTCAGTTAATTGAATACCTTGGTCTGCCAAGGTTTTATAAAATACTTCAGGTTTCATAATCTTATCTTATCATAATTTAAGCAAAAGAAAAACCCAGAAGAGTCTGGGAATTTTCTTATTGACCATCTGTCTGTCCCGTCGCAGGATTGTTTCCTGTTGTTGCAGTTTCAGCTGAAGAAGTTGCAGTCTCGGTTGCAGTTCCAGATGATGTTTCGCTTGATGTTGTCGTCGCTTCGGTTGTTTCACTAGTTTCAGTCGAACTAGAAGAACTTGTACTAGAGCTAGTGTACGTGTTATAAGCATTGGAGAGTGAGCGACTACCTCTGAGATAGTAGTTGGAACCGTAACGTACGAGTCCGCTTGGCAACTCCCAATCGGTAGCAGTATAGTCCGAATGCATAAAGAGCATCATATTGTGGTAGACATCTGTTGCAATTCGCATGCTGTTATCAAGGAGAGGAGTCATACGATTGGTATATCCGGTCCAAACAGCCATTGCATACTGACTAGAATATCCAACAAAGTTTTCATCAGGAACGACCATGTAGCTATAATTTGCTTCTGGAATTGAAGCTAGAATAGTATCCGTTTCGCTATCGGTATAGTTTGATGTACCTGTTTTACCTGCCATAGGAACTCCACTAACAGAAGCGTTTAATCCATAACCGTAAGACATAACAGCCTTCATCATATCGGTCATCATGTAGGCTGTTTCGGCAGACATGACTTTGGTCCCTTGAGGAGCGTATTCTGTTACTGTTCCGTCACTAAAGACAATTTTATTGACATACTGCGGAGCGTAGTATGTGCCGCCATTGGCAAAAGCGGCGTAGGCAGCAGCCATCTTTTCACTACTTGCCCCATACTGGCTACCAGTGTCGGATGTATTACTTGAAATAGCATTAGAGTAATGAATATCTGGGTAATTGATACCAACGCTATTCAAAAATTTCAAGGCATTTTCTAAGCCTGTAGCTTCCAATGCTTTAACGGCTGTAACATTTCGAGAATACTGAATAGCAGTCTTAACAGAGATATTACCATAGTATTGTTTATCCCAGTTATTGACAGGAGTTGTTGTACCAGGGTAATTATAAGGACCATCTAAGATTAAATCTGCTGTAGATGTATAAATGCCGTTTTCAAAAGCAGGAGCATAGTCAGTGATTGGCTTCATTGTAGAACCAAAGTCTCGGTTGGTTTCAACGGCTTGGTTGGTACCAAATGAGACGTTTGTTTCTTGTTTACGACCACCTAATTGCGCAACGACTTTACCATTAGAAACATCCACAACCGTTGAAGCTACCTGTAATAAATCATCTGGATAGCTGACATACATATCTGTATTGTAGATATTCCAAAGTTGTTGCTGGGCGGCAGGATCGACGTTCGTATAGACATCCATCCCTGTTGTCAGCAAGTTGTAACCTGTTTTGGCTTCAACTTCTTCAACGACTTGTTTCAGATAGTTGTCCATATAAGCAGGATAAGCAGCTGCATTAGATAATGGTTGCAAACCATCTGTTACAGGTGTTAGAACAGCTTGTTCATACTGGGTATTATCAATGTACTTTTCTTCCAGCATCTCAGCCAATACCAAATCGCGACGTGTTTTTGCATCTTCTGGATTGGTATAAGGATCATATTGGTTTGGCGCTTGGGGCATTCCTGCTAAAAGAGCTAATTGAGGAAGAGTCAAATCTTTTAACTCTTTTCCATAAAAAGCAAGAGCAGCAGTCTTCATACCGTAGTTACCATTTGACATATACACCTTGTTGATGTAGTAGGTCAAAATCTCTTGTTTGGTATTGCGGCGTTCCAATTGAGTAGCCAGCCAAGCCTCTTGAATTTTCCGTTTTAGATTTTGATCTTCTACGGATGTCGAGAAATAAGTCAGCTTGATAAGCTGTTGGTCAAGTGTCGAGCCACCCTGCAAACGTCCTCCGCTCAAGTTATTAATCAGGGAACCCGCAATACGAATCACGTCAACCCCTCTATGATTGAAGAAGCGTTGGTCTTCGATTGCGACAATCGCATTTACCAAGTCTGTTGGAATTTCCTCAGTCTTAGCACTCGAACGTTTTTCTGCTCCTAAATCTGCAATAAGATTTCCGTTCTTATCGTAAATTTTACTTGACACAGTTGCTGTCAAAGATTCTTCTGTCAATTCTGGAGCGCTTTGGATGTAGTAAACAACCAATGCAGCTCCGGCCAGGCAGGCAATGATAGCCCCCGCAAGTAACATATTTGCAGTGATTAGAAGAGCTTTTTTAATTGTTGTAGTTTTCAAAAGATTCACCACCTAATAGATTTTTTTCAACGATTTCCAGATATGGGATGCTGGGGAAACGCCCCATTTGAATCTCAAAGCCGTATTGTCGAATAAAGGTTAGAGGCATCGACTTACTACCCATGTCTACTTGATAAAATTCGATCAAATGAGTGGCAGGCAAGAGATAGGTTTCTTTTAATGTTGAAAAGTGAAGAAGGACAAAACAAATGCCACCTTGTTTTACAACCTGTTTCATGTGTTCGATCTGATGCGCATGAAAATTTTTCATGGGCATGGATGCTTTTTGGCGTGTCTCTTTCGCTTCAAAATCAATATAATGTCTTTTAAAAACACCAGAGTAGTCTGTGGTAGATGCCTGTCGAAAGTATGCTTCGACAATCTTAGCACGGCTCCGTTTGGGGTAATCAACTTTTACAATTTGCACGGGAGTTGGCTTCTTGTGAATGACAGCAATGTCGTGCGCAAGGTAATATTGATTGCTATCGTTGATAGCGGCCTCAAAAGACATTCCGCGATTAGCAAAGTTTACTCGCTGGGATGAAATAGGACTGGTTCTATTGATTTTTTTTGACACCTTATGAGGATAATTGACCATAGAACTCCTTCTTGATAAAATAATATCAGCATATTATACCATAATTAGAGAAAAGAGTACAAGAAATGGATACTAAGAGCCTTTTGGTAACAGGTTATAGACATACAGACCTGGGAATTTTTTCAGAAAAAGATCCTCGACTGCACATTATTAAATCTGCAATTCGTAGGAATTTTATTCGTTTTTTAGAAGAGGGTGTTAGTTGGTTTATACTGACAGGTCAATTGGGCTTTGAATACTGGGCCTTAGAAGTCTTAGAAGATTTACGAGCCGAGGGGTATCAACTGAGTATTGCAACAATATTTCCATTTGAAAATCATGGCGAACAGTGGAATGAGGCTAACCAAGCAAAGTTAGCACGGTTTAAGCAGGTTGATTTTGTAAAGTATGCCTATCCACGCTATGAAAACCCAGGGCAATTTAGAGACTATAACCAGTTTCTACTGGATAATACGACAGGTTGTTATTTGTTTTACGATTCTGAAAATGAAACCAATTTGAAATATTTATATCACATGGTCTTAAAGAAAGAAGGATATAATAGAAAAACGCTTACCTTTGAAGAATTGAATGAGGAGGCTGAAAATTTTTCAAATTCTGAGTGATTTGACTTGATTTTTCCCTATTTTTTTTAATATAATAGGAGTAGTGACGTTTTAGATTAGGGAGAGAGAGATGGCAAGTATTAAATTTACGACAAAAGATATTTTCGAGCAAGATTTTAAAATTGGTTTTCGTGGCTATGACCAAGATGAAGTGAACGATTTTCTTGATGATATTATGAAAGACTACGATGCTTATGAAGCGATTATCAAGGAATTAAAAGGCGAAATTGCTCGATTGAAAGCGCAGGCAGCAAATTCTCCCAAAACAACTCTTCCTACTGAAGAATCGAACGACGTATTGCGTACAGAACGTTCATCTTCAGCGACAAACTTTGATATTCTCCGCCGTCTGAACCGTCTGGAGAAAGAAGTATTTGGAAAACAAATCGTTCAGGATCAAGAATAGAAAATTGTACACCTAAACTGACACTTTATTCGCAGTAATTTTCTTGTGCACAAATACATTCTGTATTTGTGTCAGAGATATTCCTTGATTTAAAGTGGCTTGCTTTGTAGATACAACTTCTAAGATAATTAAGGTGCAATTTTTGGATAATCGCGTGGTAGTTTTCTACCATGAGGAAAGTCCATGCTAGCACTGGCTGAGATGCCAGTAGTGTTTGTGCTAGGCGAATCAATAAGCCTAGGGACGCCCTTGGGCGTTACGGCGGTTAAAATGGCTAAGTCTTTTGATATGCCAGAGTAGATCTGAAAGTGCCACAGTGACGAAGTTTTTATGGAAACGTAAAAAATGGAACGCGGTAAACCCCTCAAGCTAGCAACCCAAACTTTGGTCGGGGCATGGGATGGATGGAAATGAACAGAAATCCTGACTGTTTAGAACAGTAGACAGATGGTTATCGAAGGTGGTAGAACCTAGTACCACCGGAACAAAACATGGCTTACAGAAAATTGCATAAAATAGGTAGCTAGCTCTGCTAGCTTTTATTGTAGAGGAAAAAAATGAAAAAACAATTTGAGTTGATTGCGACGGCAGCAGCAGGTCTGGAAGCGGTTGTGGGTCGAGAAATTCGTAATCTCGGCTATGAATGTCAAGTGGAAAATGGCCGTGTTCGATTCCAAGGAGATGTAAAATCCATTATCGAAACCAATATCTGGTTGCGTTCAGCAGATAGAATCAAAATCATTGTTGGACAATTTCCAGCAAAGACTTTTGAAGAGTTGTTCCAAGGAGTTTTTAACTTGGACTGGGAAAATTACTTGCCTCTAGGCTGCAAGTTCCCTATTTCCAAGGCCAAATGTGTCAAATCGAAATTGCATAATGAACCAAGTGTGCAGGCTATTTCTAAGAAAGCAGTTGTAAAGAAACTGCAGAAACACTTCTCTCGTCCCGAAGGGGTTCCCTTACAAGAGATGGGGGCAGAGTTTAAAATTGAAGTGTCGATTTTGAAAGATGTGGCGACAGTCATGATTGATACGACTGGTTCTAGTTTATTCAAACGTGGTTATCGTGTGGAAAAAGGTGGCGCCCCAATCAAAGAAAATATGGCAGCTGCTATTTTGCAATTATCGAATTGGTATCCAGATAAACCGCTTATTGACCCTACTTGCGGATCGGGAACTTTCTGTATTGAGGCAGCTATGTTGGCCAAAAATATAGCCCCAGGTTTGAAGAGAAGTTTTGCATTTGAGGAATGGCCGTGGGTTGAGGATCAATTGGTGGCTGCATTACGCAAAGAAGCACAAGCTTCTATCAAGGCAGATTTGGTATTAGATATTGCTGGATCAGATATTGATGCTCGTATGATTGAAATTGCGAAGAAGAATGCATTTGCGGCAGGAGTTGAGCAGGATATTGTTTTCAAGCAAATGCGTGTGCAAGACTTGCGTACAGATAAAATTAATGGTGTCATTATTTCTAATCCACCTTACGGAGAACGTTTGTTGGATGATGAAGCCATTGTTACCCTGTATCGAGAAATGGGGCAGACTTTTGAACCACTCAAAACATGGTCTAAATTTATTCTAACTAGTGATGAGTTGTTTGAAACCCGTTTTGGACAGCAAGCGGATAAGAAACGCAAACTGTATAATGGTACCCTAAAAGTGGATCTTTATCAATTTTTTGGTCAACGAGTGAAACGTCAAGTGCAAGAAGTGCAAGGATAGGAGGACATCGTGGGAGAAAAAAATAGTCATCATCTTCCTTTGGATGAGGAAAAAGTTTTAGATTTTGAAGTGGCGAAAGATTTAACAATCGAAGAAGCAGTCAAAAAACATAAGGAAATTGAAGCGGGTGTGACAGAAGATGATGGTCTCTTGGATCGTTATATCAAGCAACACCGCGCAGAAATTGAATCTCAAAAATTTGAAACCAAAATCAATCTTCTTCCTTTAGTTGAGGTGGCTGATGAGGAAAAAAATCAAGGACATGAAAGCGCGGAAGAGGTAGAAGCAAATGAGTCTTCTCTTACGGAAGTTAGTGAGGAGATTGCTCCTATTGTAGAAGAACTTTCGGTAACTCCGATGGAAACCTTGGAAGAAACAGTGATTGCAAGTACTGTAGCAATGGAGGGGTTATCTCCAATGGCAGATGATTCTAGTTTAGAATTGGAAGAAGATGAGGCCGAAGACTTGGACCATAGTGAGGGCGCAGATAGGGACCAAAAAAAGAAATTTTACTTCTGGTCAGCAGTAGGGCTTTCAATGATTGGTGTAATGGCGACGGCCCTGGTTTGGATGAATTCGGTTAACAAATCGAATACTGCGACTTCTTCAAGTTCAACAAGTACAAGCCAGACGTCATCGACAGCATCAAGTTCGACAGATGCGAATGTGACCGCTTTTGAACAGCTCTATAATAGTTTCTTTACGGATAGTAGTTTGACCAAGCTAAAAAATTCAGAATTTGGTAAATTAGCAGAACTGAAAGTGCTGTTGGAAAAATTGGATAAGAATTCGGACGGTTATACCAAAGCTAAAGAACAGTATGATCATCTTGAAAAAGCCATTGCAGCCATTCAGGCCATTAATGGTCAGTTTGATAAAGAAGTCGTTGTTAATGGTGAAATTGATACAACGGCGACGGTTAAATCAGGAGAATCTCTTTCTGCGACAACGACAGGGATTAGTGCAGTTGACAGTCTATTAGCATCAGTCGTGAATTTTGGTCGTTCACAACAGGAAGTCGCTTCGGCTACGGTAGCAAGTGAGGCTGCAGTCACAAGCAACCAAGGTGCTGATGAAACTGTATCTACTGGTGTACCAGCGACAACAGAAGTCGCTTCAACAACGGTTTCAGGCTCAACAACCGACTTTGGTATTGCCGTGCCAGCTGGTGTCGTCTTGCAACGTGACCGCAGTCGTGTTCCTTATAATCAAGCAATGATTGATGATGTAAACAATGAAGCATGGAATTTCAATCCAGGTATTCTTGAAAATATTGTGACTATCTCGCAACAACGTGGGTATATAACAGGCAATCAATATATCTTGGAAAAAGTTAATATTATCAACGGCAATGGCTACTACAATATGTTTAAACCAGATGGGACCTACTTGTTCTCTATAAATTGTAAGACAGGCTACTTTGTCGGCAATGGTGCTGGTCATTCTGATGCCTTGGATTATTAAACAAAAAAGCGGTTTAGTCGCTTCGGATTGAAGAAAAAGTCCATTTTGGACAATTTTCTTCAATCTTTTTTTCTTTATGTTGAAAATAAAAAACTCTCAGAAACGCCGAAATATCAATGTTTCTAAGAGTTTAATGACTTGCTATCTTTCGCAAACTTCTTCAATTTTTTATATTTTTAGGAGTTTGTCTACGTTCTGAGCGGTTTATCCGCTTTTTTGTTAGATTGGTTTTCTTTCAAAGGCATCGGTAGAGATTCCTTGAGAAAGGATTAGTTTTGCCCATTCTTTAGCTGAATGAAGGCTGTGGTCTTTGTAGTTGCCGCATGATTCAATGGTTGTCCCAGGAACATCCTCCCAAGTGATACCTTCTGCAATTTCTTCCAAACTCGACTTGATGACTCGAGCAATCTTTTCAGAGTCTTGTTTTCCCCACATAATCATGTGGAAACCTGTCCGACACCCGAAAGGAGAGCAGTCGATTAGCCCATCGATGCGCTGGCGAATTAGTTTAGCTAATAGATGCTCGATGGTATGTAGACCAGCTGTATCCATTGCATTTTCGTTGGGTTGGATAAGGCGAATATCAAAGTTTGTAATAATGTCTCCTTTGGGTCCGACTTCTTCAGAAATTAAGCGGATGTAAGGTGCTTTTACAATAGTGTGGTCTAGCTCGAAGCTTTCGACAGTGACTTCTTTTTTCATGGTTTCCTCCAAATAAGTGATGAATTTATTATACCATATTTGACAATTTGGAATTGTGAAATCGTTTCAAATATGATAAAATAGATACAGATTTTGTGAAAATCGAATTTTAAAAAAGAGGTAGAAATATGGGAATCATTGCATTTGTAGTGGCTCTTGTTTCTGCTCTCATTGGTTTAGTAATTGGCTACTTTGCCATTTCTTTGAAGATGAAATCTGCAAAAGAAACTGCAGAATTAACCCTTTTAAATGCAGAACAAGAAGCTAGTAATGTTCGTGGTCGAGCAGAAGAGCAAGCTGAGGTTATTCTAAAAACAGCTGAGCGCGATCGCCAGACCTTGAAAAAAGAATTACTCTTGGAAGCTAAGGAAGAAGCTCGTAAGTACCGAGAAGAAATTGCAGAAGAATTTAAGTCAGAACGTCAAGAGTTGAAGCAAATCGAATCACGCTTGACAGAGCGGGCGACCAGCTTGGACCGCAAAGACGATAATTTGACCAACAAGGAAAAGACTTTGGAACAAAAGGAACAAAGTCTGACCGATAAAGCTAAGCACATTGATGAGCGTGAACAAGAAGTTGTAAAACTCGAAGAACAAAAAGCTTTGGAGTTAGAACGAGTGGCGGCCCTCAGTCAAGAAGAGGCGAAGGAAATCATCCTTACCGATACACGTGATAAATTGACGCATGAAATTGCGACTCGTATCAAGGAAGCAGAGCGTGAAGTAAAAGAACGTTCTGATAAGATGGCAAAGGACTTGTTAGCTCAAGCGATGCAACGCATATCGGGTGAATATGTGGCTGAGCAGACGATTACATCGGTTCATTTACCGGATGATGCGATGAAGGGACGGATTATTGGACGTGAGGGTCGAAATATTCGTACCTTTGAAAGTCTCACAGGTATCGATGTTATCATTGATGATACACCAGAAGTGGTTGTTCTATCAGGTTTTGATCCGATTCGCCGTGAGATTGCCCGTATGACCATGGAGACCTTGCTTCAAGATGGTCGTATTCATCCAGCTCGTATTGAGGAGTTGGTTGAGAAACACCGTGTAGAAATGGATAACCGTATTCGTGAGTATGGGGAAGCTGCTGCTTATGAAGTTGGGGCACCAAACCTTCATCCAGACTTGATTAAAATCATGGGACGTTTGCATTTCCGTACCTCTTATGGACAAAATGTTCTTCGCCACTCAATCGAAGTTGCTAAATTAGCAGGTGTACTTGCTGCTGAATTGGGCGAGAATGTGAATTTGGCACGTCGAGCTGGTTTCCTACATGACGTTGGTAAAGCTATTGACCGTGAGGTGGATGGAAGCCACGTTGAAATCGGTACAGAATTGGCTAAGAAATATAAAGAGAATCCAATTGTTATCAATGCGATTGCTAGTCACCATGGCGATGTAGAAGCGACAAGTACTATTGCAGTTATTGTGGCTGCGGCAGATGCTCTGAGCGCTGCTCGTCCAGGTTCGCGTCGTGAATCTATGGAAGCCTACATCAAACGTCTGCAAGACTTGGAAGAAATCGCCAACAGTTTCGAAGGGATTAAACAATCCTATGCTATTCAGGCTGGTCGTGAAATTCGGATTATCGTTCATCCTAACAAGGTCACTGATGATCAAATTACCATCTTGGCCCATGATGTTCGTGAGAAAATTGAAAATAATCTGGATTATCCAGGAAATATCAAAATCACTGTCATCCGTGAAACAAGAGCAACCGATGTTGCTAAATAAGTTAGGGGGAGCTAGATTAGCTCCTCTTTCTTTGTGAAAAATTCTTTTGCTCATTTAAAATCAGTTGAAATTCCTAGGGATTTTTGTTACACTAGAATGAAAGATTTTAAAGGAGATATCATGAAAGAGCGAGGCTTACTCATTGTCTTTTCTGGCCCATCTGGTGTTGGAAAAGGAACAGTTCGAAAGGAAATTTTTGAAAGCTCTGATAATAAATTTGAATATTCTGTATCCATGACGACACGTCCACAGAGACCGGGAGAAGTTGATGGAGTTGACTATTTCTTCCGTAGTCGTGAGGAATTTGAAGATTTGATTCGCCAGGGTCAAATGTTGGAATATGCAGAGTACGTTGGAAATTACTATGGAACACCTCTGACCTATGTCAATGAAACTCTTGATAAGGGAATTGATGTCTTTTTAGAAATTGAAGTACAGGGTGCTCTCCAAGTGAAGAAAAAGGTTCCAGATGGGGTGTTCATTTTCTTGACACCACCTGACTTGGAGGAGTTGCAAGATCGCTTGATTGGTCGCGGAACGGATAGTGAGGAAGTCATTGCTCAACGTATCGAACGTGCCAAGGAAGAGATCGCCTTGATGCGTGAGTATGACTATGCAGTTGTCAATGATGAAGTTCCGTTGGCAGCTGAACGTGTGAAACGCATAATCGAAGCGGAGCATTTCCGAGTGGACCGTGTGATTGGACGCTACGATGAAATGATTCGTGATGTGAACAAGTAAGGAACTATAGATAGAAAGTAGAGAATAGAACTATGATGTTGAAACCATCTATTGATACCTTGTTGGATAAGGTACCATCTAAGTACTCATTGGTTATTCTTGAGGCCAAACGTGCCCATGAATTGGAAGCGGGAGCAAAACCAACTCAAGAATTTACTTCTGTAAAATCAACCCTTCGTGCCTTGGAAGAAATTGAATCTGGTAATGTGGTTATCCACCCAGATCCAGAAGCAAAACGTGAGGCAGTTCGTCGCCGTGCCGAAGAGGCTAAACGTTTGGCGGAAGAAGAAGAGAAGAAAATCAAAGAACAAATTGCTAAAGAAAAAGAAGAAGGCGAAAAGATTTAATAAAAAACTCGGTTGGGATTACCATCCGGGTTTCTTTTCACTTACGGATTGTTAGATTTTTTACAGAAAGGAGGAAGGATGTTAGCACAGGTTATTGTAGACGTTCCTTTGATGCAGACAGATCAAGCTTATTCTTATCGCGTTCCAGCTGAGTTGGAAGAGGGGCTCATGGTTGGCGTGCGTGTCCATGTACCCTTTGGCAAGGGAAATCGGCTGATTCAAGGGATTATAGTTGACTTGATTGATGAAGATGACGAAAATAAGGTACAAGACTTGAAAGAGCTTGCCGAGGTTTTGGACTATAGTCCTGTTCTCAATCAAGAGCAATTTTGGTTGGCGGACCAGATGAGGAAGTCGGTCTTCTCCTATAAAATTACCCTCTTAAAATCCATGCTACCCAGCTTGCTCAATTCGACCTATGACAAATTGATCCGTCCAGGGATTGGTTTGGAAATGGCAGAGCAGCTTAGTCTGTTTGGTGATAAGGAGCAGATTCGTTTTTCTGACTTGGACGTGACAGAGCAAGGGAAAATCATGCGTCTGGCCCAGTCAGGAAAAATCTTGGTAGACTATGTGGCCAAGGACAAAAAACAAATCAAAACTGAAAAATGGTACCGTGTTTGTCTGGAGAAATTACGAGAAGCAGACATCAGCAATCGGGCCAAAAAACGCCAGCAGTTAAGGGAATTTCTTCTGAAACACTCGGATGATCAGCTCTTTTCAAACCTAAAATCGGACTATTCAGCTGATACGCTCCGCTATTTCCAAGAAAAAGGCTATATTGAAGTCTGGGAAGAGGAAGTGTCGCGGACTCAGGGTGTTTTTGATAAGGTGGAAAAATCGCAGGCCTTGGATTTGAATCCGGAGCAGGCCATTGCGGTTCGGGAGATTGTGGCCTCTATCAGTCAGGAAAGTCAGACATTTCTACTGCAAGGAGTGACTGGCTCTGGGAAGACGGAAGTCTATCTCCAGGTCATTGATAGGGTCTTGAAGATGGGGAAAACGGCTATTATGCTGGTACCTGAGATTTCCTTGACCCCTCAGATGACCAATCGTTTCATCTCTCGTTTTGGTCAGCAGGTTGCTATTTTGCATTCGGGCTTGTCTGACGGTGAGAAGTATGACGAGTGGCGAAAGATTGAGGCGGGAAATGCCCAAGTAGTTGTCGGGGCTCGCTCGGCTATTTTTGCACCATTGACAAATTTGGGTGTTATCATCATTGATGAGGAGCATGAGGCGACCTACAAGCAGGACAGCAATCCACGCTACCATGCGCGTGATGTGGCAAAGTTGCGGGCTGATTATAATCGGGCGACTCTGGTCTTGGGGTCTGCTACGCCGAGTCTTGAAACACGGGCTCGGGCTAGTCGAGGTGTCTATGGAAGACTGACTCTTAACCAGAGGGCCAATCCCTTGGCTCGTATTCCAGAAGTGGAAGTTGTGGATTTCCGTGATTATATCGGTCAGCAGGAGGCTAGTAATTTTACGCCTGTTTTAATTGATAAGATTAAAGAAAAACTAGACCGAAATGAACAAGTTGTCCTAATGTTAAACCGCCGAGGCTATTCTTCTTTTGTCATGTGTCGTGATTGTGGGAGTGTTGACCAGTGTCCCAACTGTGATATTTCCCTAACGCTCCATATGGACACAAAAACGATGAATTGCCACTACTGTGGGTTTCAAAAGGGGATTCCTCAGACCTGTCCAAACTGCCAAAGTCGCTCCATTCGTTATTATGGGACGGGTACGCAAAAGGCCTACGATGAATTGCGGGAGCTCTTGCCAGAGGCTAGAATTTTGCGTATGGATGTGGATACTACCAAGAAAAAAGGTGCTCATGAGGACTTACTCGAACGGTTTGGTCGAGGCGAAGCGGATATTCTTCTGGGAACCCAGATGATTGCCAAGGGCTTGGATTTTCCAAATGTGACGCTGGTTGGAGTGCTCAATGCTGATACGGCTCTCAATTTGCCTGATTTCCGTTCTTCTGAGCGGACCTTCCAGTTGCTCACTCAGGTAGCCGGTCGGGCTGGTCGAGCTGATAAGGAAGGGGAAGTCCTGATTCAGACCTATAACCCCAATCATTATGCCATTGCTTTTGCCAAAGAGCAGGATTATGAAGGTTTCTATCGTTATGAGATGGGCATTCGGAAAAATCTTGGCTATCCACCTTACTATTTTACAGTTGGCTTAACCTTTTCGCACAAGTCGGAAGAATTTGTCGTGAAAAAAGCCTATGAAACTGTAGCCTTTCTCCGTCAACATTTAACAGATTCAATTCAAATCCTGGGACCGACGCCCAAGCCCATTGCCAGAACCCATAATCTCTACCACTACCAGATTATCTTGAAATACCGGCATGAAGACCGTTTGGAAGAGGTGCTCAATCAGATTTTGGATTGGACACAGGAGAGAGAAAATCAAGATTTGCGGCTGATTATTGACAATGAACCGCAGAATATGATGTGAGGTCACTATTGACCTTGCATTTTTTTATTTTATTCGGCTGATTTACCACGCCAAACGCATGAAGAAAAATTCGTTTTCAGAAAACGAAAATCATAACCAAACATCAATCAAAGTAGTAC
>NZ_ALMY01000061.1 GCF_000440115.1 Streptococcus suis YS56 | reverse complement strand
TCCTCCTCGTAAAATAAGTTTATGGGGATTTTTCAATCCCAAATTTTTAATGAGTGTAATAATGTTAACTTGACTATTGCAAGGTTTTCCAGAACAATAGAGTCATGGAATGGACTCATGGTTGTTTCTTTTCCTCCTTGTTGCTTAGACTTCATTTTTAAGTCTGTTACCCAAGCGTTGTCCCTACTTCCAACACACTAGCTGTTTCCATTACGCTCACTTCTGTACGTAGTAGCGTACAGGCGGCAGGTGAGCTAGTGACTAGAATTCTCTTATGCGAGGCTGTTGGTTCAACGTGTTTCTGGGGAACCTTACAGTAGTCAAGAAACTTTCCAAATACAAATGAAAGGAGACCTTCCAAATGAAATGTTTTGTCGGTTTAGACGTTAGCTCTACCAAATTAGATGTCTGTATCATGCTTAGTGATACAACAACTCCCTTTACAGCTTCTCTTCCTAATGACCTAGTAGGGGCTCAAGAAATCAAGAAACAAATTCTTGAACTCAATGATACCTATTCATTTGAACGCATCGTCATTGGTATGGAAGCCACCAGTCTCTACAGCTTTCACCCTGCCATGTTCTTTCATGAAGATAGCGATTTAAAAGCTTTAAGCGTGGAAGTCAGGGTGGAACAACCCAATAAGATTAAGAAATATCGGGAAGCCTTTGAAGAAAGTAAAAATGATACTATTGATGCCTTCTACATCGCCGATTATTTTCGTGCTGAGCGATTTTCACCTGCTTTTCTCAAAGAAGAAAAGTATCTGGCTCTCCAACACCTAACCAGAACGAGACTACAATTCATTGAACAGTTGACAAGAACAAAACAACACTTTATTGAAAATATTTATTATAAGTGCAATACCTTATCTACTGAAATCAAGAATGAGAGCCTCACAACTTCTCTCTGGTCTAGCACCATTATTTCCTTAATGACACAAGACTATACCCTCGACGAGTTAGCGACCGTTCCTCTCAATGACCTAGCGGACTTTATCCAAAAATTGGGGAGAGGACGATTCAAAGCGCCTGAAAAATTAGCTAAAGCTATTCAATCAGCTGTCAGGGGATCTTATCGTCTACCCAAGCTACAACAAGATTCTGTCAATGTTATTCTCGGTCTATTAGCTCGAGAAATCAGAAACCTTGAGAAATTAATCAAGGATATTGATAAAGCTATTGAAGACATGGTCGAAGTCATCCCTGAATACCAGTGCTTAACTTCTGTTCCTGGTGTGGGGAAAGTGTACGCTGCAGGCATTATCGCTGAAATTGGACAGATTGATCGCTTTAAAGACCACCCTCAAGTCGCTAAATATGCAGGCTTGAATTGGAAACAGAATCAATCCGGGAACACTAACTCTCAAAATACTGAACTTGTCAAACGAGGCAACCGCTATCTCCGTTATTACTTAGTTGAAGCCGCCAACTCGGTCAGACGACACGATAGTGAGTATCAAACCTTTTACAAGAAGAAGTATCATGAAGTTCCTAAACATCAACACAAACGAGCCATCGTCTTAACCGCTAGAAAATTTGTGCGTCTGGTGGATGCGCTACTACGCAATCGCCAACTCTATGCGCCACCAAGGAGGCTTATGGAAGATAGATAATGATCTGCACAAGTCCTTGGATAAACTGGTGAAAAAAAGCGATTTTCACTAGGTGTTTTTAGTGTACCCTGTTTTCTAAAAAAACAACTAGAATTTTCTCAACTTTCTATTGACTTTTTACCACTAGACTT
>NZ_ALMY01000060.1 GCF_000440115.1 Streptococcus suis YS56 | reverse complement strand
ACGAAGGCCGACATGCTTTATCCCAGAAAAAGGAAAGGTGTCAAGAAGCAAGCTAGTCCGAACTTTAAGCCGGCTGGTAAATCTATCGAAGAACGTCCTGACGTTATTAATCTGCGCTTGGAAAACGGTCATTATGAGATTGATACCGTCCTACTGACTAAGATGAAAAATTATTGCCTGTTAGTCTTAACCGACCGGCGGAGCAGACACCAAATTATAAGGTTAATTCCAAATAAAACTGCTGAATCTGTCAATCAGGCGCTTACGTTACTATTAGGGGAGCATCGTATTCTGTCCATTACTGCAGATAATGGTTCGGAATTCAAACGATTGTCTGAGGTATTTCCTGAGGAACATATCTACTACGCACATGCTTACTCTTCATGGGAGAGAGGTTCAAATGAAAATCATAATCGATTAATTCGGAGATGGTTACCTAAAGGAACCAAGAAAACGACTCCGAAAGAAGTAGCTTTTATCGAAAATTGGATTAACAACTACCCTAAAAAATGCTTGGACTACAAGTCGCCAAGTGAATTTCTTTTGGGCGGCTAACTTCAACTTGAAATTTGGGATTTTTTATAGTTATTTCATGTAGGCAGCTGTTCGTGCGACCTTACTACTAGCATATTTGAATTGAATTGATTTCTTCTTAAGGAATTCATCAAAAAGAATTTTTCCTGCATCTGCATCGGTCACTTCGACTTCTAATTCATAATCTTTTTGTCCCACATAATCATTTTCATCGAGGGCCATAAGACCTATAGATGTCTGTTTCTCATAGCGTTTTGTCGTGAGACTTCCCCAGACAGCAAGTTTATCAAGTGGAATCTCTGTTGCAGAAATAATGTCAGAAATTTGTCCTGCTGGTAGTTGAAAATTTTCCAGTAAATGATGAGCAGTTTGGATGTCTAGAGCTTGGTTATATTCTTGATTTCCGACTTCTTGTGGAATTTTTAAGGTTAGTTCTGCTGAGTCTTCAAATGTACGAATACGGAGTGAAAAGCGGTGATTCTTCATATCTAGGTCTGGGGTATCAATGTAGTGGTTTGTTTGAAGAATTGGGCTCACATCTGAAAAGTCAGTAAGCAGGCGTTTGTATTCGGATTTGGTCAATAAGGTTTTATACTCAATTTCAAGGTGGTTTTTCATGCAGTAAACCCTTTCAATGTGTTATAATAGATTAGTCTTTGTGTTATTCTAATACAATTTAAAAGTTTTGACAAGAAAGGGGCCGTATGGACTTTAACTGGGAAGAATTTTTAGACCCCTATATTCAGACAGTTGGTGAATTGAAAATCAAACTGCGGGGGATTCGCAAGCAGTATCGCAAGGCTAATCGGCATTCTCCAATTGAGTTTGTCACAGGACGGGTAAAACCGATTGAATCCATTAAAGAAAAAATGGCCCTGCGACATATCAAATTGGAAAATCTTGCTCAAGATATGCAAGATATTGCCGGTCTTCGGATTATGGTTCAATTTGTGGACGACATTGAAGAAGTATTAGCTATTTTGCGGAAACGCAAGGATATGCAAATTGTGCATGAACGGGATTATATCAACAATATGAAAGCCTCTGGCTACCGTTCATATCATGTGGTGATTGAGTATCCTGTGGATACTATAAATGGCAACGAGACGGTTCTGGCAGAAATCCAGATTCGAACCCTTTCCATGAATTTCTGGGCGACGATTGAACATTCGCTGAATTATAAGTATAAGGGGAATTTTCCAGAAGAAATCAAAAAACGTTTAGAAATAACCGCAAAAATTGCCTATGAATTAGACGAGGAGATGCGAAAAATCCGCAACGACATTCAAGAGGCGCAGGCCTTGTTTGACCCTGCCCACCGTAAGTTGAATGACGGTGTTGGAAATAGTGATGATACAGATGAAGAATACAGGTAGATTAAAAATCGCTCTGCTCGCTAGCCGAAGTCCTCAGAGTGAAGCAGTGTCCAAAGAATTATGGACGAAATTAAAACAAGCTAATTTTATTTTGACACCCAAAAATCCAGATATTGTCATTTCCATTGGGGGAGATGGTATGCTGTTGTCAGCCTTTCATAAGTATGAAAAGTTGATTGATCGTGTGCGATTTGTTGGGATACACACAGGACATTTGGGATTTTATACGGATTATCGTGACTTTGAGGTGGACAAATTGATTGAAAATCTCAAGCTTGACAATGGTGCAAGGGTTTCCTATCCAATTTTAAATGTCAAAGTCAAAATGGCAGATGGTCGTGTTGTAGAGGCGCGTGCCTTAAATGAAGCGACAATCAAGCGTTTATCTAAAACGATGGTGGCAGATATTATCATCAATCATGTTCCCTTTGAACGTTTTCGAGGTGACGGAATTTCTGTCTCGACCCCAACTGGTTCAACAGCTTACAACAAGTCTTTAGGTGGCGCGGTCTTGCATCCGACCATAGAAGCCTTGCAAATAGCAGAAGTGGCTAGTTTGAATAATCGCGTTTATCGCACACTAGGGTCTTCTATCGTTGTTCCCAAAAAAGACAAGATTGTTATTGAACCCAAGCACAGTGATCGCTATTCAATTGCTGTTGATAATAAGACCTATGTCTATGACAACATTGAAAAAATTGAGTACCAGATTGACCAGCATAAAATTCACTTTGTTGCCACCCCGAGCCATACTAGTTTTTGGAATCGTGTGAAGGATGCCTTTATTGGAGAGGTGGAGTAATGCGGTTTGAATTTATTGCGGACCAGCATACTAAAATTAAAACTTTTTTGAAAAAACATGGTGTTTCAAAAGGTTTGTTGGCAAAAATCAAGTACACAGGCGGCAATATTTGGGTCGATGATATCGAACGCAATGCAACTTACTTGCTAGATATTGGAGATAGGGTTACAATTGACATACCAGCTGAGGAGGATTTAACGGGAAGTTTGAAACCGATTTCTTTTCCGCTGGATATTGTCTATGAAGATGACCACTTTCTAGCAATCAATAAGCCGGTTGGTTATGCTTCTATTCCGTCAGCTCTGCATTCCTCGACCATTGCTAATTTTGTGAAAGGCTACCTTGTGGAGCAAGATTACGAAAATAAGCAGGTCCATATCGTAACGCGGTTGGATAGAGATACTTCGGGTGTCATGCTCTTTGCCAAACATGGCTATGCACATGCTCGACTGGACAAGCAGTTGCAGGCCAAGCTCATCCACAAGCGCTATTATGCTCTAGTCAAGGGAGATGGTGTGTTGGAAGCAGAGGGGGATATCATTGCACCGATTGGTCGTCCAGAAGATAGTATTATTACTCGATGTGTGACAAAGACTGGAAAATATGCCCATACCTCCTATCGTGTAGTGGAGTCTTGGGATGATATTCATCTAGTAGATATTCAGTTGCACACTGGTAGAACGCACCAGATTCGTGTTCATTTTTCACATATTGGTTTCCCGCTTTTGGGGGACGATATGTATGGTGGAAGCTTGGATTGTGGAATCCAGCGTCAGGCCTTGCATTGTCATAACTTGGCCTTTGACAATCCTTTCTCAGCCCAAAGGATTGACTTGGAAGCAGATCTTCCAGACGATTTTCAGGCTGTTATAAATCAGTTAATAAGTAAATAAATTTAAGGAGTTTGTTCATGAAAATTTTTGAGCAATTAGCTACAAAGCTAGAGGGTAAAAAAGTACGTATCGTATTGCCAGAAGGTGAAGAACCACGTATCTTGCAGGCGACAAAACGTTTGGTAAATGAGTCGGATGTAGTACCCGTCTTGCTTGGAAACCCAGATCGTATTAAGATTTACCTTGACATTGAAGGGATTACAGAAGGTTTTGAAATTATTGACCCAGCTCATTATGATAGATATGATGAGATGGTAGCTGCTTTGGTAGAGCGCCGTAAAGGTAAGGTATCAGAAGAGCAGGCACATGAGTTGTTGAAAGATGTTAACTACTTTGGTGTTATGTTGGTATATATGGGCGTAGTAGAAGGTATGGTATCTGGTGCGATTCATTCAACCGCTTCAACAGTTCGTCCAGCTCTTCAAATCATTAAAACAGAGCCAGGTGTATCGAAAACATCAGGTGCCTTCTTGATGGTAAAAGGTGAAGAGCGTTATATTTTTGGTGACTGTGCTATCAACATTGATCCAGATGCTCAAACCTTGGCAGAAATCGCTATCAACTCAGCACGTACTGCTAAAATGTTTGGTATCGATCCAAAAGTTGCAATGCTTAGCTATTCTACAAAAGGCTCTGGTGCTGGTCCTAAAGTTGATAAGGTGGTTGAAGCAACTAAAATTGCTCAAAAATTGCGTCCTGAGTTGGATTTGGACGGTGAATTGCAATTTGATGCTGCCTTTGTTCCTACCACAGGTAAATTAAAAGCCCCAGGTTCGAGTGTTGCTGGTCAAGCGACTGTATTTATCTTCCCAGGTATCTCAGCTGGTAATATTGGTTATAAAATTGCCGAACGTATGGGTGGATTTGCAGCGGTAGGTCCTGTTTTACAAGGTTTGAATCAGCCTGTAAACGACTTGTCTCGTGGTTGTAACCCTGATGATGTTTACAACTTGACCTTGATTACTGCGGTTCAGGCTTTGGAGCACCGTTAATATGAAATTTTTATCACGATATTTTAAGGACTATATTAAGGAATCCATATTAGGTCCAGTTTTCAAACTATTGGAAGCTTGTTTTGAGCTTTTGGTACCATTAATTATCGCCTATATCGTTGATACAATTATTCCAAATGGCAGCCGGGGAAACCTGGTTGCTATGCTTTTTTTACTGGTTGGTCTAGCATGTATTGGAATTATTGTTTCACTAATAGCGCAATATTATTCAGCTAAAGCAGCGGTTGGAGTGACTAAAGAGCTGACGAATGACTTGTATCAGAAGGTTCTTTCCCTTCCCAAGTCTAGCCGAGATATTCTTTCCTCATCCAGCTTGCTGACACGATTGACCAGCGACACTTTACAAATTCAAACGGGTATTAATACTTTTCTTCGTTTGTTTTTACGTGCTCCAATTGTCGTATTTGGTTCGCTCATCCTGGCATTCTATATTAGCCCAAGTCTATCTGCCTATTTTCTAGGAATGATTATCCTATTGATTTTTATAGTGACAGTCATTTCTGTTATGACCAGCCGTATTTATCAATCGATGCGAAAAGAATTAGATGGTTTGGTGGGGCAGGTACGTGAGACAGTGACTGGTTGGCGAGTGATTCGTGCATTTGGACAAAGAGAGCGGGAAATTAAGGCTTTTCAAGGCATAAATCAGATTTATAAGAAGCAACAGTTGCAGGCTGGTTTTTGGTCTAGTCTTTTATCACCATTGACATTTTTAGTGGTCAACAGCACTTTACTCATTCTCATCTGGCAGGGAAATATAGCCATTTCACACAATTTGTTGGAACAGGGGATGTTGGTCGCTCTTATCAACTACCTTTTACAAATTTTAGTAGAATTGGTCAAGATGATTATGGTCGTGTCTACTCTCAACCAGACCTATATTTCAGCGCAACGTATTCAAGAGGTTTTTGACCAAACATCTGAGGATGTAGAGTCTAGTTTACCAAAAGTGGTTAGCGAGGATAAGGAGATCATCTTTTCTGTGCGCCATCTTTCCTTTTCTTATCCAAAATCTGCTGAGGAGTCCCTGTCTGACATTGCTTTTGACTTACGTAAGGGACTGTTTATGGGAATTATCGGGGGAACTGGGTCAGGTAAGTCCACTCTAGTAGATTTATTGCAGGCACTCTATTCAGTGCCAACAAATCAGCTCTCTCTCTTCATTGATGGAAAAAGTCCCAAGAATTTAAAAGAATGGCGGCAGCAAATTGCCATCGTTCCGCAACAGGCTCAGCTTTTTGCTGGAACTATTCGTTCTAATCTATCTTTAGGATTGGAAGAAATATCTGATAGTGACCTATGGTCTGCATTAGAAATTGCTCAAGCTAAATCTTTCATAGAGGACAAGGGTGGTTTGGATAGCCCTGTCGAAGCCTTTGGGAAGAATTTTTCTGGTGGACAGCGTCAACGTTTGACCATTGCACGCGCTATTTTACAGAAAGCACCGATTTTAATCTTGGATGATGCAACATCTGCTCTGGATTATCTGACGGAGAGTCGGTTATTGGCTGCGCTTTGTCGTGAATTGCCTGAGCAAACCTTAATAATGGTATCTCAGAGAACCAATAGTTTACGGACAGCTGATCAGATTTTAGTCTTGGAACAAGGGCGTCAAGTTGGACTTGGTCGCCATGAGGACTTGCTGAGAAGCTCTGCTATTTATCAAGAAATTCACCAATCGCAACAACAAGGAGAGGAGGATAGCTATGAGACAATCTAGTTTTAAGGAACTGGTCAGATTGGTTTTAGGCCAACCCTTTCGAATGTCCTTGATGTTGGTGGGAACTTTGGTGCAAGTGCTTCTGACAGTTTATCTGCCGATCTTGATTGGTCAGGCAGTCGATGCCGTATTGATAGCAAATGGTCAGGTCTTACTAGGTATCTTAGGCAAAATGGTAATGGTTATCTTGCTTAATACGCTGGTGCAATGGTACTTACCTTTGGTAACCAATCGCTTGGTTTACGGAATGGTGGCCGACTTGCGTGAACAGGTCTATGTGAAGCTGCACCAGATGCCCCTATCTTATCTGGATCGTCATTCAGTTGGTGATTTGGTAGCCCGTTTTTCAAGTGATAGTGAGCAATTAACAAATGGTCTATTGATGATTTTCAATCAATTTTTCATTGGTATTTTGACCATTTTCCTAACCATTTTCACTATGGCTAGGCTTGACTTGACGATGATGTTGCTGGTTGTGGCATTAACTCCAGTTTCTCTGCTTGTGGCACGCTATATCGCTAAGAAATCCTATGGTTATTATAGACAACAGACTCAGGCACGTGGGAAGCAATCTCAGCATTTGGAAGAGTCCATCAGTCAACTGACCTTGATCCAATCTTTCAATGCTCAAGAGCAATTTACGCAAGGTTTTCAAGTTGTGAATGAACAGTATGCGACCTATTCCCAACAGGCTATCTTTGCCTCTTCAACGGTCAATCCAAGTACGCGGTTTATCAATGCTATTATTTATGCCTTACTTGCAGGACTTGGAGCTCTGAGAATTATGGCAGGAAATTTTACAGTGGGGTCTCTGACAACTTTTCTCAATTATGCTAGTCAGTACAGCAAGCCTTTTAATGATATTTCCTCGGTCCTATCGGAATTGCAGAGCGCCTTAGCTTGTGCAGACAAGCTGTTTGCTATCTTGGCTCTAGATAGCATTGACGATCAGGCTGAGCGGAAAATTGATTCAGAGGAGCTGAAGGGAGCTATTTCCTTTGAAAATGTGTCTTTTTCCTATAGTCCTGACCGTTCTCTGATTGAACATCTGGATATTGCTGTCAAAGCTGGACAAAAGGTAGCCATTGTTGGACCTACTGGTGCTGGTAAATCAACCATGATTAACCTGCTTATGCGTTTCTACGATGTAACAGCTGGTCAAATTACTTTAGATGGAGTTCCGATTAGCCAGTACAGTCGTGAGGATCTTCGCAGACAGATTGGGATGGTTTTACAGGAGACATGGATTAAATCTGGTACCATTCATGATAATATTGCCTATGGCTATCCAAATGCCACGCGGGAATTGGTCATTGAGGCGGCTAAGGCAGCTAATGCAGACTTCTTTATTCGTCAGCTTCCGCAGGGGTACGATACGCTTTTAGCAGATGGAGGTGAAGCCTTATCCCAGGGACAACGTCAGCTTTTGTCTATTGCGCGTGTCTTTGTTAAAATACCTAAAATCCTGATTTTAGATGAGGCGACTTCCTCTATTGATACACGGACAGAAATTTTAGTACAGGAAGCATTTGCCAAATTGATGGAAGGGCGGACCAGCTTTATTATTGCTCATCGCCTATCAACCATTCAATCAGCTGACTTGATTTTGGTCATGGTGGATGGAAAAATTGTTGAACAAGGGAATCATGAAGCATTGATGGCTGAACAAGGCGTTTATTCTCAAATGCAAACAAGTCAGCAGACAGAGGAGGATGAAAGTGTTAGATAAATTAGACTTACAACCGATTACGGTTTTAGATGACTATCAAGCTACAATGCTCAATGAGAAAGAGGTGCTACTGACTACAAAAGTGACGGAAAAATCTCTCAATCCATACGGCATAGCACATGGAGGCTTTCTTTTCACATTGGCAGATTCAGTTGCAGGTCTGACAACGGTAGCAAGGGGGGCTTATTCTGTTACCCTACAGTCCAATATCCATTATATGAAGGCAGCTAGACTTGGTGATACCTTATCAGTAATAGGCTCTTGCACACATGATGGAAGCAGGACAAAGGTCGTCGAAGTTAAGATAGAAAACCAAGATAAACAGCTACTTGCTTCAGCAAGCTTTACCATGTTTGTAACAGGTAAAGTAGAATAAAATTCTTCGAACATCAAAAACAGACAGTCTTGGCTAGATTTAGAGAAACAAATTCATTCGCTCAATCTCCAACCTCCAAAGTTTCCCCAAACATTTGTAGAGACGAACTTCGTTCGCTCTATTTCCAACCTCCAAAGTTTCCCCAAACCTTTGTAGAGACGAACTTCGTTCGCTCTATTTCCAACCTCCAAAGTTTCCCCAAACCTTTGGAGCTAGTTTGATTTTGATTATAAACGATATAAGGGAGTTGGCAAAAGCTGGCTCCCTTTCTTTATGTTATACTAGATGTATGTTAGATTTGAAAGAATATGGAATCGAAATGTGGCCGGAGGAAAAGATTCAATCTTTTCGCAAGGCACTCTTAGATTGGTATGATGCTAATAAACGTGACTTGCCTTGGAGAAGGACAAGGGACCCATATGCTATATGGGTTTCTGAAATCATGCTTCAACAGACAAGAGTAGACACGGTCATTCCTTATTATGAACGTTTTCTCCATCACTTGCCTACGATTAGTGATTTAGCACAAGCACCAGAGGAGGTCATTCTCAAACTCTGGGAGGGATTGGGCTATTATTCGCGCGTGCGGAATATGCAAAAGGCGGCTCAGCAAATGGTAGAAGATTTTGATGGGCAATTTCCGACCACGCATGTAGAAATTTCTAGTTTAAAAGGTATCGGTCCCTATACAGCGGGTGCGATTTCAAGTATTGCTTTTGATTTGCCAGAGCCAGCAGTAGACGGCAATGTCATGCGGGTTCTTAGTCGATTATTTGAGGTGGATTACGACATTGGCGTGCCAACCAATCGCAAGATTTTTCAAGCAATGATGGAAATCATGATAGACCCTGACAGACCTGGAGATTTCAACCAAGCCTTGATGGATTTGGGGTCGGATATTGAATCGCCAGTCAATCCTCGCCCTCAAGATAGCCCTGTCAAAGACTTTAGTGCTGCCTATCTAAACGGTACTATGGATAAGTACCCTATTAAAGCACCAAAGAAAAAGCCGATTCCCGTGACCTACCAAGGATTTCTCATTAGAAATAAAGACAATCAATTTTTATTGGAAAAAAATAATGAAGCAGGACTTTTGTCAGGTTTCTGGTCTTTTCCGCTTTTGGAAAAAGGGGCTGTCGTTGATAAACAAGTTTCACTCTTTGAAGTAGCAGAAGAAACTGTTCAGCCAGATATTCGTCAGAGCTTCACAGAACATTACGGCATGACAGTTGATTGGCAAGAGCAAGAATTTGATTCTGTACAACACATCTTTAGCCACCGCAAATGGCAAATTGACTTGGTTGAAGGTTTGGTAGATACAATCGAGCTATCAGCTCCAAACGAAGTAAAATGGGTCTCTGTAGAAGATTTTCCTAAATATCCTTTTGCAAAACCCCAACAAAAAATGTGGGAATCCTATATTAAAGCAAAAAAATTGTGATTGGAGCACATAATTATTTGAAAGCGTTTTACATTGGTGGTATAATGTAGATGAAAAGAGATGAAGAGTGATGAGGAACGCCATCCAAAAAGTCGAAAGGAGTATTAAGCGTTCTTTGAGCAGTACATACTACTAGTGACTTTGCTCCGTAAGGCAAGGTTGCTATTAGGGGAAAAGTCCATTATCCCTGTTTCATATCAATTTGTGATATCTGTTGTCAAATGCATAGCATAACTTACAATTAGCCTTGCTACCCAGTTCACTCAAAAGTAGGCTAAGAATATTCGTGTCGTAACAACTTGGTGTTCAAATGTTTGAACAAATCCTAAGAAAATCACAAAAACCTCTAGCGATTTTCATCTTATATAAGCAATCTCCACACTTTAGACAAATAGTAAGAGGACAAACAATGACATAAGGGTAGCAGAATAATTATTTAATCATTTAATTATTGTCAATTTGCTGATAATGGGCTTTTCTGATTTTAAAAAAGGAGACAAATGTCTCCTTTTAATTATTGCTAATAATCTCGACTACCTGACCAATTGTTCGAATTTCATCGTCTTCTGTAAAATAAATATCGTCATAGTCTGGATTTAAGGACTGGAGATAGTCGCCTTTGAATTTTTTAACAAAATTCTCACCATTTACAGAAAAAATTCCTATAGAATTCATGGGAATAGAAGAAGTCAGTTTTATGAACAAGTAGTCCCCGTCAAGAATTAGTGGAGACATTGAGTCTCCAACGACTTGTGCAATAGTATCATACTGAGTACTTGTTGGTAAATCGTCAGTGTAGAAAGATACGAAACGATTGAAGTCAGCATCTTGCCAGTATCCAGTTCCGGCAGAAACCTTTCCAGGAACGGCTAATTCAACCCGGTCTCTGAAATCATCTAAGGAAATAAGATTGGAAGATTCTCGTTTTGCTGACATACTATTAAGTTGATCTTGTCCAAATGCAATCCATTTACTATGAAACTCATCTCGCAATTCTCTGTCCAATAACTGGACTTGAGGATGGAGAGGCATTTGAAAAAGTTGGAATTGTTGAGGAGTGATTGTCAAAGCGATTTCTTGATTGGAATCTAATTGTGAAATAAGTTCGCTTACACTGATGTCCATTCCTCTAGCCACTTTTTCAAGAGTTTCAAAAGTAGGAAGCAGGGCTTTTTTTGTTTTTGGGTGTTGATTTTTTTCCAACATGGAAATATAGCCTTTAGTCAGTCCAGATAAGCTTGCAAAACTATCCATTGTGAGTTTATTTTTTTGTCTAAAATCTTTGATAATATCGCCTAGAATCATGTTTGCCTCCGATTCGTTTAACATATTATACCATGAAGAAAATTCATTTACAAGATTTGTTTAACATGTTTGACAAGATAAAAAAATGGTGGTAATATATAACCATAAAGAACAAGTCGAATGAAAAATAAAGTTATTTGGACTATTTTCAAGAGCCTATTTTAAATGTGGCATTCTATTGACATTTCAAATTTGATTGATTATTAAGGAGATTATAAAAATGTTTGGATTAGTAGCTAAAAAATCAGGAGTTAAAGAGGTTGAAGAATATTGGGCAGGTACTTTAATTGAAAAGGGAATTCGTGAAGTAGAAGACAATTTGAGTGGTTCTTGCTGGAGATGTAAAACTTCTTTTGCTGTATCTGCTTGTCAAATTGTCAATAAAATCTGGCCCTTGTCTTATTCTTTGTCTAATAAAATGGTTCTTTGTCAATCTTGTCAATTTGAGAAACCTTTAGTAAAAAATCCTGATCTGGTTTGGAATTGGCTTGAGAATGAGAGTGGTGAACTGTTTTGGGCGAAGCAGGGGATGTCTGAGTATGAAAGAAGATATGAAAAAACAGTCCTACAAGAACTCTGGGATATGGGGATTCGTAACGGTTCAGAAGTTGAGAGTCTAGTTGAAAGAGTCTTGAAATCTGTGAGAAAAAATTGTCAAATCATCAATCAATCCACTTTGGCTAATGTATTTCGTTCCGAAATTATACTTATGCAGAAGGAAATGATTGAGAACTTTGAAGAAAATAATGGGTTCGCTTGCTAAGTTTGATTTTCGATTTCTTTTTACTTAATAATTCTAGGACATCACTAATCTTTATTTTTTTGTCACTGCTTTAAATTGATAAAGGACTATTTTTTAGAATACTTCGTTAACCTTTTAATTCATTTTTGTAAGAATGGTATTCATATCTTTTAAAGATTGAGATGATTTAATAATATTGAGGATGTGCACATATTCTCTCCAAATACAAATTTGTTCAAAAAAATCAGCTTAGAATTACATTTCCAGAAACGTTGATTCTAAGCTGTTTTCTATTTTATGATTTTTGACCAGGGTCTGAATAACAATAACTTTGGTAATGTGTTTTTAGATATAAATTCGTAGCAGTTAGAAGGGGGAGTTTGTCAGAACTATAGACAATTCAAAATTGAAATCTATTTGTATCTTGTAGTAGTTATTTTTGATTCTTGGAGGTGTAAAGATGTTGAAGGATTGAATTGATAATTTTAGGATTCTCTAATGAATCGATTTTCTTTTATTGCAAAATTATGTCCACAAAATTGACAATGGTAATGTGTTTTATCAGCTTCATAAAGAAGGGCAAACATTGCACCGTTTCTTCCACCAATTGCTTGACCTATAATTACATCTCGAGGAGAATATCCTCGTTTTTTAGGAGCCCACTGAAAAAGTCTCCAGTTACTCCGACCCTTATAAAAAAAATAGGAATTCTCCTAAATGATTGGGAGAATTCCTATTTTTCTATTCTTCCTTTTGGTTTATTAAGGTCATAATTCGCTTCATATTGACTATAAATATGGTGGTGGCTGCTTGTAATTCCATGTTGAAAACACCTGATGCTCTGGCGACATCAAGACCGTGTCTTTGTTTCAATTCCGCATTTTTGGCTTCAATCTTGTAACGGTTTCTTGCCATTTCTTTGAAGTAAGGTGTTTCCTGGAATCGTTTTTGAAAAAGATGCTCATGACTCTTAATCGTAATGGAATAGGTCTTAGTCTGTGCACCTTCTTTATAACAACCCTCTTTACCAGGGCAAATCTTGCATTTTTCCACATCAAAGTAATGCGTAATGACCTGATTACTATTTTGATTTTTCTTACCCGTCCGAGCTTTTCGAACAGCCATATGTCCTTGAGGGCAGACAAAAAGCCCCGCATCCTT
>NZ_ALMY01000059.1 GCF_000440115.1 Streptococcus suis YS56 | reverse complement strand
GTAAATAGAAAAAGGTTCCAGAGTCGACAGGACTTTGGAGCCTTTTTCAATACACTTTGTTATTGGGCGGTTACTATTGCTTTATAAAATATTGTAGTAGAAAGCTTCGTTAGCAATAAAAAATTAATGTGAAGCAGTTCATCAAAAGTCAGTAGTCCGACTGAAAGATATCTAGTTTATAAATATCAAAATCATGTGAGCCTCCTAGTCGTGGTATTCTCCACGATCCCACTTTTCAAGAAATTCTGTAAAGAACTCTGGATTAGCTTGCTCTTGATTGAGCGTTTCAACTGCAGCAATCTTTTCGATCAAACGTTTATTTTCTTCAGTTGGTTTGTATTCTGCTTTAATAAAGGCTTCAATGATGTCGCACATGAGCAACTCACCCGTAATTTTGCCACCAAAACCAATGACGTTGGCATTTAACTCTTCCTTCGCGTAAAGTGCTGAGGTCATATCACGAACCAAGGCTGATCGAACACCAGGAACCTTGTTTACAGCATTGTTGATTCCAACACCTGTTCCACAGATACAGATGCCCAAATCTGCTTGTCCGCTTGCAACAGCTTCACCAACTTTTTTACCAAAGATTGGGTAATGAGTACGAACATTGTCATAAGTCCCAAAGTCCAATACTTCATATCCTTGATTTTTCAAATAATCTACCACAGCGATTTTTTCATAGGTTACAATGTGGTCACAACCGATTGCAATTTTCATCTCTTATTCTCCTTTGTTTACAACAATTAGCACATTTTATTTAGCATATCAACACGAATTTGGTGACGGCCGCCATCATACTCACCTTCAACAAATCCTTTAACA
>NZ_ALMY01000058.1 GCF_000440115.1 Streptococcus suis YS56 | reverse complement strand
TTAGCAATTCCTTCTCCTACAATCTCACTACCGATTGTAATAATACGCGAATTGTTGTGTCCTCTTGTCATATAAGCAGAGCGTTCGTCTGAAACTTCTGCAGCAATCATGCCTTTGACTTTAGTTGCGGTCATAAACGGACCAACACCATAAGCATCAATCACAATACCAAGATTTCCTTCCTCTTGATTGACTGCTGCAACTACTGCCAAAGTTGTGTCAACAAAATCACTTCCATCACTGACATCTTTAAAGTCATATGATTTTTCTTGTAAATAATCTTTAATAACGTCTTTTAGTTTTGAGCCCGCTGGATCAGCACCGATAATGATTGTCATAACCTATCTCCTAACAAAAATAGAAAGTTGTAGCCATATGTGGCAGAAAATCTTTGTTTTGCAAAACTTAGAAAAAGCGTTTTCGCTTTTTATGTTTAAATTATACAACCAAACAAACATAAAGTCAACATATTTTGTTTTTGTTTTTGTTTATTTTTTTCGTATATAAACAAAAAACCAACATTTCGCTGTTGGTTTTGATACTTTATGATTTTGTAGAAATAATTTCAATATGGTTATGTAATAATTGGTAATTTTCATCCTTTGCATTCATATCTGTCACTAGAGCAGTTACATCATTCAAATCACAAAAGGAAGTAAAATCATCTTTTCCAATTTTAGAGGCATCTAGCAGTAGATATTTTTCTAAAGAATGTTTAATGGCAATATTTTGCGTATAGGCTTCGGCTAGTGTAGAGGTCATGACATCACTTCCCTTAAGTCCGTTACCTGAAAAGAAAATCTTGCTGAATCGCATTTTTTCTAAACTTGTATTGGTAATTTCTCCTACAAACGATTCTGTCACTTGGCGATATTCTCCCCCCAGAAGAAAGACCTGAAAATCCTCTGTCTTCTTTTGTGATAAGATGGTAAAAACTGGCATACAGTTTGTGATGACAGTGAGACGAGGATTTTTAATAGCTTCAGCTAGAAAGGCAACTGTTGTTCCTGGACCTAAAAATACCGTGTCTCCATCTTCTATCAGTTGTGCAGCTCTTTCTGCTATCTCTTGCTTGGCTTCCTTATTTTGAATGTGTTTCTCAGAATGGGAATATTCCCGATATTGAAAAGCCTTATTACTTCTAGCCCCGCCATGGATTTTGGTTAAAACTCCTTGCTCTTCCAATTCGATAAAATCACGTCGAACAGTCATATCAGTAACATTTAGCAATTCCACAATCTCAGAAATTCGTACCGTACCTTTTTTATTTACCAATCGTGTAATTTCTTCTAGTCGTTCTCGTTTATTCATGTTTAATCCTTTGTTGTTTTTTACATTATATCAAAAATAAACAAGAATATGTTGGAATTTTGAACATTTGTTGAGAATGAATCAGGCTTATTAAGTCGGAAGAATAATTGTTTATAAAGAAAAAATAAGTCAATAATGGATGAAATAATCCAAAAACTACGTAAATACCTTCTTTAAAGTAATTTTTGAAATCCGTTATTTTATTAGTATATGTTCTGTAATAACGGTAATAATAGCTATTTTAAATTTCTATAGTTCCCCAAACAACTTCCGCAAAATTTTCGGTGTAATGCTCTGCCCAGGTCCTGCGTAGGTGTAGGTGTGCAGGTACATGGCAGGGTTGAAGTTGAGCTCAATACAGGTGCAGTTGGGCTCGTCCTTGCTGGCTGGCTTGTTGCGGTCGGGGATAATCAAGTCTACACCGCAGGCCCAAGCTCCCATAGCTGTCGCCATATCAGCGGCCAGTTGCTTGTAGGACTGGTCCATCTGGTCGGTCATGTCAATGGAATCGCCACCGGTTGAGATATTAGAATTGCCACGTAGAAAGGCTTGAAGGCCTTCTGGCAAAACTGTATCAGGCGTGTAGCCCTGTTGCTCCAACATAAGCAGTTCGATGTCGCCTAGGTTGATGATTTCAAGTGGTGAGCGGTGGTCACGGCCACGCAGGGGGTCTTGGTTTTTTTGGTCCACTAATTCACGGATGGTTGAGCTACCGTCCCCCACAACATTGGCTGCGACGCGGAGCAGGACAGCTTCACACTTGCCGTCTAGGACGAAGAAGCGGTACTCGGTTCCTGCCACGAATTCCTCCACGAGCACATGGCTGTCTTCCGAAAAGGCGATGTCCAGAGCTTTTTCATAGTCCGCAAGGCTGGCTGGCTCCTGGAAGATAGAGATGCCTAGTCCGAAGTTGGTGGATTTTGGTTTGACAACAATAGCAGAGCTGGCTACCTGCCCGTAATACCGCAGGGCATCTTCCTTGTTAGCAAATTCCGCTCCCGCAGGCACTGGAAAACCAGCCTGGTCCAAAATCTTCTTGGTTACGACCTTGTTGGCCATGGCGAGAGGAATGACGTAGTTGTCCTTGGAGGTCATGTTCCCATTTTTGATGTACTCGATATGGTCACCATGCCAGAGTTTGAGAAACTGGTCTTCCTCGTCTAAAATTTCCACATTCAAGCCCAGCTGAATGGCGTCAAAGAGAATCATCTGGGTGGAGAGTTCCATGTTTTCATAGCCCTTGAGGGCGTAAGGGGCTGTCCAAGCATAGTCATGGAAGAGTCGGCCTTGCTGCTGGCCAAAGTGTTCCAGCGACCCGTCTTCAACCTGCTCTGCTATTTTTCCAGAGAGGGTCAAACGTGGGTCTAGAATGGCTGCCTCCACTTGAGCGATGAGCTGGCTGTAGTAGTCGTCCAGTCCAAAGTGGGCGACGATCTCTGTCATGGCGGTCAGGATAGGGCTGGCGTCTGCCTCTGCTGGTAGGGGAGTGTGGGGGTGACTGAGGGCGATGCGGTTGTTGAGGTCTGCCGCCTGAGCCAGCTCCTCATCGACCTGGTCCATATCATCAAGCCAGAGCAGTGCTAGGGCAAATAGGTGGGTGGTGTCCAGCGTTTCTTGGCTGATAGCTAGTGGCTCGAAGGGGTTGAGGTCGAAGTTGCGGAACTCCAGATAGGTAATGCCCTTGGTCAAGAAATCTCGGCTGGTCTTGGCACCACGAAGGCGGACAGCGGAGTAAAATTCCTTTTCAGCAGATAGCTGACCGCTAGCCACAGCTTGTTCGATGTCGGTCACGTATTGCTCTAGCGAAGAGAAGGAGATGTGGACATCGGGGGCGTTGACATAGCCGTAGTTGGAGTTGCGAATGGACCGAACGCAGCCAATCTCATCTGCTAAAAATCCCTTCTCAGCCAGACTGCTAGCTCCGTAGAGATAGGTCAAGAGCCAACGGTAGCGTAAGAAATTCTGAGCAAGTTTGAGATAGAGGGCGTTTTTAAAGCTGATAAGGTCATCGTAGCCACTGACTACAAAGAGTTGCTGGGTCAGGTCTTTACCTAGCTCAAAATTATAGTGAATGCCTGACATAGATTGAAGCAGTTTGCCGTAGCGGTCTGCCAAGCCAACACGGTATTGGTACTCGTAGTCGCTCTCCAGCTGGGCAATCTGAATCTCATCCTCTGAAATCACAGGTGGCATGGACAGGGGCCAAAGATATTCGCTTTTGTTCATAGAGCGAACAGCGACATCGGTAATAGCTCCGAGGAAACGGTGGGCTTCCTTGGTCGAATGAGCCACTGGTGTAATCAGCTCCAACTGTGGCTCGCTGTAGTCCGTTTGGATATAGGGATGAAAGCTGCGTGAGCCCAGGCTTTCAGGGTGGGGCGTTTGAGCTACGCGGTTGTTGTTATTCATTCGTAAGGATTCCCGTTCCACACCAAAGGTGGCTTGGAGGATGGGACTGTTTGAGGATAATTTCTGTAACATAAGCAATCCGTCCAATTTCTGATAAATTCTACTTCCAATTTTATCTAGTTTAAAAAACAAATACAAATTTCTGCTACGTTTTTAAGAAAAAAATGGTGCAAATAGAAGGAAGGAGGAAGAGATTTCGGTTTTTTCTGTCAAAAACAACTTTAAAAAGGTTTTGCAAGCTAGATTGTTCGCTTTGTTATTGGTTTACTTGTTATTATCTAAACAATATTCGTTATATACGAAAATACGGGAAATTCTTGAAAAAATGTTCGTTTTTTGATAAAATAATATGTAAAAACGAAACTTGCAGGTGAGATTCCTGCCAGAAGTAGAAGAAAGGCTGGGCTGGTTAGCCAGTTCAGAGAAAGAGTGAATATGACATCAGTAGTTGTTGTAGGAACCCAGTGGGGCGACGAAGGTAAGGGTAAAATTACAGACTTCTTGTCTGCTAATGCTGAAGTAATCGCACGTTATCAAGGTGGTGATAACGCTGGTCACACTATCGTTATCGACGGCACCAAGTATAAGTTGCATTTGATTCCATCAGGAATTTTCTTCCCAGAGAAGATTTCGGTTATCGGTAATGGTGTGGTTGTCAATCCAAAATCTTTGGTCAAGGAAATCAATTATCTCCATGATTCAGGTGTGACGACAGATAACTTGCGGATTTCAGACCGCGCACACGTCATCTTGCCATACCACATCAAATTGGACCAGTTGCAAGAAGAATCTAAAGGTGAGAACAAGATTGGTACAACCAACAAGGGTATCGGTCCTGCTTACATGGACAAGGCAGCCCGTGTTGGTATCCGTATTGCAGACCTCTTGGACAAGGAGATTTTTGCGGAGCGTTTGAGAACAAACTTGGCTGAGAAAAACCGTTTGTTTGAGAAAATGTATGAGTCAACTCCGATTGAGTTTGATGAAATCTTTGAAGAATACTATGCTTATGGTCAAGAAATCAAAAAGTATGTAACAGATACCTCTGTTATCTTGAACGATGCCCTCGATCAAGGTAAACGTGTTTTGTTTGAAGGTGCGCAAGGGGTTATGTTGGATATTGACCAAGGTACCTATCCATTCGTTACTTCTTCAAACCCAGTTGCTGGTGGTGTGACCATCGGTAGCGGTGTCGGCCCAAGCAAGATTGACAAGGTTGTTGGTGTATGTAAGGCCTACACTAGCCGTGTTGGTGACGGACCATTCCCAACTGAATTGCACGATGAAATCGGAGACCGTATCCGCGAAATCGGTAAGGAATACGGTACGACAACTGGCCGTCCACGCCGTGTCGGTTGGTTTGACTCAGTGGTGATGCGCCATAGCCGCCGTGTGTCAGGTATTACCAACTTGTCCCTCAACTCAATTGACGTCTTGTCAGGTCTTGAGACCTTGAAAATCTGCGTGGCTTATGACTTGGATGGTGAGCGTATTGACCACTACCCAGCAAGCTTGGAGCAACTCAAACGTTGCAAACCAATCTACGAAGAAATGCCAGGTTGGTCTGAAGACATCACAGGTGTGCGTAGTCTGGATGAATTGCCAGAAGCGGCTCGCAACTATGTTCGTCGTATCAGCGAATTGGTCGGCGTTCGTATCTCAACCTTCTCGGTAGGACCTGGTCGTGAACAGACCAACATCCTTGAGAGTGTCTGGAGTGCTAAATAAATCTATGAAGACTGAACGAGAGTTCGGTCTTTTTCTTAATTTGCCTGAATTTTGCTTTCTGGCTTGGAATTTGGTATAATGATGCTCATCAAACAAAAAATGAGGTACATACAGATGGAAGGATTATTATTTCCAATTTTGATGCTTGCTATGCTTGGATTTATGTTCTATAGCCAGCGCAAACAACAAAAACAACGCCAAGATGCACTCAGCCAAATCAAAAAAGGTGATGAAATCGTCACAATTGGTGGTCTATTTGGTATTGTCGATGAAATCAATGATAAAAAGGTTGTCTTGGATGTGGACGGTGTCTACTTGACCTTTGAACGTGGGGCTATTCGTCAACGAGTAGCAAGTTCAGGTACTACATCTGCAGTTGTTGAAGAAGTGGCAGTTGAAACGACAGAAGCGACTCCAGAATCTGCAATTGAAGAATAAGGATGAAAAACCGAGGGAAACCTTGGTTTTCTCTTGTTTTAGCCCTGCCTGATTTTTGCTATCCTAGGTAAAAATATGGTATAATGAAACGATTATACAATAAGGAAAATACCATGTTTAAATTTAATTTTAAAAAGAAAGAAAGCATTGAAACAGCAATTGAAGTCCCTAAGCATATCGCTGTGATTATGGATGGCAATGGCCGTTGGGCGAAAAAGCGGATGCAACCACGTATTATGGGGCATAAGGCTGGTATGGATGCACTTCAAAAGGTTACCAAGACGGCTTCTGATTTGGGAGTAAAGGTGTTAACTGTCTATGCCTTTTCTACAGAAAACTGGTCTCGACCGGAAAAAGAAGTGAAGTTTATCATGAATCTACCTGTGGAGTTTTATGATAAGTATGTTCCTGAACTCCATGCCAATAATGTCAAAATTCAGATGATTGGTGACCATTCCAAACTTCCTGTTCCGACTCTCAATGCGCTTTATAAAGCTGAACAAAAGACAAAGAGTAACACTGGTTTAATTCTCAATTTCGCTCTTAACTATGGCGGTCGTGATGAGGTGACTCGCGCAGTCAAGGCTATTGCGCAAGATGTCTTGGATGCCAAGTTCAATCCTGGTGATATTGATGAGAAATTAATAGCGGATTACCTCTATACAGGAACCTTATCACCAACGTTACGCGATCCCGATCTAGTTATCCGTACAAGTGGTGAACTTCGTCTTAGCAACTTCCTGCCTTGGCAAACAGCCTATAGCGAGCTGTATTTTACGGATGTGGCATGGCCGGATTTTGATGGTGAGGCTCTTAAATTAGCAATCAAAGAATACAACCGACGTCATAGACGTTTTGGCGGTGTATAAGGAGAAGGTATGACAAACGATTTGCAGAAACGAGTGATATTTGGTGGCATTGCTCTAGCTATTTTCATTCCCTTTTTGTTGGCTGGTGGGATGGCATTTCAATTTTTTGTAGGCCTGTTAGCCATCATTGCTACGGCTGAATTGATTAAAATGCATCGCCTAGCACCAAATTCTATTGAGGGTGTCTTAGCTATGTTGGCCAGTTTAGTCTTGGCTCTTCCGCTCCAGAATTATCTGACATTTTTGCCGACGGATGGAAATTATACAGCCTACGCCATTGTAGTATTTTTACTGCTTGGTTCGACGGTTTTTAATATCGGCCATTACAACTATTCCGATGTGGTCTTTCCAATTGCCTCAAGTTTCTATGTTGGTATCGGCTTTCATAGTTTGATACTGGCTCGTATGGATGGGCTCAATAAAGTCTTTTTTGCCCTCTGTTTAGTCTGGGCAACAGACATTGGTGCCTACTTAATCGGTCGTCAGATTGGTCGGAGAAAATTATTGCCCAAGGTTTCACCGAATAAAACGGTTGAAGGCTTTGTAGGCGGTATTCTTTCTGCGGTGGTAGTTGCTATCATTTTCTTGATTGTCGATAAGTCCTTGTTGGCGGGCTATTCATTTGGCATGATGTTGTTGTTAGTTGTGATTTTCTCGATATTCTCACAATTCGGAGACTTAGTAGAAAGTGCTATTAAACGCCATTTTGGTGTGAAGGATTCTGGAAAAATTATTCCAGGACACGGCGGTATCCTGGATCGTTTTGACGGTATGATTTTTGTCTTTCCAATCATGCACTTCTTTGGATTATTTTAAGGAGGTATTATGAAGGGAATTTTAGCATTTATATTTATATTTGGTGTGATTGTGGTTGTCCATGAATTTGGTCATTTCTACTTCGCCAAGAAAGCGGGTATCCTTGTGAGGGAATTTGCGATTGGGATGGGTCCCAAAATTTTCGCTCATACGGGTAAGGATGGGACACTTTACACCATCCGTATTCTTCCTCTAGGTGGCTATGTTCGAATGGCTGGATGGGGTGAAGATAAGACAGAGATTAAGACAGGTAGTCCTGCCAGCCTCAGTTTAAATGAAGCTGGTGTTGTGACGCGGATTAATTTGTCTGGTAAGCAACTGGATAGTCTCAGTTTGCCAATGAATGTAACCAGTTTTGACTTTGAAGAAAAATTAGAAATCACAGGCTTGGTCTTGGAAGAAAGCAAGACCTATAAGGTTGATCACGATGCCACGATTGTAGAGGAAGATGGAACAGAAGTTCGGATTGCTCCACTTGATGTTCAGTATCAAAATGCGACAGTCTGGGGACGGTTGATGACCAACTTTGCGGGTCCCATGAATAACTTTATTTTAGGGATTCTAGTATTTATTATTTTGTTCTTCATGCAAGGCGGGGTTGCCAACCCATCAAGCAATGCAGTAAGTATTACTGAAGGTGGTGCTTTGCAGGCTGCAGGTGTTGTCACAGGGGACAAGATTCTTTCGGTCAATGGGAACGCGACAGACAGCTACACAGAAGTTGCAACGATTATTAGCAAAGTAGCGACAGATGCAACAACAGCCCCAAGCTTTGATTTGGTTGTTGAGCATGATGGGAAAAACCGTCATGTCTCCGTTACTGCTGAACAAGTAGATGGGGCCTATCGAATTGGTATTTCACCGATTTTGAAAACTGGTTTCGTTGATAAAATTGTCGGTGGTTTCCAAGAAGCGGGAGCGACAGCTCTTAGGGTTGTAACAGCTTTGAAGAATCTAATTGCAAACTTTGATGTTAAGCAGTTGGGGGGACCGGTTGCTATTTACAAAGTAAGTTCTCAAGCGGCTGAATTTGGTTTGGTTTCTGTATTGGGGCTAATGGCTGCGCTCTCCATTAACCTTGGAATCTTCAATTTGATTCCAATTCCAGCCTTGGATGGTGGTAAGATTGTTATGAATATTCTGGAAGCCATTCGCAGAAAACCACTCAAACCAGAGACGGAATCTTATATCACTCTAGCAGGTGTAGCTGTTATGGTGGTTCTTATGATAGTAGTCACTTGGAATGATATTATAAGAGTCTTCTTCTAAGATAAATTTGAAATTTATGAAAGGAATTGAATGCGTGCTAAACGCAGGACGTTCTGAAAACTATGAAAGGAATTAAGGAGGTTCGTAATTGAACTCGGTCTAAAAACTCGGAAAATAGTTCGAGGACTACACCTCTGGATTTCCTGATGATGAAACTACGAAAGGAACTGAATGCGTGTAAAACGCAGGATGTTCTGAAAACTAAAAAAAGAAAGGAACAGAGAGTTTTCATATTTGAACTCGAGCGTCAGCGAGGGTTTTGAAAAGCGACTTCTGTGATTCCTAATCAAGTAAACTACGAAAGGAATTGAATGCGTGCTAAACGCAGGATGTTCTGAAAACTACGAAAGGAATTGAACACGGGCTGAAACCTGTGTCTTCCTGTCAAACAAATGATGAAAGGAACTGAATGCGTGCTAAAAACTTTACGAAAAAGATAAACCTGCCTAGTGCCAACGGCACTGCGTTAGGTTTCCTATTTTCGTTTCGTTTTCTTAACGCACTTATATCTTAATATGAAACAGTCTAAAATGATTATCCCTACTTTGCGGGAGATGCCTTCGGATGCGTCGGTGATTAGCCACGCTTTGATGTTACGTGCGGGTTATGTCCGTCAGATTTCTGCTGGTATCTACAGCTACTTGCCATTGGCTAACCGTGTGATTGAAAAAGCAAAAAATATCATGCGTGAGGAGTTTGACAAGATTGATGCTATTGAATTTTTGGCACCTGCTCTCTTGTCAGCGGACATTTGGCGTGAGTCAGGTCGTTACGAAACATATGGAGACGACCTCTACAAGCTCAAAAACCGCGAGGGTTCTGACTTTATCTTGGGTCCAACCCATGAAGAAACAGTGACTCTTTTGGCGCGTGATGCAGTCCAGTCTTACAAGCAGTTGCCACTCAACATCTACCAAATCCAGCCAAAATACCGTGATGAAAAACGTCCTCGTAACGGTCTTCTCCGTGGTCGTGAGTTCATCATGAAAGATGGCTACAGCTTCCATGCTAGCTATGAGAGCTTGGACCAGACCTACGATGACTACAAGGCGGCTTACGAGGCGATTTTCACCCGTGCAGGCTTGGAGTTCAAGGCTATCATCGGTGACGGTGGTGCCATGGGTGGTAAGGATAGCCAGGAGTTTATGGCTATTACACCAGACCGTACTGACCTGGACCGTTGGGTTGTCTTGGACAAATCGGTTGCTTCTTTTGAAGAAATCCCAGAGGATGTTCTTGAAGCGATCAAGGCAGAACTCTTGGCTTGGTCTGTGTCTGGTGAAGACACCATCGCCTACTCTAGCGAATCAGGCTACGCTGCAAACCTAGAAATGGCAACTAGCGAATACAAACCAAGTACAGCAGTTGTCGTTGAAGAAGACTTGGTTAAAGTAGCGACGCCAGATGCCAAAACCATCGACGAAGTTGCTGCCTTCTTGAATGTTGCTGAAGAGCAAACCATCAAAACCATGCTCTTCATGGCTGACGGGGAACCAGTTGTTGCCTTGCTTGTCGGAAACGACCAGGTCAACGATGTCAAGTTGAAAAACCACCTCGGAGCAGATTTCTTCGATGTAGCAAGCTCAGCGGATGCTGAAAAAATCTTCGGTGCAGGATTTGGTTCCCTTGGACCAGTCGGCTTGCCAGAAAACATCAAGATTATTGCAGACCGCAAGGTGCAAGATGTGAAAAATGCTGTAGTCGGTGCCAACGAAGATGGTTTCCACTACACAGGAGCCAATGCAGGTCGTGATTTCCAAGTGACGGAGTATGTGGATATTCGCGAAGTCAAGGAAGGCGAGCCTTCTCCAGATGGACACGGTGTTCTCAACTTTGCCCGTGGTATCGAGATTGGTCACATCTTCAAACTCGGTACACGCTATTCTGACAGCATGAATGCCAACATCTTGGATGAGAATGGTCGTTCTATGCCGATTATCATGGGATGCTACGGAATCGGTGTTAGTCGTCTCTTGTCGGCAGTTCTTGAGCAACACGCCCGCCTCTTTGTCAACAAGACACCAAAAGGCGAATACCGTTACGCTTGGGGGATCAACTTCCCTAAAGAATTGGCACCGTTTGATGTGCATTTGATTCCAGTCAATGTCAAAGATGAAGAAGCTATGGCCTTGACTCAGTCTATCGAAGCGAGCTTGGTCGGAGCTGGTTATGAAGTACTGACAGACGACCGCAATGATCGTGTTGGCGTCAAATTCTCTGACAGCGACTTGATTGGCTTGCCAATCCGTGTGACCGTTGGTAAGAAAGCCGCAGATGGTATTGTCGAAGTGAAAATCAAAGGCACAGGTGATACGGTAGAAGTCCATGTGGACCAACTCCTTGAAACCCTTCAAATCCTTACAAAAGAAAATTAGAAAATAAAAAAAAGAGTTTGCAATGTGAATTATTTCGTCTTAGATGTGATACCCAGGACGAAGAGTACAGTTCCTGCAGACTCTTTTTCTATGTATTTTTTGGGGTTGACGTTGACTAGTCCGAATTTCTGGTTCAGGAAAAACTACATTGAGATGACTAGTCCCTACACTCAATTAATATCAAAAGAAAGTTGAGTTTTCTAAGAGTATTACCGGATGGCACTAGATTTGTTGACTAGTTTTAGGAGGAGGTTAGACAGGCTGGTTTCGACTTGGACACCGATTTGGTTGATCAGTGATTTCTTTTCTTCGTATTTGACCAAGAGGACCTGTTTTTCGTGAATCTGACCTAAAATCAAATCATCACTAGTAGTGATTTCATCAACTAGGTGGACTTTTTTGGCACTTGTGCCGTACCAAGTTTCGCCAGTGCTAACCTGTTCGATATCTAGGATAGGACGATTTTCTGAGACAAATTCTTTGAATAGAGCGTGAACATCGTTTAGTTCTTCTTGGAATTTTTCTTTGCCTTCTGGTGTATTCTCTCCTATAACGGTAAGGGTTCGTTTGTACTTACCAGCAGTCATGACATCTACATCAATCTCATGTTTTTTCAGTAGGCGATGGATATTAGGGATTTCTGCGACGACACCGATAGAGCCGACGAGGGCAAAGGGAGCGGCAACGATTGTGTCAGCGACAGAAGCCATGAGATAGCCTCCACTAGCCGCAACCTTATCGACTGCGATGGTCAGAGGAATTTGCTTATCTTTTAGTCGGAGGAGTTGAGAGGCACCAAGGCCGTAACCGTAGACGGAGCCACCTGGACTCTCTAAGCGGAGCAAGACCTCATCTCCTTGACTAGCCAAGGTCAGGATGGCAGTGATTTCTTCGCGGAGGTTATCGACTTGCTTGGCTTGGATATCTCCTTCAAAGTCCAAGACAAACAAGCGTTTGACAGGGTCCTCCGTTTCTTGTTCTGAGCTTTCTTGATCTCGCTCTTCTTGTAGCTTTTTATAAGCCTTTTTGTCCAATAGTTCCTTTTCAAACTGTTCCTGTTGTTCCAATAGCTTTTCAGACAGGTCTGTGATAGTGACTTGTCCATCCGGCTTTTTAGACTTTATTTTTGTTGAAAGGACTAGAAAGAGGAGGATGGCAAGGAGGAACCCACTGAAAAAGTCATCAACTTGATGTCTTTTTTTGCTATACTAGAGTCGAGGTGATTCCTATGCTTGAT
>NZ_ALMY01000057.1 GCF_000440115.1 Streptococcus suis YS56 | reverse complement strand
ATCGAAGGTACAGAGACTGAAATCGCAGACGATAAGACAGTCAAACCAACTGATACACCAGTAGATGAGCCATATGGTGACACTCCACCAGCTACTATCACAAAAGATGGTAAGACTTACGAGCTTGTTCGTACACGTACTAACGAAGGTGATGTCCCAGAAAACGGCGTTGTAAAAGAAGGCGAGCAAACTATCACTTATGAGTATAAAGAAGTTGTTGATACACCAGTTGTTCCACCAGTTGTTGAAAAACAAGGTAAAGTAATTGTTCATTATGTTGATGAAAATGGTAATGTTATCAAGACACCAGTAGTTGATACTGAGAACGGTACAGTGGGCGGAGACTACGAAACTTCAGACAATCGTCCAAAAGTGATTGTATTCAATGGAAAACGTTACATTCTTGTAGAATCTCGTATTCCAAATAATGCAAAAGGTAAAGTAGTTGAAGGTGAAACTCATGTAACTTACGTTTATAAGCAAGAAAATGAGGAGCCAACAACACCGGTGACTGAGACAACAAAAGTAACACCTAAGACAAGCGCAATCTTGCCAGAAACAGGTGAAAGCACATCTGCACTTGCATTGGTAGGTTTAGCTTTGTTGTGTACAGTTGCAGTGGCGTCACGTCGTCGCAAAGAAAAATAGTAGTAATTTAGTAAGATTTGCAACATATCAAGCTAAATTGGGTGTATCATTTCTCTTGTCAATTGGTAAAAATTTAATCAAAAGTATTGACAAAGACTGATGGATGCCGTATAATCGTCTGTAATCAGAAGAAGTAGTAAAGCAGAAGTCTTCAGGGAGCCCATGGTGCTGAGAATGGGTGGCGGAGTTTTATGAAATGGGCTGATGTGCAGAATTGTCTGTTTCCAGACTTAGATGCACAACGATTGTTTGGTGTAATATACTTTGCGTAGACTGTTTTGGCTGAGTACGAGGTAGTTCAACGCAGCTTATACTGGCGGTATAGCAAGGAGAGCTAACGAAGTAATCAGCCAAATCAATCACGCAAATGAACTTAAAACAATGATAGTTCGGTCCGCACACCTTACAGTGCAACTCCTTGTTAGAGGAGATGAGATATGGGAGGATTCTAGACAATTCCCATAAGTGAGGTGGCACCGTGTCATTGACGCCCTCGCGTACTGTTTTTCAGTATGTGGGGGCTTTTTCCTTGTCTTTGTAGACTGTTGTTCAATTGAAAAAAACGGTATACAGATAATGACATTCTACTTTGACTATGGTAGATAATATGAGGTAATCAAGATGAAACGATGGCGATGGTGGAATAAAATAGTGATGACGTAGAGATTGGATAGTGTGTATTTTTAAAGGAGAATGAATATGTTGAAAAACAAAAACTTACTTGCTACAATTGTTGCCCTTACTGTGATGGTAGTTGCTGCCCTGTTTTTGACGCAAAAAGAGCAGAGTAGTCAGTCTGCTAGCTCTGAAAAAGTTAAAATTGGGGTTCTGCAGTTTGTGACGCATGATTCACTAGATGAGATTTACAAGGGAATTAAGGCTGGACTAGAAGAAGGGGGCTATTCAACGACGGATAATCTGGAGATTGATTTTATGAATGCTGAGGCTGACCAGTCCCAAGTTCAAACCATGAGTAAAAAACTGGTGGACAATGGCAATGAATTATTGATTGGTATCGCAACACCTGCTGCACAAGGTCTTGCCAATGCAACCACAGAATTACCCATTATCATGGGGGCTGTAACGGACCCAGTTGGTGCAAACTTGGTGACAGACTTGAAAAATCCTGGTGGCAACATCACAGGGGTATCTGACCAAACACCAGTTGCGGACGCTGTTTCACTCATCAAAGAAATCACACCAGATGTAAAAACAATCGGTGTCCTCTACTCTTCAAACGAGGACAATTCAAAAATTCAAGTAGCGGAATTTAAGACAGCAGCAGAAGAGGCTGGCTATACTGTTCTTGAATATGCAGTTGCTTCTAGTAATGAAATTGCAGCGACAGTAGAGGTCGCAAGTAGTAAAGCAGATGTTCTCTTTACACCAGTAGATAACACAGTTGCCTCAGCATTTTCAACTGTCGTATCTGTGGCAAATAAAACCAAAACTCCGATTTTCACCAGCGTAGAAGATATGGTAGAAGGTGGAGGTATCGCATCTGTTACCCTTAGCCAATATGACTTGGGTGTGGCAACTGGTAAGATGGCTGCGAAAATTCTTGATGGTGTCAATCCAGCGGATACACCTGTACAAATCTTTAACGAAGGAACCGTTGTCGTTAACCAAAAAGTTGCTAAAGAATTAGGAATTACCTTGTCAGATGACGTGATTAGTAAAGCAAGCAAGGTTATCGAATAAGAGATAAGAGAAAAGGAAAAATATGATTGTATCAACAGTTTCACAGGCTCTTTTATGGGCTGTACTAGGTTTGGGAATATTCGTTACCTTTCGGATTCTGAATTTTCCTGATATGACGACCGAAGGCTCTTTCCCTCTAGGTGGTGCAGTTGCTGTTACCTTGCTCACTCAGGGAGTTCATCCTGTTTTGGCAACTTTGGCAGCTGTATTGGCAGGGTGCATGGCAGGCTTGGTTACAGGCTTGTTATATACCAAGGGGAAAATCCCTACACTTTTGGCTGGTATTTTAGTGATGTCTTCCTGCCACTCCATCATTCTCTTTATCATGGGCCGGGCAAATTTAGGCTTGTTAAATACTAGTCGTTTACAGGACTTGCTTCCATTTTCAGAGCAGGTGAATGGTCTCTTGCTTGGTCTGGGCAGTATTGCTCTAGTCATTGCTTGTTTGATATTCTTCCTTTATACCCGACTTGGGCAGGCCTTTATTGCAACGGGTGATAATCCAGATATGGCTCGCAGTTTTGGTATCAATACTAGTCGAATGGAATTGCTAGGCTTAGTCCTCTCCAATGGCATCATCGCTCTTGCGGGTGCCTTGATTGCCCAACAAGAAGGCTATGCGGATGTGTCGCGTGGTATTGGGGTCATCGTGGTCGGTATGGCTAGTCTGATAATCGGTGAGGTCTTGTATGGAAACCTGACTATGTTAGAACGATTCTTGGCCATTGTTGTCGGAGCGATTTTCTATCAGTTTTTAATTTTGGTGGTCATTTCCCTCGGTATCAATACCAGCTACCTCCGTATCTTCTCGGCCATGATTTTGGCGGTCTGCCTCATGGTTCCTGAGCTGAAAAATAAACTTCTGAAAGGAGCCAGCCTGTCACGATGAATGCAATTGTTGAATTAAAAAATGCCACCAAGGTGGTGACAAACGGTTTTGATGAAGAACGTGTGATTTTGGACAATGTCAATTTGACCATCTACCAAGGTGATTTTATTACCATTTTGGGTGGAAATGGTGCTGGGAAGTCAACCCTCTTTAATGTCATTGCTGGAACCCTACCCTTGACTAGTGGTTCGGTCCATATTCTTGGTGAGGACGTGACCAATTGGCCTGCAGAAAAGCGTGCCAAGTATCTGGCCCGTGTTTTCCAAGACCCTAAAATGGGAACAGCTCCGCGGATGACGGTAGCAGAAAACCTGCTTATCGCTAAGTATCGTGGCGAGGGACGGGGCTTGGTGCCACGCAGATTGGCCCAACAGACCGAAGAATTTACCCAGCTTCTGCCGAGAGTGGGAAATGGTCTGGAAAAACATCTGGATACGCCAGCAGGTCTCTTATCAGGTGGTCAACGCCAGGCATTGAGTTTGTTGATGGCGAGTTTGAAACAGCCTGAACTTTTACTCTTGGATGAGCATACCGCAGCCCTTGACCCCAAAACCAGTCAATCCTTGATGCAGTTAACGGATGAATTGATTGCGACCAAGGGAATGACGGCTCTCATGGTCACTCATCAAATGGAAGATGCTCTCCGTCACGGCAATCGCTTGATTGTCATGAAAAATGGTCAGATTATTCAGGACCAAACAGCAGAGGAAAAATCCAAGATGAAACTGGAAGATTATTACAAGTTGTTTGATTAGTTTGAGGTTTATGTGTCAATAAAGATAAAGAAAGAATCCTGTGTTTGGTCAGGATTCTTGTTTTTTATAGTAGATTTTTGTAGTAAAATTCGACAATAGGTCTGGCAATTTTTTCAGCCAGCATAACAGGTACAGCATTTCCTATTTGCTTATATTGTTCATTTAATCGATGGTTCTCTGTCACATTTCCTTTATTTCCGTTAGAAAATTCAAACCAATCCGGAAAGGTTTGAATGCGAGCACATTCTCTGACAGATAGTCTACGATTATGGTTTCCTTGAAATACCCATGTTTCCTTGTCTATTTTTTTCATAGGTAATCCGTGGGGATGCTGGGGTGCCTGTCTAGCGCTGGCTTGGATTGTAAAGCTTTGCTCTTCCCATGTTTTCTTACGGTTTCGGCTCATGTACATAGAAGAATATGTTGAATCGAAGACATCGCTCGGCTCAAGAGGTAAATCTCCGATGGCATCTTTGAGTGTGACATATGCTTCTTTATCTGGACCGTGTGTTGCTGGTGGCAGTTGATAGACATAGTTGAATTTTTTCTGAATATCTTTTCTTACACCAATAATGAAAACACGTTCTCTTAATTGTGGAACTCCATAATCTCGTGCGTTTACAAGGTGAGCAGTAACGACATAGCCAGCGGCTGCAAAGTCTTCTGTAATTTGTTCTAGCACTTTTCCTTTTCCGAGTGTCATTAGACCTTTAACATTTTCTGCAATAAAGAACTCAGGTTTTGACTGCATGAGTGCACGGATGTAATGAATGTATAAGAAGTTACGCTCATCATCAAGCAAGCGTGGACCTGCAACACTAAAGCCTGGACAAGGAAATCCTCCAAGAATGATATTGGATTTTGGAAAAAGGGAAACTTTTTGGATATTTTTAGAACTTTTGTAAGTCGTATCAGGGAAGTTTTTTAGGTAAGACTGATTTGCTGATTCAAATAAATCATTTGAAAAAATGAAATTGATAAGCTTGTTTCTGTGACTATCATAGGACAACTTTGATTGGAACAGTTGATAAGCTTTTTCTTGACCGTACTGAGCAACAAGACCAGCTAATTCGACACCTAAATCAAGTCCACCACAGCCACTAAAGAGGGAAACAATATTGATTTTGCTTTCATCGTATTGAATAGTATCAATAACAGCTTGTTCCTTATCTTTTTCCTCTTGAGTAATGGCATCTTCGACTTTTTGAGTTTCTTCTTTGATTTTAGCTTGTAATATTTCTTCAATCTCTTCTACAGTGAAGGTGGATGAAGATATAAATTGCTTGTTTGTTTTTTTCATAAGAACTCCCAACTGAATATATACTTTACAAGTATAACAAAAAAAAATAAACTTGGCCAGTAGAAACTATTGTGGGATAATAAAGGTAGTAAAAATATATAGGAGTAGTAGAATGGCTAAGCAGACAGTACAAGGAAAAGGATTTGAATATGCTTGTATTACAACTTTTTACAAGGCTTTGACAGAATTGGGTATGAGATGTGAAATTGAAGAGAGCAAGGCCTATCTAACTGCACGGGATAATTTCCAAAAATTAGATAGCGTTTTACAAGAAGATATGTTCCAAGCTGCTAAGGCAAGTCTAACTACTATTTTAAAGGCAGAACCCAATCTGTCTAATGGTCAGGAATTAGTAACCTTATCCATTTTAGTTGATAAAAGTGGTGGAGATGGTGATGTTAGGGATATTGTATTTATCAAAGGTGAAACTGATTGGGAGATTGGGATTTCTTGTAAACATAATCATCACGCCCTAAAACATTCTAGGCTATCCAATGATATAGATTTTGGTATGAAATGGTTGGGACTTCCAGTTTCTAGAGATTACTTTGAAGCCATCAAGCCTGTATTCACTAGGTTAGCAATTTTGAGGGATGAAACCAAGCACCTGGATAAAGCTGAGCAGCATAAGTGGACCATGTTTGAAAATAAAGAAGTGGAAATTTATTTACCTGTTCTTGAAGCTTTTAAATTTGAGTTGCTTCGTCTATACGAGCAAGATCAGGATGTCCCCAAACTTCTAATTGAGTATCTACTAGGACGAAAAGATTTTTATAAAGTCATCGCAAAGGATAAGGAACGGAAAACGATTGTTCAAGCATTCAACTTAAATGATACCTTATCTATCAATTATCAAACCATTCGTCCAAAGACAAGGGTTAAGGGCTTGTCAACTGTTTTACCAACAAGAATTTTCTCTTTAGACTACAAGAGAGGTTCTAAAAATACTCTGGAGTTGATTATGGATAATGGTTGGTCCATCAGTTTCCGTATTCATAATGCCTCTTCGAGAGTGGAACCTTCCTTAAAATTTGATATTCAGTTAATTGGTATCCCTCAGAGTGTGACAAATGTTGAAGAGTATTGGGAAGATTGATTATCGACATACGGCAATCTGTTTGACTAAAGTCTGGAGCAATCCAGACTTTTAATATGTCTTAAATTTTAATAAGAATCGATATCTTAATACCAAACTGTAACTAGAATTTAATATGATGTGAGCTCTGTTGAATTTTAGCAGAGTTTTTGTAAATTTTCTTGAAAAAATGTATAATAGAAGCGATAGCTATTTAGGAAATTCTATTAAAAGTTGCTTTGATGGTTGAATAAATTTTGAACCAAAGTGTGTCTTTTGCAAATAGAGCTCCGACATAGCAGACTGTAATTCGACTTGGAACTCCCAAGGACCGTTGGTAAGAAAAAACTAGAGGACACCTGTGGGATGTCCCAAAAAGGAGAAATAATGAGTAGCATAAAAATCATGGCTCTCGGTGGGGTACGTGAAAACGGAAAAAACCTCTATATTGCCGAAGTAAATGAGCATATTTTTGTCTTGGATGCGGGAGCTAAGTATCCAGAAAATGAGCAACTTGGTGTCGATGTGGTTGTTCCCAACTTTGATTATTTGGAAGAAAACAAGCACCGTGTGGCTGGGGTCTTTTTGACACATGGACATGCAGATTCGATTGGTGCTTTACCCTATCTTTTAGAGAAAGTAAAAGTACCTGTTTTTGGGTCACATTTGACCATTGAATTGGCAAAATTAATTGTCAAAGGGAATAATGCAACCAAGAAATTTAATGATTTCCATATTATCAATGCGGAAACGGAGATTGACTTCGGGGATTCAGTAGTTTCCTTCTTTAAAACAACTCACTCTATTCCAGAAAGTTTGGGGATTGTTGTCAAGACGGACCAAGGAAATATCGTCTACACAGGTGATTTCAAATTTGACCAGGCTGCAGATAAATTCTATCGTACGGACTTTGGTCGTTTGGCAGAAATTGGCTCTGAAGGAGTTTTGGCCCTCTTATCCGACTCGGCTAATGCCGATAGCAATGTGCAGTCAGCTAGTATGCATGAAGCGGGTGAAGAAATTTTCAACACCATTGCAGACTGTGAGGGGCGTGTCATCGTGGCTGCAGTTGCCAGCAATATTGTACGTATTCAACAGATTTTTGATGCGGCAGAAGCAACTGGTCGTCGTGTCGTATTGACAGGACATGATGTAGAAAATATTGTCCGTACCGCTATCCAATTGAAAAAACTGCGTTTGGTTAGCGAACGCCTATTGGTTAAACCAAAGGATATGGGCAAGTATGAAGACCATGAATTGATTATCTTGGAAACCGGTCGTATGGGTGAACCCTTGAATGGTCTTCGCAAGATGGCTATTGGTCGCCACCGTTATGTTGAAATCAAGGACGGAGATTTGGTTTACATTGTTACCACACCAAGCGTTTCTAAAGAAGCAGTGGTGGCTCGTGTCGAAAACTTGATTTACAAGGCTGGTGGAACGGTCAAATCTATTACCAAAAACCTGCGTGTGTCTGGTCATGGTAATGCGCGCGATTTGCAGCTCATGCTCAATATCCTCCGTCCTAAGTACCTCTTCCCAGTTCAAGGGGAGTACCGTCAGCTAGATGCTCATGCCAAGGCTGCGCTTGAAATCGGCATGTTCCCAGAAAATATTATCATCGTCAAGCGTGGGGATGTCATGGCTTTTGAAGATGGTGATTTTGTCCATAGCGGAGCGGTTCCTGCTGGTGATGTCATGATTGACGGAAATGCCATGGGAGATGTTGGAAATATTGTCCTTCGTGACCGAAAAATCCTCTCAGAAGATGGTATCTTTATCGTTGCTATCACTGTCAACCGCCGTGAGAAGAAAATTATTTCCAAGGCCAAGGTCAATACGCGTGGGTTTGTCTATGTTAAGAAGAGCAAGGATATCTTGCGTGAGGCTTCTGAATTAGTGAATACAACGGTAGAAAACTACTTTACAAAGGATAGCTTTGATTGGACAGAACTCAAGAGTGCTGTTCGCGATGATCTAGCGAAATTCCTATTCGACCAGACCAAACGTCGCCCAGCTATTTTGCCGGTGATTATGGAAGTAAAATAAGTGAATAGTTTGTGAAGAGCCGAGGGGAACTCAGGCTCTTTACCATAAGGAGAACATTTATGGCAATAATGAAAATTGAATACCATTCAGAAGTATTGGATATGTCTAGACAGGTTACGGTCTTGTATCCAGATCGCAATCGTGTGGACAATCCTGATGATAAAGACATTCCTGTTTTGTATTTGTTGCATGGAATGGGAGGAAATCAAGATTCCTGGCTCAATCGATCAACTATTGAACGACTAGTACGTTATACCAATCTAATCGTTGTCATGGTCAATACAGACAAGGGTTGGTACACCAATACCACCTATGGCATGAATTATTATGATGCTATTGCGATTGAGCTTCCTCAAGTCCTCAAACGATTTTTCCCCAATATGTCAGACAAACGTGAGAAGAATTTTATCGCTGGATTATCCATGGGGGGCTATGGAACCTTTAAGATTGCCATGATGACCAATCGTTTTTCATACGCAGCTTCACTTTCAGGAGCCTTGCTAGTTGATTTCTCCAGTCCATCTGCCTTTGAATTAGGTAGTTCTGCCTATTGGAAAGGTGTGTTTGGAGATGTTGATGACCCAGAAAATCCAAATCTTCTGACCAATATTTGTCGATTATCGGACAAGAAGACCAAGTTCTATGCCTGGTGTGGTGAGGAAGATTTTCTCTTTGAAGGTCATCAAAAGGCAGTTGGAGAGCTGAAAGAGCTAGGCTTTGATATCGAAGCGAGTTTCGGACCTGGCAAACATGAGTGGTATTACTGGAACCAACAGATTGAAAAAGTATTGGCTTGGCTGCCCATTGATTTCAAATTGGAAGAAAGATTGTCCTAGAATTTAAGAAAAGTTTCAGAAAAAAACACTATACTGAAATCTATTTCGAGAGAGAGGTATAGTGTATGTCTTTTATTACTAATTTCTTTAAGTTTATTTGGCGGATATTTTGGAGTCTGGTATGGCTTTCCATGGTCATCATTGCTTGTGGCTTGGGGCTATTGTTTTATTTCCAGCAAGAAGCAGCGCCTCAGATGTTACAAACTCTAGCTCAAGAAGTGCAATTGATGGTCAAAGGGCAGTCAGAAGTGACGATTGAAGAAGGTGTTAATACCATTAAACACCTGACGACGGATACGGTCAATACAGCCGATCATGGTCGATGGGAAAGCAATACTGCGACTGTTTACCTTGAAACCCAGAATCCAACATTTGTAGCTGCCTATGAAACAGCTATTGCCAATTGGAATGCGACAGGGGCCTTCACTTTTGTGATGACAAGTGACCCAAGTCAGGCCGATATTATTGCAACAGAGATGAATGATGGGAATACCCAGGCAGCAGGTGAGGCAAATTCAACGACAAATTTATTGACCAATTATTATAGTTCTGTGACGGTACGATTGAATAGTTATTATTTATTGAATGATCAATATGGTTATGATATGGATCGAATCATCCATACGGCTGAGCATGAATTGGGCCATGCCATTGGTTTAGATCATGACGATAGTCAAACATCCGTCATGGAATCAGCTGGCTCCAATCATGGTATCCAGCAAGCAGATATTGATGCTGTAGTGGCCTTGTATTCAGAATAGAGGAGAAATATGTTACGAACAATTACGAATACTATAAAACGTTACCCAGAGCAAGCCTTGCTTTTCATTTACAATGCAGGTATTTTTGCTTGGTTACAATCTACTAGCCATTCGATTATGGAACAAATCGGTATAGATAGTACTTGGTTTGATAAAATCCCCGAACCAATTAAGGCCTGGACAGGTGCAAGTCTAGAGAGTATGCAAACCTTACTCAATTCTTCCGCTTGGGGATGGCTGATTGTATCTATGATATTGATGTTGGTCATCCGCTTTGTCAAGGGCTTGATTAAGTTTGTCATTATGCTGATTATTATCGGCGGTGGTCTTTACCTGCTCTGGCAGAATAAGGAATTGCTTAGCGGTTTGGTCTAAATATTTTTTGAGAAGGACAGTGACGGTAAAGTCGCTGTTTTTTTGTTGAAATCAGAAAAAGGATTCCGCACTGTTACCCTAAATTATGGTACAATATTTTTATGATTATTCTAAGTGGAAACAAGATTGAACGCTCATTTGCGGGCGAAGTTTTATTTGACAATATCAACATTCAAGTGGACGAGCGGGATCGGATTGCCCTTGTTGGAAAAAATGGGGCAGGCAAGTCTACCCTGCTCAAAATCCTTGTCGGAGAAGAAGCAGCGACCAGCGGTGAGATTTCCACCAAGCGAGATTTGTCCCTTTCTTATCTGGCACAGGATAGCCGTTTTGAGTCTGAAAATACCATTTATGATGAAATGCTCCATGTCTTTGACGACCTGCGGATGACGGAGAAACGCCTGCGGTCTATGGAAGAGCAAATGGGCAGTTTGTCTGGTAATGAACTCGACCAGCTCATGAAGACCTACGATAGTTTGTCAGAAGAATTTCGTCTGGCAGGTGGTTTTAACTATGAAGCAGATATTCGTGCTATTTTGAACGGTTTTAAGTTTGACCAGACCATGTGGGACATGAAAATCTCCGAACTTTCTGGCGGTCAAAACACTCGACTTGCTCTGGCAAAAATGCTTCTAGAAAGCCCAGAACTCTTGGTCCTCGACGAGCCGACCAATCATCTGGATATTGACACGATTGCCTGGCTGGAAAACTACCTAGTGCATTACAAGGGAGCCTTGATTATCGTCAGCCATGACCGCTATTTCTTGGACAAGGTGGCGACACTGACACTGGATTTGACCAAGCATTCCTTGGACCGCTATGTGGGCAATTACTCTCAGTTTGTCGAGCTCAAAGAGCAGAAGTTGCAAACGGAATTGCAAAACTATGAAAAGCAGCAGAAGGAAATTGCCAAGTTAGAAGACTTTGTCCAGAAAAATATTGTCCGTGCTTCGACCACCAAGCGTGCTCAGGCTAGACGCAAGCAGTTGGAAAAGATGGAGCGACTGGACAAGCCAACAACTGGTCAGAAGTCAGCCAACATGACTTTCCAGTCGGACAAGACTTCAGGAAATATCGTCTTGACAGTGGAAAATGCTGCGGTGGGCTACGATGGAGAAATACTTTCTCAGCCTATTTCCATTGACCAACGAAAGCTGGATGCCATTGCCATTGTCGGTCCCAATGGTATCGGAAAAACAACCCTGCTCAAGTCTATCATCGGAGCTCTGCCATTTATCAAAGGTCAAGCCAAGCTCGGTGCCAATGTGGAAGTGGGCTACTACGATCAGACCCAGTCGGCCCTGACGCCTTCCAACACCGTTTTGGAAGAACTCTGGTCAGCCTTTCCGACCACACCTGAAGTGGAAATCCGCAACCGCCTTGGAGCCTTCCTCTTCTCAGGCGATGATGTCAAAAAGTCCGTGTCCATGCTATCTGGTGGGGAAAAAGCCCGCCTGCTCCTCGCCAAGCTGTCCATGGAAAACAACAACTTCCTCATCCTCGACGAGCCGACCAACCATCTGGACATCGACAGCAAGGAGGTCCTGGAAAATGCCCTCATCGACTTTGACGGCACCCTGCTCTTTGTCAGCCACGACCGCTATTTCATCAACCGCGTCGCCACCAAGGTGCTAGAAATCTCGGAAACGGGCTCCAGACTCTACTTGGGCGACTATGATTATTATTTAGAGAAAAAGGCAGAGCTGGAAGTAGAAGCCCAGCCTGACCAGCTAGAAAGCACCAGCCAATCAGCCGGAGCCATGGACTACCAAGCCCAAAAGGAAAACCAAAAAGAGCAACGCAAACTGGCCCGCCGCATCGAGCAAATCGAGGCAGAAATTGACAACATCGAAAACCGCCTAAGCGAGCTCAACCAAGCCATGCTAGAAACAAACGATATCGCCCAGCTGACCGATTACCAGAAAGAAATCGACCAACTGACAGCCCAACAAGAAAGCCTCATGGAAGAATGGGAAGCATTATCTGAGCAGATGGGCTAGGTTGACAGGAAGTTGACAGTCTGTCAGAAACGCTATCATATCAAGCCTGCAAGTAGCACTTGCGCTGGAAAAAGTCTGCCGCAAAGTTCTCTTGCGGTCAAAAGTTCTATTGCAAGCCAGCCTTTCTTGGCAAACATCAACCGACGAGCTAAGATAAAGTCAGGACCTGCCAGACAGGGCCTAGAAAGGAGAACGAAATGAACTTTGGACAACAAATCAAGGACTTACGGAAGAAGGAAGGCTTGACCTAGGAACAGTTTGCCCTCAAACTTAATGTGACACGGCAGGCTGTTTCCAACTGGGAAAATGACAAAAACCTACCCGACTTGGAACTCTTGATTCTCATGTCCTCTGTCTTTTCAATCTCCCTAGATCAACTTATCTTAGGAGGAACTGACATGAACAACATGACAGAAAAACTAGTCAAGGACGGTCGTGAAGGCCGCCGTACCCAGATGCACCTGACCATTACCATTATCGGAAGCTTTCTCATGGTCTTAGGTTTTGTTTGCTTTCTCATCAAGGCCAATTCCGTCGAATATGTCGATTCCAATGGCATTCTACACGAAAACTTCTACCTGCTCCCAGTCGGCTACTTGCTAGTTTTTACAGGAGCCATTGCAACGCTCCTATCAGGACTAGCCCTTCACCGCTTTAGAAAAGAAAATACCTAACATGACCAAACACCCACGTTTCATTAATAGCGACCAATTTTTCGCCTGTCCACATTGTAGGCAGGCTCTTGGTCTTGACCTCAACAGCCTCCGCTGTCCCAACCGCCACACCTTCGACATCGCCAAGCAGGGCTACGTCAATCTGGCACCTCAGGTCAAGCAGTCCGCCAACTACCACAAGTCTAGCTTTGAGAACCGCCAGGCCTTTTTAGAGGCGGGCTATTACGATCATCTTTATGAGGCTTTGGAGGGAAAAATAGCAGAGCTGGGCTTGCGGTCTGTCTTGGACATCGGCTGTGGAGAGGGCTTTTATTCTCGTAAGTTAGCCGAGAAAATGGACTTGGACATTCTTGCTTTTGATATTTCCAAGGATTCTATACTCCTAGCAGCGAAAACAGACAGTACCAAGTCGGTCAAATGGTTTGTCGGTGACTTAACCAAGTTGCCTATTCAAGACAAGACCATTGACGGCATCTTGGACATCTTTTCCCCAGCCAATTATCATGAGTTTGCCAGAGTACTGAAAGCTGGTGGGGCTATTCTCAAGCTGGTCCCAGGCCCCAATCACCTCAAGGAGCTCCGCCATTTAGCCAAAGACCAACTCCGCAAGGAGTCCTATGATAACCAGGATATTGTGGACCATTTCAAGTCTTACGTGGGGCAGGTGGAGCAAGTGCTGGTCAGCCGGACCATGCCGATTACAGTCGCCCATGCCCAAGTCTTGGCAGACATGACGCCCCTCTTTTTCCAAGTGGACCAGTCCAAGTTGGATTTGAGCCAGTTGACCGAGATTACGGTTGAGGGAGTGCTTTTAGTAGGAACTGAATAAAAAATGAAACCGCCTCTGGATTCAGAAGCGGTTTTGCTTTATTTCTCAAATTCTGCCTTGCTTTTTACATCGCCGTATTCTTCAGCGACTTCTTTGCTGAGGATGTCAGCGTAGCTGGCAAGTTGGATGTCTTGTCCGTATTTTTTACGGAGGGCAGTTGTGACTAGGCGGTAGGCTAGGTTGGCATTGCGGGACAGGATTGGTCCGTGGAAGTAGCTGCCGAAGGTGTTTTTATAGTGTAGGCCTTCGCCGCCGTCTTCCTTGTTGTTGCCATTGCCATAGACAACCTTGCCCAGCGGTTTTTGGTTGTCAGCTAGGAAGGTACGGCCTTGGTGGTTTTCAAAACCGTAGTAGGTTTCATTGAATTCATCATTGTGAATCTTGATGTCACCGATGTAACGGTTGTTGGTCTGGTTGAGGGTGTAGTGGCCCATGATACCCAGTCCGTCAATCTTGCGGCCGCCAGCTTCGATGTAGTATTGACCAAGCAATTGGAAGCCACCACAGATAGCCAGCATGACACCGTCGTTTTCGATAAAGTCTGCTAGGCTGTCTTTTTTAGTTGGTAAATCTTTTGCAAGAATAGATTGTTCATAGTCCTGACCACCGCCGAAAAAGGCGATGTCGTAGAAATCCTTGTCAAATTCATCTGTTAGGGAAACGATGTCCACCTGGACGCGAGCACCCAGTTTTTCAGCTACATACTTGAGCATGAGGATATTGCCATTGTCACCATAGGTATTCATCAAATCGCCGTAGAGGTGAGCGATGTGGAGATCATAAGTGTAGTCTTTTTCAGGACTTTTTAATGATGTATAGACCATTATTTCATCTCCTTTCCAACGGCTTGGCGTTGAGCCAGCAAGTCACGGAATTCCAGCATCGCCGTATAGGTTGCGAGGATATAGGCATGCTGACTGCTAGACTGCTCAATCAAGGTCATGATGTCTTCCAGTTTTGGCGTTTCAGTAATCTGGTCCTCTGGATAGCCAGTCACACGGAGGCGACGGGCAATTTCAGACGAGCGAACACCACCTGCAAAGACTTGAGGAATGTCCATTTGAGTGATTTGTTCAAAGTCGGCGTCCCAAATCCAGCTGGTATCAATTCCATCAGCGTAGTTGGCATTGAGAAGGACGGACAGGCTAAAATCGTAAGGAGCCAGTTTCATCATTTCAATGGCCTGGGTTGCACCGATAGGGTTTTTAATCAAGACCAGAGTACAATCTTTATCGCCCAATTTAAAGGTTTCTTGGCGACCAAAGACTGCCTTAGACTTGTCAAATCCTGCCTTGATTTTCTCAGGAGAAACGCCGAAAAATTCTGCCACGCTGACAGCTGCCAGGGCATTGTAGATATTGTAAAGCCCACCGATGTTGATTTTATAATCCTGACCGTCAATGGCAAAGGTAGAAGAAGTATTGGTAATTTCCTTCAACTCTGTTAACTTGTAATCCAGCTCAGGTCGGCTAAAGCCACAGTTGTTACAGATGTAGCTGCCCAAGTTAGCGTAGGTATTGAGCTTGTACTGGATAATCTGGTGGCAATGCGGGCAGAGAACGCCTTCGGTATTGTAATGGGCCAGACGTGGCTCATGCTCTTCCGTCGCAAAACCGTAGTACTTAACTGGATTGATAATCCTCGTCGAGTTGAAAAGTGGGCTGTCACCGTTGGCGAGAATGGTCGCCTGAGGTGCCTTGGCAGCCCCATCTAAAATCATCTGGTAGGTGGTATAAATCTCGCCGTAACGGTCCATTTGGTCACGGAAGATATTGGTGAAGACAATCAGACTAGGCTTGATAAAGTCGGTCACACGGGCCAGGCTGGCTTCATCAATCTCCAAGACGGCAATCTTCTTGCCATTTTTATTTTTCTTGGCGGATAAAAATGTTGCTGTAATCCCCGTAATCATATTGGCGCCGCTGGTATTGGTCGTAATTTCTCCAAAGGCTTCTTGGAGGATGCCAACTGTCAGGGCGGTGGTCAGAGTCTTACCGTTAGTACCTGTCACAACAACGACTTCATAATCCTTAGCCAAACTATCTAAAATATGTTTATCGAATTTGAGGGCAATTTTCCCAGGCAGGGTAGTACCACGTCCTAGTTTGTTGAGGACAAACTGGCTGGCTTTCCCTGCGGCAATCCCTAATAATGTATTTAATTTCATGGGACTATTTTATCACAAAGGTTGGGGATTTTCTAGAATGGAGTACCTTCTTTCAAGTTATAGGATTGAAGTATATTTGTAATATTTTTAATGAGATGTTCATTGATTTCTAAAGAATTGGTGTGAAAATATGATATAATAAAACTATTATTATCTGTATGAGTTAGAAAGTATGAGAAATGTATGCTAAACTTAAACCAGTTATTAGATGCTGGTTATTGGTCAAGCCTGATTGCTAGTCCATGGACTGCAATTTTACACTTGATTGACATCAGTATCGTTGTTTATTTAATTTATAATTTTAGTAAGGCTATTGCAGGTACTAAAATTATGACATTGATTCGAGGGGTTTTTCTCTTCATTATTGTCCAGATTATAGCTAGTTTATTCGGTCTGCAGACGATTGCTTGGCTGATTAATCAAGTAATCACGTATGGAGTTATTGCAGCAGTAGTTATTTTTGCACCAGAGTTGCGTGCCATGCTTGAAAAACTTGGCAGGACAACTCAGATTTTTGGGGCAAATACTGTGAGTGCAGAAGAAAAGTTAATTGTTGCTTTTCTCAAATCTGTTGCTTATATGTCTCCGCGTAAAATTGGTGCACTTGTGGCAGTAGAACAAGCCCAAACATTACAGGAATATAGAGCAACGGGGATTCCTCTCAATGCGGATATATCTCAGGAATTGTTAATAAATATTTTCATCCCGAATACACCGTTACACGATGGGGCCGTAATTGTCAAGGAAGACAAAGTAGCGGTTGCTTGTGCTTATTTGCCCCTGTCAGAGAGCGCAGGAATTTCAAAGGAATTTGGAACACGACACCGTGCAGCCATTGGCTTATCGGAGGTATCTGATGCGTTTGTGTTTATTGTTTCTGAAGAAACTGGCAGTATCTCTGTTGCACGAAACGGGATATTCAAACATGACTTGACTTTGGATGAGTTTGAAGCAGAGTTGCGAGCGACTTTTATTTCTGAAAATGTAGAGAAAAAGTCCATCTGGAAGCGATTAGGAGGTGGCAAACATGAACGATAAGTTTAAAGCTGTAGGTCACTTAGCCCTATCTATTTTTCTAGCATTGTTGCTCTTTTTCTATGCAACAACCACCAACTATAAAAATTCAGAATCAGCTGCACAGAACACGGAGTCAGAAACCTATGTTCACACACTTAACAATGTACCGATTGAGATTGAATATGATACAAACAAGTATTTTATTTCCGGATTTTCTTCGACGGTGGCAGTTGAATTAAGGGGCTCTAATCGTGTTCTCCTACAGAGAGAATCCGATGAGTCAACTCGGACTTTTCAAGTGACTGCGGATTTGAGAGAGTTGAGTGATGGGACACAAACTGTCAAGCTACAATTGACCAATTTGCCGGCAGGAGTGAGTGCGACACTGGCACCTGATGCGATTACCGTCAAGATTGGTAAAAAAGTTAGCAAGGCATTCCCAGTAGCAGGTCGAGTCTATAGTAATCAATTGGCAGAAGGTTACAGTCTGTCTAAGGTTTCAGTCAACGTAGATACCGTTAAAGTGACAACGGATGAAGAAACAATGGCTAAGATTGATCGGGTCGAAGCTGTTGCGATGGATGTGAGCAATCTGTCTGAGAATTATAGTGGCACAGCTAAATTACAGGCTGTAGACAGCGATGGCAATGTCTTGCCAGTTGTACTGTCTCAGACGGAAGCAAATATGCAAATTATACTTACAAAAACAAAATAAGAGGTTATGAAAATGGGTAAATATTTTGGGACAGATGGTGTCCGTGGAGAAGCAAACGTAGAATTAACGCCAGAATTAGCATTCAAATTGGGTCGTTTTGGTGGTTATGTCCTTAGCCAGCATGAGACGGATGTTCCTCGTGTCTTTGTGGCGCGTGACACACGTATCTCAGGTCAAATGTTAGAGGCTGCCTTGATTGCAGGGCTTCTATCAGTAGGGATTCATGTGTATAAATTGGGAGTTTTGGCGACACCGGGTGTTGCTCACCTAGTCAAAACTGAAAAAGCAAGTGCAGGTGTCATGATTTCTGCAAGTCATAACCCAGCGCAAGATAACGGTATCAAATTCTTTGCTGGTGATGGTTTCAAATTGGATGATGTATTGGAAGCGGAAATTGAGGCTCTTCTTGACGCTGAGGAAGACACATTACCACGCCCATCTGCTCAAGGTTTAGGAGATGTGGTAGAATATCCAGAAGGTCTACGTAAGTACCAGCAATTCTTGGTGTCAACTGGTACAGATTTGGAAGGCATGAAAGTTGCCTTGGATACTGCCAATGGCGCTGCATCAACTTCTGCCCGTCAGATTTTTGCGGATTTGGGAGCTGAATTGACAGTCATGGCTGAAAATCCAGATGGTTTGAACATCAATGAGGGCGTTGGTTCAACTCATCCTGAAAAATTGCAAGAACTGGTCAAGGAAACAGGTAGTCAAATTGGACTTGCCTTTGATGGTGATAGTGACCGCTTGATTGCTGTCGATGAAAATGGTGACTTGGTCGATGGCGATCGTATCATGTACATCGTTGGTAAGTACCTATCTGAAAAAGGTCTTTTAGCAAAAAATACCATTGTGACAACCGTTATGTCCAACCTTGGTTTCCATAAGGCTTTGGACCGTGAAGGTATTGAAAAAGCTGTGACCGCAGTTGGTGATCGTTATGTGGTAGAAGAAATGCGTAAAGGTGGCTACAATGTCGGTGGTGAGCAGTCAGGACATGTGATTCTGATGGATTATAACACCACAGGCGACGGCCAGTTGACCGCTGTGCAATTGACCAAAATCATGAAAGAAACTGGTAAGAAGTTGTCAGAATTGGCAGCAGAAGTGACCATTTACCCACAAAAATTGGTCAATATCCGTGTGGAAAACAGCATGAAAGACAAGGCTATGGAAGTACCTGCTATTGCAGCTATCATTGAAAAAATGGAAGCAGAAATGGCTGGCAACGGTCGTATCTTGGTTCGCCCAAGTGGTACTGAGCCCCTCTTGCGTGTCATGGCAGAAGCGCCAACGGATGCTGAAGTCGATTACTACGTGGACACCATTGCCGATGTGGTCCGTGCGGAAATCGGGAGTTAGACAGAAATCAGTAACTCGTAGAGTTTGATTTCGTTGTCTAACCCCCGCAAGGTTGAGTAGGAATTTCACAGCTGATAGGCGAAGAAATTCCACTCAACTACTGCGAAAATAAAAGTAAAAACTGGGGTTTGTTACTCCAGTTCTTTGATGTTATGAGGAAATTATGAGTATTTTAGAAGTAAAGAATTTGAGTCATGGTTTTGGTGACCGTGCGATTTTTGAGAATGTCTCCTTCCGTCTCTTGAAAGGGGAACATATCGGTCTTGTCGGTGCCAATGGTGAAGGGAAATCGACCTTCATGTCCATCGTGACAGGTCAGCTGCAGCCTGATGAGGGCAAGGTTGAATGGTCACGTTATGTAACAGCAGGTTATTTAGACCAGCATGCTAAACTAGAAAAAGGTCAATCAGTCCGTGATGTCTTGCGGACAGCATTCGATGAACTCTTCAAGACAGAAGCTCGTATCAATGATATTTACATGTCTATGGCAGAAGAGGGAGCCGATATGGATGCCCTCATGGAAGAGGTTGGTGAGCTGCAAGACCGTCTGGAAAGCCGTGATTTCTATACGCTTGATGCCAAGATTGACGAAGTAGCGCGTGCTCTTGGTGTCATGGAATACGGTATGGACAAGGATGTGACGGAATTGTCTGGAGGTCAACGGACCAAGGTTCTTTTGGCAAAATTGCTCTTGGAAAAACCTGACATCTTGCTTCTAGATGAGCCGACCAACTATCTAGATGCCGAGCATATTGACTGGCTCAAACGTTACTTGCAGAACTATGAAAATGCCTTTGTCTTGATTTCGCATGATATTCCATTCTTGAACGATGTGATTAACATTGTCTATCATGTGGAAAATCAGCTTTTGACTCGCTACACAGGTGATTACTACCAATTCCAAGAAGTCCATGCTATGAAGCGGGCTCAGTTGGAGGCAGCCTATGAGCGCCAGCAGAAGGAAATCGCAGACTTGCAGGACTTCGTTAACCGTAACAAGGCCCGTGTTGCAACTCGAAACATGGCCATGTCTCGTCAGAAGAAGCTGGATAAAATGGAGATTATTGAGCTTCAAGCAGAGAAACCAAAACCATCATTTGATTTCAAAATGGCTCGAACTCCAAGCCGCTTTATCTTCCAAACGACTGATTTGGAAATTGGTTATGACCGTGTATTGACACGTAAACCGCTCAATCTGACCTTTGAACGCAACCAGAAGATTGCCATTGTCGGTGCCAATGGTATCGGTAAATCTACCCTTCTTAAAAGTTTGCTGGGGATTATTCCACCGCTGGGTGGTTCTGTGGAGCGCGGGGAGTATCTGGAACTAGGCTATTTCGAGCAAGAAGTAGCTGGTGGCAATCGTCAGACCCCGCTGGAAGCCGTTTGGGATGCCTTTCCAGCCCTTAACCAAGCAGAAGTACGAGCAGCCTTGGCTCGTTGTGGTCTGACTTCCAAGCATATCGAAAGCCAAATTCAAGTTCTTTCAGGTGGTGAGCAGGCTAAAGTTCGCTTCTGCCTACTCATGAACCGTGAAAACAATGTCTTAGTTCTCGACGAGCCGACTAACCATTTGGATGTGGATGCCAAGGATGAACTCAAACGTGCCCTTCAAGCCTACAAGGGCTCTATTCTCATGGTCTGCCACGAGCCTGATTTTTATGAAGGCTGGGTGGATGATGTCTGGGACTTTAACGACTTGACATAAGGAAAGAAGCTATCGAAAGGTAGCTTTTTCTCTTTCTTTATGCTATAATATTGATAGAATAGAAAGAGATCAGACTTGCTAGGCCTCTACCAGGAGAAATAAGAATGACAGATTATGTAAACTACAACCAAGAACGTTGGAATCGGGTTTCAGCTAGACAGGGAAATGGCTATACAATTCCCCTCAGTCATGAGGAATTTGAAAAGTCAAAAGCAAAGCCCCTGACAGTTTCCCTGACGGTTGGAAAGACGGTACCGCTTGACTGGTTTGAAAAGGTCCAAGGCAAGCAATTGTTGGGTTTGGCCTGCGGTGGCGGTCAACAGGGGCCGATGTTTGCGGCTCACGGTTACCAAACGACCATTATGGACTTCTCCAAGGAACAGTTGGACAAGGATCGTTTGGTTGCGGAGCGGGAAAATCTGAACTTGCAGACGGTGCAGGCAGATATGACACAGCCTTTTCCTTTTGAAGACGAGAGTTTTGACATCATTTTTTGCCCTGTTTCAAATGTCTATATCGAAGATCTGGAAAATATGTGGCAGGAATCCTATCGGGTTTTGAAAAAAGGCGGACTGCTCATGGCTGGCTACATGAACCCTTGGATTTATATCTTTGACGGGGACGATGTTTGGGACAGTCCAGACAAGACCTTGGTGCCCAAGTATAGCCTACCTTTCAACGCACGACAATTAGAAGAAGCAGGACAAATCACGATTGACCCAGAATATGGCTATGAATTTAGTCACACCTTAGAAGAACAGATTGCAGGGCAATTACGAGCTGGTTTTGCCATGATTGATTTTTATGAATCCAAAGACAGTCGCAATCGCTTGACTCAATTTGCCTCAGATTATATAGCGAATTTATCGATAAAGTGGTAGGCAAATCTTCTGACAGAAAGTATTTTAACAGGGCTAGTTGGATAAGTACTAGTCCTATTTTGGGGCTATTGTCAATGGATGAGAAGAGCCAAATCGTTGAACAAAAAACTTGGAAACGTTTGCATTTTGTAATTAGGATTGATATAATGAAAGAAAAACAGGAGGTTTTCAAATGAAAACGAAATTACTGCTTGGCGTAGCCCTTCTTAGTGTCGGTCTATCGGTGGCTCCTCCTACAATAGTAGAGGTTGAAGCACAGACGACTCACGTTTCAGATCCAGCTCTACGCAATAGTTATCCATATAATTTATCACATTATTTGGAAGTAAATGTTGGTTCCGGTCAAACCAAAAAAGGTTCAGCCATTCTGATAGCTCCGAATACTTTATTAACCGCAGCTCACGTAGTGGCTGATGATGGGACTGGACGTGTGACCAGCCAAACGTGGTCTGGAAATGCTGTTTGGAGTGATGCTTCACCATACTATGAACTGTCAGAAATTAAGAGAACCAATACCTTCAATCCCTTCATTCCGATGCCAGGATATGGTGGAACATGGGATGCTAGTCGTGACGTAGCCCTTGTGAAAATCACCACCCCTAGCAGAAAAACACAGACAGCCAATACGGCAAATGCTCGGCTAGGAATTTACCGTAACACCTATGACCTAGTTGGCCGCCAATTTCTAATGGTCAGCAACAGCATTAATCTCTACGGACGTTGGGAATACGAATATGGAACCATTACGGAAGTCCGTTATGACGGTTTGCTTCAAACCAATATCACAGGTGTTAAGGGGCAATCCGGCTCTCCTGTTGTTGTAGACGGTCGCATTATCGGTGTCGTATCCAATATTGATTCTAATTCAAAAATCGTTATTACTCCGTTGACTATGGAGATGAAAACACAATTATTTGATAAGAATGGTATCAAAAATATTGATATTTACTAGAGATATTCTTGAGCCATTAAAGTCCTGCTTTACTGATAAGGCAGGGCTTTTAATTGCAATCCTAACACATTTTTCGCACATAAAAAAATGATAGGTCAATGTTACCTAGCTGTCATTTGAAATAAAAGTAAGTAGTGGAGTCATCTGTTTAGGTAAAAAAATGATTGCGTAAATCGTTGAGGTCTGGGCAGTAAGTAGATAAAGCTTATAAAGTATTTTGTTTTGATTACAGATGTATATTTATTCGTAAAAATATGGGCGCCACACATAGATTGCATCATGCAGAAAATAGGTTTTAGAAGCGAAGGCTATTGACCTGACTGGATTTTTCTGCTATGATTGAAAAATGTTTGTTTGGAGGTAAATGAGTGAATAAAATAATATCTGTATGGAAAAAAATGAATTTAATCCGAAAAATTGGAATTGGTGTTGTTTTGGGAGTGTTACTAGGCTTAATTGCTCCAAAAATAACAGTCATTGCTCTCTTTGGTAGTCTATTTGTAGGAGCATTGAAAGCTATAGCTCCTCTTTTGGTTCTGACACTAGTTGCGCATGCTCTATCACAAGCTCCTGCTGGTCAAAAATCGAATATGAGGACAGTTATCTGCTTGTATCTATTTGGCACTTTTGCTGCGGCCTTCATTGCTGTAGGAGCAAGCTATTTATTCCCTATTAAACTGGTTCTCTCTACTACAACGACTACGGACATTACTCCTCCACAAGGGATTGCTGAAGTATTCCAAGACCTCTTGTTGAAGGTCGTTGACAATCCAATCAATGCACTTGCAACGGCTAATTATATTGGTGTTTTGACATGGGCGGCAGTGTTTGGCTTGGCCTTTCGTCATGCAAGCAAGACAACAAAAGATTTATTACAATCTGCTGCGGAAGTGACTTCTAAAGTTGTAGGCTGGATTATTGGTCTGGCACCATTTGGTATCATGGGCTTGGTTTTCTATACCATTGCAAATAATGGTCTGACAGCTTTAAAAGACTATGGTTTACTGCTCTTACTCTTGGTTGGAAGCATGGTTTTTGTCGCGCTTGTTGTCAATCCCTTGATTGCTTTTCTTGTAATGAAGAAAAATCCTTACCCGCTGGTGTTTGAATGTCTTCGGGTTAGTGGGGTTACGGCATTTTTCACAAGAAGTTCAGCAGCTAATATCCCTGTCAACATGCAGCTCTGCAAACGTTTAGGAGTGGATCCAGATTCATACTCAGTATCCATTCCGCTCGGTGCCACAATTAATATGGCTGGCGCGGCTATTACGATTAATATTTTAACAATGGCAGCTGTTCATACACTTGGCATCAGTGTTGATTTCAGCTCAGCTCTTCTTTTATCCGTTGTTGCATCTCTGTCAGCAGCAGGAGCATCTGGGGTAGCAGGTGGCTCGCTTCTCCTCATCCCAGTAGCATGTAGTCTTTTTGGTATTCCAAATGAGTTAGCCATGCAAGTAGTTGGAGTCGGATTTGTGGTCGGAGTGATTCAGGACTCTTGTGAAACAGCCCTCAACTCATCAACCGATGTTTTGTTTACAGTTGTAGCAGAACGATCTGCCTGGAAAAAATAGAAAGAAGTTGGGAGACCAACTTTTTTTCTTCGCTTTACTTCTGAAATCTCTTTCATTTTATGATAAAATAGACTTACTTTGATATAGTCTTTTGGTTTACTTTTATTACTAGCTTCAAAGGTTCGGGGAACCTTTGAAGGTTGGAGATGAAACAAACGAAGTTTGTGTCAACAGCCGCAGGCATAACTGGAGTTAGGCAAGGTGAGTTCAAACACTCCAGTGGAGTGTTTGAAGTTGGAAATAAGGAAACGATGTTTCCTCGCTCGTCGCAGTAATAAAAGAGAAACCAAATGACGATACTGAAAAGGAGAACACATGACAGTAAATTTTAGAGCAGAGTTTGACAAACGCAAAGATGAGTTTCTAGCGGACCTCTTTGACCTCTTACGCATCAATTCTGAGCGTGACGACAGCCAGGCAGATGCCCAGCATCCATTTGGACCTGGACCAGTGCGTGCCTTGGACAAGTTCCTGGAAATCGCTCAGCGTGACGGCTATCTGACCAAGAACGTTGACAACTACGCAGGTCACTTTGAATTTGGCGAGGGCGACGAAGTCCTCGGTATTTTCGGTCACTTGGACGTGGTGCCAGCAGGAAGTGGTTGGAATACCGACCCGTACGAGCCGCAAATCATCGACGGCAAGCTCTTTGCCCGCGGATCCTCTGACGACAAGGGACCGACCATGGCTTGCTACTACGGCTTGAAAATCATCAAGGAGTTGGGGCTTCCGACCTCTAAAAAAGTCCGCTTCATCGTCGGTACCGACGAAGAGTCAGGCTGGGCGGATATGGATTACTACTTCGAGCACGTCGGCCTTCCCCTGCCAGATTTCGGATTTTCTCCAGATGCCGAGTTCCCGATTATCAACGGCGAAAAGGGCAATATCACAGCTTATCTTCATTTTGCGGGGGAAAATAGCGGAGCTGCTAAACTGCATTCCTTCGCAGGCGGTTTGCGTGAGAACATGGTGCCTGAATCTGCGACAGCTATCATCTCTGGCGACCTAGCAGACTTGGATAGCAAGTTGGCAGCATTCACAGCAGCCTATGGCCTAAAAGCTGACGCGGAAAACCTTGAAAACGGTCAAGTTCAAGTCACCGTCATCGGAAAATCAGCCCACGGTTCAACCCCAGAAGAAGGTGTTAACGGAGCAACCTATTTGGCAAAATTCCTCAGCCAATTCGCCTTTGACGGAGCAGCCAAAGCCTATCTTGACTTGGCAGGACAAGTCCTTCTAGAAGACCATGACGCTAAAAAACTCGGCGTAGCCATCTACGATGAGCAAATGGGTGCCCTTTCTATGAACGCAGGTGTCTTTCAATTTGAAGAAACTTCATCTGACAACACCATTGCCCTCAACTTCCGTTATCCAAAAAATACCAACCCTGAAGCTATCAAGGCTGGTTTGGAAAAACTGGGCGTGGAAACTGTCAGCCTGTCTGAGCATGGCCACACCCCACATTACTGCCCAATCGATGACCCAATGGTTGCAACCCTCTTGTCTGTTTATGAAAAACACACAGGCTTGAAAGGTCACGAACAAGTAATCGGTGGCGGTACATTCGGCCGCTTGCTCAAACGTGGTGTTGCCTACGGAGCTATGTTCCCAGGCGATGTCAACACCATGCACCAAGCTAACGAATTTATCGAAGTTGAGCAACTCTGCCGTGCCGCTGCCATTTACGCAGAAGCTATTTATGAATTGATCAAATAATACGAACCCATATTTACAGTACAGCACTTTTATCTAAGGCTAGTTTTTCAGCTACTCATTGTTCGTTTTTTGGGAGTGAGAAAGAACTCGATTGGTCTCAAAACGAGTTCGTCAACAAATTTTCGTTTCAAGTTGTTGACCTGAAACAGTCTATCCCCAGACTTTGAATTATGTGATCTGACTACCGTCAGCTTGTATTTCCTACTTCAAAAGGTCTCCCAGACCTTTTGAACTCCCACCCCCGCATAGCTCCAAAGGTTCGGGGAACCTTTGGAGGTTGGAGATAGAGCGAACAAAGTTCGCATCAATCGTTAAGTCAGAGTAGTGACTGTTGGAGGTTGGAAATGAAGCGAACTTGTTCGCAACAGTCGTAGAGGTCGGATTTGGAGTGTAAAACACGAATTGCAGAGATTTGCTTCACAAATCTTATCTCCAACCTTTTTACCTCGCTTTTTCATTTTTAGGCTCAGGCTGAAACAGTTCCCCAAACTGTTTCACTCCACTGGACTGTTAAACCCAATCAACCACTGCGCAGAGATGTTGACCCAAACTCTGAGAAGTGGCGCTGGGCTTGAGCCCAGCCTCAAAAAACTGCCTTGATTAGCGAAAAACTATCTCTTATATCAAAGTACTTTACTTGTGAATACGGGTTCATATCAAGACGGGTTCGCCCGTCTTTTTTAGGAGGGAAAATGGAACTGAAAGAACTCACACTTGCAGATATAGAAATGGTCAAACAGCTCTTCTTATCTGTATTTAGTCAGGAGCCATGGAATGACGATTGGTCTGACGAGGAACAACTGGACCGCTATCTAGGCGATTTGCTGTCACACCCCAGAGCACTTTGTTTTGGATTGCTTGACCAAGGTAGCCTCATTGCCCTTTCTCTAGGGCATATTCGCTACTGGTATGAGGGGACCGAATACCGTATTGAAGAGCTCTGTATTGCTCGCAACTACCAAGGACGAGGAATTGGTAATGACTTTCTAAAAAGAATTGAGGAGCAGCTGGTCGAGAGAAAGATTGTTCATATTCTCCTGCAAACCGAACGCGCTCTGCCAGCCTTTTTCTTCTATAAAAAATGTGGTTTTCATGCCCTAGAAGCAGATGTAACAATGGTCAAGAAAGTAGGACATCATGGAACTTGCTGATATTCGTCAGGCGATTATGGAAGATTTACCCAATCAAGCTTTTACGAAAAATGGGATAAGGCCGCTTTTCCAAGCATCTTCTACCGCAAAAATCCTCATTATTGGACAGGCACCGGGATTAAAAACACAAGAAAAAGGTCGCTTATTTGATGATGCTAGTGGAGATAATCTGCGGAAATGGTTGGGAGTAGATAGGGAATTCTTCTATGAATCTGGCCATTTTGCTATTCTTCCTATGGATTTCTATTATCCAGGAAAAGGGAAGGCTGGAGATTTGCCGCCTCGCAAGGATTTTGCGCCCAAATGGCACCCACTCATTATGAAGCAACTATCCCAGATTGAGCTGACCTTGTTGATTGGTAAGTATGCCCAGGACTATTATTTAGGAGAATCCCATAGGACTGTGACCGAGAGAGTGGAGAATGCAGGTGATTACCTACCCACCTATTTTCCCCTACCTCATCCATCGCCAAGGAACAATATCTGGCAAGCTAAACATCCTTGGTTTGTTGAACAGACTCTACCGTTACTGAAAAACAACATAAATATATTGTTGGGAAAATGATAATATGATATAATTGTATATATATACCTAATAAATTTTTCTTATCTTTGTTCATCGAAGGAGGTGTTCTGATGAGAAAATGGAAAAAAATTGTCATTGGCTGTTTCGCTATTCTAACGGTTTGCTTGCTATTTGCACCCACACTAGCTAGAGCAAATCAGATTCCAGACCGACCCACTGGTACAACGGTAGTGGATGAGACGCAGTTACTCTCTAGTGATACCATTGCAGAAATTGATCAACTCAATCGAAATTGGGCAAGCACCGAGCAAGCTTTACAGGTTGGTGTTTATGTAATAGAAAGTCTGTCCAGTGATATTGAAAGTTTGGCTAATGAAACCTTTCGTCACTGGCAGGTCGGTTTTGCAGGAACGGACAACGGAGTTCTTTTAGTGGTTGCCATAGCTGACAGAGCATTTCGGATAGAAACATCAGACAATGCTGCCACAGTCATCACGGATGTAGAAGCCAAGGATATTCTAGAGAATGCAAGGGAATTCTTTCGACAGGAAGACTACAGTAGAGGAATTTCCTATATCGTCAACTCCATTGGGGATAGATTTTATGGTACAAGCATTGGTAAAAATCAGTTAGCTGCTATAGAAGAAGGTACAAGTGAGGAGGATGACGGCTTTTGGCTGTTTCTCGTAGTTATTCTGATCGCTATCCTATTTGGTATCATTGACAAATCTAGTCGTGGTGGTGGCGGACCAGGTAATCTACTCTGGATGTTGGTTGATGACCATCATCACTATCACAATCATCACTCGTCTAATTCCTCATCGTCTAGTTTTGGCGGAGGTAGTTGGTCAGGTGGTGGAGGCGGCGGTGGCGGAGCCTCTTCTGGATGGTAAGGCTCGTATAGGGCTTCTGATAGTTGTTTGCTTTTTTACGAATATTTAATCGTAGTTAGAAAGGAAATCTTATGAAAAAGAAATGGTTGGTCATCCTTATACCAGTCCTAGCTCTGCTGTTTTTAGGAATGGGAGCAGTTGGGCAATACAATGGCTTAGTTGACAGTTATGCTGAGGTTGAAAATGCGCAAGCCAATGTAGACACACAGTTGCAACGTCGCTATGACTTGATACCCAATGTAGTCGCAGCTGTCAAAGGCGCCATGGAACACGAGGAAGAAATATTTACTGCTATTGCAGAAGCGCGTGCTAAAATCGGTTCCAGTCAACAAGGAACGAGTGACTATAATCAAGCTCAAAGTCAGCTAGATTCTGCAGTATCTAGATTGTTGGTAGTGGCTGAGAATTATCCTCAATTGACAGCCAACCAACAGGTATCAGACCTGATTACAGAGCTTGAAGGTACGGAAAATCGGATACTGGTAGCCCGTAAAGATTATAATGCGGTGGCAACAGCCTACAATAAAAAAATCAAGCGGTTCCCGACTTCCATCTATGCCAATCTATTTGGCTATGAAAAAGTCGAGCTTTTCCAAGCCAGCACAGATGCGGCAACAACAGTACCAAGTGTTGATTTGAGTGATAAGGAATAAAGGAGATAAATATGGACTTTGGATTTGATATATTGGCAATTATGATACCAATTATTGTTGTTGTACTATTTGTTTTATTGTTTGTATTTGGTTATGTGTCCGCCAAGCCTAACGAAGCAATTGTTATTACCGGCTTGGGCAAACCTCGGACCTTAATTGGTCGTTCTGGTTTTATGATTCCCTTTATCGAAAAACGCTCCTATATCTCTATTGAGCAGTTTTCAACAGATGTGCAGACCACAGATTTTGTACCGACTCTTGATTTTATCAACGTAAAAGCTGATGCGGTCGTAAAAGTAAAGGTTGGGGTATCTGATGAATTGCTCAATGCGGCAGCTCAAAACTTCCTTAACTGGAAAACTGCAGATATTTCTGCCTCTATTCAAGATGTCTTGGAAGGAAATCTGCGTGAAATCATTGGCCAGATGGAGCTGCGTGACATGGTCAATAACCGCCAGGCTTTTGCAGAAAAAGTCCAATCCAACGCGGCTCCTGACTTGGCTAAAATGGGGCTGGAAATCATTGCCTTTACGGTTCAGTCTTTCACAGATGACAACGATGTCATTAAAAACCTCGGTATTGACAATATTGTGACCATCCAGAAGGATGCCGCAAATGCTCGTGCCAAAGCAGAGCGGGAACAAGCAGAAGTCCGTGCCCGTGAGGATAAGGCGGCTAATGATGCGCGTGTTGCTGCAGACTTAGAAATCGCCAAGAAACAGAATGAACTAGCTATTGAGCAAGCTAATCTAAAACGTCAGTCAGATGTCCAACTGGCACAGGCAAACGCAGCCTATGGCATTGAGGAACAAGCTCAACGGAAAGAAATCGAGCGTGCAACTGCTGAAGCCAATATTGTCAAGCAACAAAAAGAAGCAGAAGTAAAAGCAGAGGAAGTTAAGGTCCGTGAACAAGAGCTCTCAGCTACTATCCGCAAACAGGCAGAGGCAGAAAAATATGCTCGTCAGCAAGCTGCAGAAGCAGATTTGATTGAACGTCAACGCAAGGCAGAAGCAGAACTCTACGAAACGCAGCGTGAAGCGGAAGCTCAAAAAGCGCGAGCAGAAGCTGCTAAGTATGCTGCGGAGCAAGAAGCGGCAGGTATTGAGGCCAAAGGACGTGCCGAAGCAGAAGCCATCCGTTTGAAACTCGAAGCAGAGGCAGAAGGTCTTAGCAAGAAAGCGGATGCCATGGCCAAGTTCAACGATGCAGCCGTGACTGAAATGGTGGTCAATGTCCTTCCAGAAATCGCCAAGAATATTGCAGCACCACTTGGAAATGTTGATAAGATTACCATGTACGGCGAAGGAAATGCCTCAAAAATGGTAGGAGACCTGATGACGACCATGGACAAGACAACAGAAGGTCTAGGCCTCAATGTCCGTGATTTAATCAGCGCAACCCTAACTGGTCGTGCCATGTCAACAGGTTTACTGACTGCCCAAGAAACAAAAGAAGCGGAAGAGGTCAAAGAAAAATAATAAGCAGTTGGAAGAGATGGGTGACTGAGTAGGTTTACACCATCATTTCCATCGCATGATTGTTTCAGAAATCCCTACGAAGATGAAAATGTTTAGAAACAGTAAAAAAAGTAAGTTGTTTATACAAAAAATAAATGAACTATTATCTGATTCAGAATTAAAGTTGAGCAAAGCATTGAAATTCCAGTTGTTGGAAGCAATGGAGTTGTGTGAAAAAGGTAGTAAGATTAGCTATCTTTCCCATAAAATATATCCATGTGTATCGGAAGAACTAGCTTTGAATAGGATTCAATCGGATAAATTAAAGATGTTTAAGCGCTATTTAGAGCAAGAAAGGTGGAAATATTATTTTGGTTCTGCTTTGGGAATGGCGTTTACTTCGATTAGATAGTGGTTCTGAGGATTTGTAAGTACATTGATTGTGCTATGCAACTTCGATAGAATATGAGAAAGTCCCAAGAAAGAGTAATCTTGGGACTTTTACAATCTTTGATTGAGATTCGTTTTTGTTTATCAGTCATTTACCCACACCCCGCTGACATAATCCTCAGATAGAATGGTTTGGCTTAAAACTTTTTTTGCTTGCCAGTCATAGATGAGTGCCTTACCAGCCAGAATCAATAATAATCTGTTACCGTCTAGTTGGCGGACATGGTCAATATAATAAGGACGAGGATTAAGCTCGTCTAGACGATGGTAGCTCTCTTGACCTGTTTGGGTATTATAAATGGTGAAAGAGATTGCAGATAGCCAATCGCTTTCGTGTTCAATGAATAATAGGTTATCTTCCTTGAGTGGTTGGATGCTTCCTGGTGTAGGCTGTGATAAGGTTATGGAGGAAAATGTACGTGTCTTTGTATTGAAGGTCAAAATATCATAGGAAGTCTCAATATCCTTGTAATCTAAAGCATGGTGACTAGTGATTGGAAGATAGAGTGTATCCTTTGCAAGGAGTCCTTCATGAGTTACTAGATTTTTGTCATATTCGACTATATCTGATGTTGTAAAGCTTGTTTTATCGATGATATAGAGAACATTTTTTTGAGAATCTGATTGACCAGTGGTTATTTGATTGCCGTTTAAATAAATGGATGTATCATCTGCATAGACATATGGAAGTGGGAAAAAATCATCATCTAGTTTTAATTGATTTTTTAATTTGAACGTATTATCGAACTGTGATAAGGCATGGAAAGGACCTGCTGTATAAAAATGTTGTCCATCAGTTCCGCTGATGTAGGTAGCGTATTTGCTTGGCTTACGAAGAATTTCTCCTGTTTTGAAATCAATAGAAACCAAATTGTCATTGGTAAATTTCTGCTGGTCATTGGCAAAAACTAAAGATTGATTGTCTAGAATGTGGTTTTTTCCAGAGCCGAAATAGTTGTCCGAATTCATTTTTTGAGTGTGAATGAGCTTTGGTTGGTCATTAGATAATTGAAAGGCTTCGATTTTACCTGGGTAAACGAGATAGAAGTCAGCATTTGAATCGAGTTCTACTTTGGCGTGTTGATAGGTTTTCAATTTCCAAGCGATAAAGGAAAAAATAAGGCAAAAAGCGGCAAGTAAAGCGATTATCATTTTTTTCATAGGGTAAGCCTCCTTTCTATCCATAGTATAGTTTATTTTTTAGAGAAGGACAAGTTTTAATCTGTTAATATACAAAAAGTGTGCAAAAGCTGAACCTTTCGTCGTCAATCACAATTTGAATCATTAAAAATAGTTTAGAATCACGGTTTCTTAGGACGTAATTCTAAGCTATTTTCTATTTTTAAGACTTGCCTAGCCTCTTTCTATTTTCCAAGACAGAATTGGCTAAAGAGTTGGGTAATGAGTTCATCTGGAGCAGCATCACCTGTGATTTCTCCTAAAATCTGCCAACAGCGTGTCAGGTCAACCTGTAACAAGTCGACTGGCATGCCCATTTCCAGACCGTCGTTGACAGCTTGTAGACTTTGAACGGCTTGCTCAATCAGGGAAATATGACGAGAATTGGAGAGGTAGGTGGCATCTTGCTCTACCAGACCAGCATTTTCAAAGAAGAGCTGGTTGATTTTTTCTTCGATTTGGTCGATATTCTGGTTTTTCAAGACGGAAATGCGAATGACATCCTCAGGCAGTTGGTCTGCTTCAATCTGTTCTTCCAGATCGGTCTTGTTGAGCAGGACGATGCGGTTGGCCAAATCGGAAATGGCTAGGAGATTGCGGTCTTGCTCGGTTAGTGGCTCGGCTGCGTTGAGCACTAGTAGGATGAGGTCGGCCTCCTCAAGGGCTTTTTTAGACCGTTCCACGCCGATTTTTTCAACGATGTCATCTGTTTCACGAATACCTGCTGTATCAATCAGCTTGAGGGGGACACCTTTGATGTTGACGTATTCTTCGATAACGTCGCGGGTTGTTCCTGCGATGTCTGTAACGATGGCTTTTTCCTCGCGGAGGAGGTTATTGAGCAGGCTGGATTTTCCCACATTTGGACGACCGATAATGGCGGTTGCGATGCCTTCACGCAGGATTTTTCCACGGCGGGCAGTGCGGAGGAGATTTTCCAAAAGGGCTTGGAACTGGAGGGTCTTTTCACGGACCAGCTCTGTCGTCGCTTCCTCGACGTCGTCGTACTCAGGGTAGTCGATGTTGACCTCGACCTGTGCCAGCGTGTTGAGAATCTCTTGGCGGGTGTCGTTGATGAGCTGAGAGAGAGAGCCATCAAGCTGGCGGACGGCATTGTGCATGGCCTTGTCGGTCTTGGCACGGATAACATCCATGACAGCTTCGGCCTGGGTCAAATCCACACGGCCGTTGAGAAAGGCACGCTTGGTAAACTCGCCTGGTTCAGCCATTCGAGCCCCTTGGCGAATCAGGAGCTGGAGAATTTCGTTGGTAACGGCGATGCCTCCGTGGGTGTTAATCTCAATGACATCTTCGCGCGTGAAGGTGCGTGGGGAACGCATGGCTCCAACCATAACTTCGTCCAGCACTTGCCCTGTCGCAGGATCAATAATGTGGCCGTAGTTGAGGCTGTGGCTGGGAACAGTCGCCAAATCCTTGCCCTTGAAAACCTTGCTGGCAATGGCAAAAGCATCCGTCCCAGACAGGCGGACAATCCCAATGGCCCCCTCACCGAGAGGAGTGGAAATAGCGGTAATAGTGTCGAATTCCTTAGTTATCATATATCTTTCTTTCTAAAATCGTCTTATCTATTAGTGTATCATGGAATGATGAAAAAAGCACAGATGAGGGATGGGGAGTGCAGAAATGTATTGAGAGGTCAATAAATATAGTAATTAATTTGAGAAGATAATTTGATAGAAATACAAAAAGTGTTGCTATTAATTTAGGTTGACTATGTTATAATAGAAACATAAAAATTTAAGAAAACCGAAGGGTATACCCTTCATTTATTATGAATATAATAAATGAATCCTATCAGCCCTTTAGGAATTTTCAGCTGAAAGGTAGATCAAATAATGAAGCAAGAACTGGAGCAACTTTTGGCACAAAATGAAACTTTTATGGTGGAAGGTGTGCTCAATAAAAATAAACTGGCCGAGCTGGCGAGACAATACAATCCTGAACTCCTTAATATATTGATGAGTAATGGTAAAATTTCTAAGCATTTCTTTTCTACTCTAGATACTGGTGTTCTTGTTTTCAAGAAAGACGTCTTTTTACAGTTTCTGAATAATAAGGAGTTTCTCCCTGACAGCTTTACCGCCTACAAGACTAAAATTGGTTTGGCGACTGGTGACAAGTATTTATCAGAAAATCAGGAAGTTGTCCTGAATTTTCCATACAAAGATTGTGTGCTAGAGGGTGGACAGACTAAGGATGATGCCAAACGTCAAGAAATTTTCTTTAACGAGACACTCGCACCGACTGAAATCAATCGTCTTTTGGATGATAAGGTCTTAACCAACTTTAAACGCTATGATGAAACTGGTGAGCATGAAGTAGAAGAACTCAGTGATACCGATAACCTCATCATCAAAGGTAATAACCTCATTGCCCTTCATAGCCTCAAGAAACGCTACAAAGGTTCAGTAAAAGTTATTTATATCGATGTTCCATATTATTTTAGAAAAAATATCGGTGATGCTTTTCAATATAATTCCAACTTCAAAATGTCGACTTGGCTAATTTTCTTGAAAAATCGACTGGAAGTCGTCAAAGAATTTCTACGAGAAGATGGCTCAATTTGGATACACACAGGTGAAGATGGTATGCACTACCTGAAAGTCTTGGCTGATGCAGTTTTTGGGCAAGATAAGTTCGTAGGAACTTTACCTAGAAAAGTTCGTGATGGTAAGTCTGATGTTCCTTTCAATTTTTCGCAGGATTTTGACTGGGTGTTGGTCTATACAAAAGGTACTGAACAGCAGGCAATTGTCGGTCGTGAAGTTGAGCGAAAATACTATGAAACACCTGACTTTCCAAACAGACCTTGGCGAACTGCTGATTTGACAAAACAAACAACCACTAAAGAACGTCCAAATTCAGATTTTACAATGGTCAATCCTAAGACTGGAAAAGAATATCCAGTTAATCCGAAGAGGTCTTGGGCTGTGACGAAAGATACATTTGATGAGTGGTATCAAAGTGGTGGAATTGGCTTTCCTGATGACTACGACTTTATGAAAGGTGATAGGCCATTTCGACGTGTATTCAGAGATGAGGACTTAGCCAAGTCAAAACCAGCCTATGCAAGTAGTGATACATTACTGAAAAATTTTGTAACTGACTTACTTGCAAAAACGAAAAACAAAGACGGCAATGATGAAATTACCGAGTTGTTTAGTCGTGACGATTTTAGCTATGCAAAGCCTGAAAAACTTATCAAAGATATTCTTCAGGTTTCAAGTTGCGAGGGGGATATTGTACTTGATTTCTTCCTCGGTTCTGGTACAACAGCAGCCGTCGCTCATAAGATGAACCGACAGTACATTGGTATCGAACAGATGGATTATATTGAGACGGTTTCGGTGGAGCGACTGAAGAAGGTTATCGCTGGTGAACAAGGTGGTATTTCAAAAGACGTTAACTGGTCTGGCGGTGGTAGCTTTGTCTACGCTGAATTGAAAAACGATGCTCAAGATTTCAAAAATGCGATTATTGAGGCGGCAACAACGGAAGAATTATCAGAACTGTTTGAGCTTGCGAAAAAATCTTCCTTCTTGTCCTACCGCATTGACCCTAAAAAATTGAAAAAGAATGAGTTTAGTCAACTTTCTTTGGCAGAACAAAAGCAAATCTTGTCTGAAATCATTGATAACAATAACCTCTATGTGAATTATTCTGATATTGATGATAGTGATTATCAGATTTCTGCTGAGGATAAGAAGCTCAATCATGCTTTCTACGGAAAGGAAAAGTAAGCCATGACATTTATTTACGAAACCTATGATACAGTCAGTCGGTCTGGCTTTAAGGATTTTCGGACAGATTTGCCAGATTACCTCACGAAAAATTTGAAGCACCCATTACGACCTTATCAGCAGGAGGCTATCGGACGTTATCTTCACTACAAAACAGACAAAAATCGTCTCATTCCAGAGCAAGTTCTTTACAATATGGCAACTGGTTCTGGTAAAACGCTCTTGATGGCGACGATTATCTTGGAGAAGTACCAGCAAGGTGAGCGGAATTTTATTTTCTTTGTGAACAACGATAATATCCTGACGAAAACAAAGGATAACTTCTTAGAAAGTGCTTCTGGTAAGTATCTTTTTGCGGAAAAGATTGTCATGGACGGACAAATCGTGACAGTGCGTGAAGTGACAGATTTTTCAGATAGCCGTGATGATAGTATTAACATCGTCTTTACTACTATCCAAAAGCTTCACCAAGACCTTAATACTCCGAGAGAAAATCGCCTCTCTTATGAGCAGTTTAAGGATATTTCGGTTGTCATGCTGGCGGATGAAGCTCACCACTTGAATGCTGGTTTGAGTAAGTCGGAGAAAGATGACAATACTAGTTGGACTAGTACGATTGAAACGATTCAAATGACCGCTAAAAAGTCCAGTATCTTTGAGTTTACTGCAACAATTGATTTAACAAACCAAGTGATAGCTCAAAAATATCAAAATTCCCTGTTGTTTAAGTATGATTTGAAAGAGTTTCGTTTAGATAAATATTCCAAAGATGTACTCTTTCACTTGGTGGATGGTGATGTCAATCATCGCATGCTTCAGGCAATCATCATCAGTCAGTACCGCAAGAAAATCGCTTTGAAAAACGGAATTAACTTAAAACCCTTGGTCATGTTTAAGTCTCAGAAAATTGCAGAAAGTCAAGAAAATTTGGATGCGTTTTTAGGTGTTTTGAATAATCTTTCATCAGTGAATATTCAGGAACAGCGTAACCTCGTTTCAGAGTTGGATAAAAAATCTAGTATTTTGAAAAAGGCATTTTCTTATTTCGAGACAGTTGGGATTTCAGATACTGACTTGGTGGCTGAACTTCAGGAGGATTTCCGCAAAGAACGCCTGCTATTGGTGGATGGGAAAAACAAGAATAAGGATAGCCTACACCTTCTAAATACCTTGGAGCAGCCAAGTAATGAAATCCGAGCGATTTTTGCCGTCGATATGCTAAATGAAGGCTGGGACGTTCTTAATCTTTTTGATATTGTACGCCTCTACGATACTCGTGATGGGAAAACAATGAAAAACGGATTTGTTCCTGGAAAAACGACCAACACAGAGAAACAGCTGATTGGTCGCGGTGCTCGTTATTTTCCATTTGTGATTGGTGATAATCTGGAAGAGAAGTATATTCGGAAGTTTGATGATAATGAAAATAAAGAGCTTCGTGTCATTGAGCAACTGCATTATCACTCTGCGAATAACCCTCGTTATATTTCAGAACTAAAGCAGGTTTTGCGTGAATCTGGGATTTTCGATGACCAAAATCTTGAGGAACGAGAACTTAAACTCAAGGAATCTTTCAAGAAGACGCGGACTTATACTGATGGTGTTGTTTGGATGAATAGGCGTCTCTCGTACGAACAACTTCTTGAACAGCGTCAAGGAAGTCTATTTGATACCAATTTTATTCCCAAATCGTTCGAGGTCAAACTCCCAACACATGGTGTGCGAGATATTGAAGCGTTTGATGAATCGATGTACATTTCAGAATCTTTAGAAGTACTTACTTTCAAATTTGGCAAAGTTATCGGTAAAAATATTGTTCGAACAGCTATCAATCGGAACAAAAAATTTACATTTGAAAATCTCAAAAATGCCTTTGTAGGTCTTGGAAGTGTATCTGCCTTTATTGGTATGCTCGCAGAAATCGATATTCGAGCTGAATCTCAATATCAAATGATGTCTGATTTAACGCCAGATGATAAACTTTATATCACGGAAAAACTGCTCCATCATATTGAAAAAGATTTGATTGCGACCGAGGAGCGCTTCTTCGGTTCAGAAAAATTCGAACAATACAAAATAAAAGACTTGTTTGAGGATAATATCTTGCGAAAATACACCATCAATCATCAAAGTCAGTCAGAGTTTGGTTTATCTCAGAAAAATCCAGCTGAGACGCAATATTTTGAAGACTTAGACAATCTAAACTGGTACGCTTACGATGACAACTTCGGCACAAGTGAGGAAAAACTTCTCGTTCGCCTGATTAAAGATTTAATGGTTGAACTTGAAGAAAAATGGACGGATATTTACCTGCTTCGAAATGAAAAAGCTGTAAAGATTTATAGTTTTGATAAGGGGCAAGCCTTTGAACCAGACTTTCTCATGTTTGCCAACGACAAAAATACAGGAAATGTTTCGTGGCAGATTTTCATTGAACCGAAAGGGAGCCAGTTCTTGGATTGTGATAATACTTTCAAAAATAGCAAGGAAGGCTGGAAACAAGAGTTCTTGCGTCAGATTTCCGAGCGAGACGAGGCGAGAATACTGGTTGATGATGACCGCTATCGTATTGTTGGATTGCCGTTCTTTAATGAGGTGGTAAGTAAGGATGAGGTTAGGGAAGAATTGCGTAAATTGTAATGTAGGAGAATATTATGGTAAAAAGGATTGATTTTCATATTCATACAGTTCCAAGTATAAAAGATTCGTACTTTAACTTTTCGATTGAGTGGCTTAAAGCATATGTAGATAAGACAAAATTGGATGCTATTGCTATAACGAATCATGACTTATTCGATAAAAACAATTTTGAGGAAATTTCAGAATATCTACCTAATGTAAAAGTTTATCCAGGAATTGAACTTGCTTTGGATATAGGACATGTTAACATAGTTTTTCCTTGTGATTGCATTGATGTATTATCACAATTTTCTGAGTGGTTATCTAACATTCATCAAACCCAATCAGATAGTATAACAAGCGAACAGTTACGCGAACAATTGCCTTGTTGGGATCAAGGGATTTATATTTTTGAACTTGGAAAAAGTAAAGGAGTAAAAGAGATTCCCAATATTTTTAGCAACTTGGTGTGTGTTGGCGGTGTTCCTAATCAATTAAGATTTAATATTGCAAAAAATAACCCAGAGAGTTTAGTGCCCTGTTTATTCAGCGATGCACATGCAACAAATCAAGATTCAGATAATCGAAATGATATAGCTAAATTACAAAATAAGCAAACTTATTTACAGATTGATTCTTGCGAATTTGAAGATATAAAAAAATGTTTGAGAGATAAGAGTAAAGTTAGCATAAATAAAGAAAATTTAAAAGATGTTGTCGACATTGATGGTGTAAATATATCATCTGGACTTAATTTGGTAGTTGGAAAACGAGGAACTGGAAAGACTTATTTTCTCAATAAAATAAAGGAATTTAGTGATGATGAATACTACGAAATAAAGCAATTTGAAACCGCTAAAGCTGATGAGTATATTGAGAAGCAAAGAAAATACCAAGGTTCGATTGAATTTTCAAAATGGCAGGAAAAATATACAAATGAATTCTCGAAAATTAAATCATATTTGCAAGATACCTATACGGAAACTGATGATATTGAAAATTTTTTGGTAGATGTTAAAAGATTTGCTACTGAAATGGCAAGAAGTAAATCTAGCCAAAAATATTTGTTATTTCAAGAAACAGAATTTGAACTGTCTAATATTAATTACATAAGAAGTGCGCTTACAAATATTAAAGAGGTAATTGAGAATGAAGAAATCTGGAACCTCCTAAACAAAAACTCTCAGAAGAAAAGTGACTTTATTGAAGTTTATTCAGAACTTAGGGATATTTACCTAAAATATAGAAAGGATAATGAACTTAAGCAAAAAATAAATGAGATAATGAGGGATGTAAAATCTACAGTTACAGCTAGAACTGGAATTTCGAATGTTCAGGAATGCAGTATTAATAATATTATCCATAAGCTGCAACTAGAGAAAAAAATTGATAGCTTTTTAAATCAAATCATAGTTGAGACTCCGCTTAAAAATGAGCGTCTGCATGGTTATCAAATATGTGTAAATCTTATTCCATACAAGAATGCTAGTCAGTTTCAGAAAGAAATTGGGACGCAAGAGGCTGTAAATAATGATTTAATAAAAGTCTATAGAGAAAAGGATTTTATAACGTTTTTAAAAAGGTTGAAACAGAAAAAATTCTATAATGAAGCTAACTTTGCTGAATATTTACTTCAAAAAGAAGTTAAACTTCTTGACTCCGAAGGAGTACCGGCTTCAGGTGGTCAAGCTGTAGGCTTTGCTCTGATGTTAAGATTAAATGAAGCTAAAAATAAACCAATTATTCTAATTGATGAGCCAGAATCATCATTAGATAATGCTTATATAAAAAACGAGTTGAATAAAGAATTGAAGCAACTTGCAAGAAATAGTATGGTTGTTGTTATTACACATAATTCTACGTTGGGTACATTATTAGAACCAGATTATTTGATAATCACTTCAAAAGATAATAGCGGAAATTACTCTATCATGTCAGGGGAGTTTAGTTCCAGTAAAATCAAAGATTCAATAAATGGTACTGAGGAAAAAAGTTACGAAAAATTTATTGAAGCAATGGAATCCGGAATGGATTCTTATACTAAGAAAGGAGAAATATATGCAAATCTTAACGAATGATTCGGGATGTTATTTTATAATTAACGAGAGGAAGGTCAGACCTGAAGCTCTTTCTAAGAATGACCTATTGGATTTGTTTAATGCCATTTATCAGATAGAAGATATTACCACTCTTCAAATTCCAGAAGATACTGAAATTGAGAATATCAAAAATCCAGTAGAAAAAGAAATTGTCATTCAAATTATTCAAAAAGTAAAAGAGTTTGTTGATAATCTTGACCAGATAAAACATGATATTGACTCCTCTTTCCCAAGTCTTATGATTGAAAAGTAATTTCAGCATTAGTCACTATGTCACATATTGTAGTCTTTGCTGTCTGAAGTTGGAGTTGTTATTTTGAACAGCTGTCTTAGCTGTGGTATAATTATTTCATGAATGACTTCAAAGGAGACAAAAATGACAAACCTAAAAGAGCAGGTTGGGATTAAGGCGGCGGAATTTGTGGCTGACGGGATGATTGTTGGACTTGGAACTGGTTCGACGGCATACTATTTCGTGCAGGAGATTGGCCGCCGGGTTGCAGAAGAAGGGCTACAGATCACAGGCGTAACGACCTCTCATGCTACGGCAGAACATGCTGCGTCCCTTGGGATTCCCCTAAAAAATATCGACGAAGTCGAATATGTGGACTTGACGGTGGATGGAGCAGATGAGGTTGATGGAGACTTCAATGGGATTAAAGGCGGTGGTGCAGCGCTTCTCATGGAGAAAGTGGTCGCAGTCAACAGTAAGGACTGCATCTGGATTGTGGATGAGTCTAAGGTGGTGCAAACCCTAGGTGCTTTCAAGTTGCCGGTGGAAGTTGTACAGTACGGTGCGGAAAATCTTTTCCGACTATTTGAGAAAAAAGGGTATCGTCCAAGTTTCCGTATGCGTAATGGAGAAAAACATATCACGGATATGCAGAACTTTATCATTGACCTTGATTTGCGCAGAATAGAAGACACATATGCATTGGCGGAAGAATTGGATCGGACCGTCGGTGTTGTAGAACACGGTCTCTTTATTGGATTGATTTCCAAGGTAATTGTTGGTACACCAGAAGGGCCGAACATCATCGAAAAGAAATAAATTGAAAACGCTTCTTATTTTGGTACAATGAGAGGCTTTTTTATGGTATAATGAAAACACGAACGTTTAGACTCTTCAAAAATCTATCCCCTTACCTCGTAGCAGTCAGACGATAGGTACTGAAAAAGCGATAGCTGAACAGCAGGCAGTGAAGCGAGTAACAGTATCTAGTTTTGATGGTTAGGAAGTTTGATGCCGAGAGCTGTGACTGTATAAGTATTGCACCCCATTAAAATGTTTAGATGTGGTAACGATAATTTCCAGTCTAGCAACTTGGTTGGACGTTGATTTTGGTTGAATCTAACTATTCAAATAAAGGAGACAATTATGCCTAAATTTAAACGTGTTCACTTGGTAGTTATGGACTCTGTCGGAATCGGCGCAGCACCAGACTCAGATAATTTTTTCAATGCGGGTGTAGCAGATACAGAATCTGACACTCTCGGTCACATTTCTGAAAAAGCTGGGCTTGAGGTGCCTAATATGACCAAGATTGGTCTTGGAAATATCCCTCGAGATACAGCGCTTGCGACAGTTCCTGCTGAAAGCCATCCAACTGGTTACGTGACCAAGTTGGAAGAAGTATCGCTTGGTAAGGATACCATGACTGGACACTGGGAAATTATGGGTCTCAATATTACTGAGCCATTTGATACATTCTGGGATGGTTTCCCTGAAGATATTTTGACAAAAATCGAAGAATTCTCAGGGCGTAAAATCATCCGCGAAGCAAACAAGCCGTATTCAGGTACAGCTGTCATTGATGACTTTGGCCCTCGCCAAATGGAAACAGGGGAGTTGATCGTCTACACCTCCGCAGACCCTGTGCTTCAGATTGCAGCCCATGAAGACATTATTCCACTTGATGAGTTGTATCGTATCTGTGAATACGCTCGTTCCATTACCCTTGAACGCCCAGCTCTTCTAGGCCGTATCATCGCCCGTCCATACGTTGGTGAGCCAGGCAATTTCTCACGAACTGCCAACCGTCACGACTATGCAGTATCACCGTTTGAAGCAACCGTACTCAACAAACTGGCAGATGCGGGTGTACCAACTTACTCAGTTGGTAAAATCAGTGATATTTTCAATGGTTCAGGTATTACAAATGATATGGGTCACACCAAGTCCAACATGCACGGTGTCGATGTGTTGATTGATACTCTGAAGTTATCAGACTTCGAGGAAGGTTTCTCCTTCACAAACTTAGTTGACTTTGATGCTGTGTATGGTCACCGTCGCAATATCGAAGGCTACCGCGATTGTTTGCAAGAGTTTGATGCACGTATTCCAGAGATTATTGACAATATGCGTGAAGATGACCTACTCTTGATTACTGCAGACCACGGCAATGATCCCTCCTATGCTGGAACAGACCATACACGTGAATATGTACCACTCTTGGCATACAGCAAGGCTTTCAAAGGTAGCGGTGTCTTGCCAGTAGGCCATTTTGCGGACATTTCAGCAACCGTTGCGGAAAACTTCGGTGTCGAAAAAGCCATGATTGGCGAGAGCTTCTTAGGAGCCCTGGTCTAATGGAACAACTGACGGTCTATTACAATCCCGACTGCAGCAAATGCAAGAAGTTGAAAATCTTACTGCCCAGTCAGGACCTGGACATCAAGTGGGTCAATTATTTAGAACATCCACTGACAGCGGAAGAATTGACAGCTCTTTTGGAAAAAATGGATAATCAGCCCTCTGCAGTTATTCGGTTGACGGAAGAAGAGCGAGCAGGCTTGTCAGAAGAAGAGCTCTTTGAGCGTCTAGTGGAAGAGCCTGCTCTTCTCAACCGTCCCATTATCGAGCGAGAACAGACAGCCTTTCTCTGTCGTCCGCTTGATATCATCAAGGAAAAAATGCCAGAATACGACTGGTCAGCTTATTTGTAAAAGGAGAAAATATGAGTTTACTTGCAAAAATCAATGAAACAAAAGCCTTCTTGGAAGAAAAAGGTTTGGTCAAGCCAGAATTTGGTTTGATTTTGGGTTCTGGCTTGGGCGAATTAGCGGAAGAAGTAGAAAATGCTATCGTAATCGATTATGCAGACATTCCAAACTGGGGCAAGTCAACAGTTGTAGGTCACGCTGGTAAGTTGGTTTACGGTGATTTGGCAGGTCGCAAGGTTTTGGCTTTACAAGGTCGTTTCCATTTCTATGAAGGTAATCCAATGGAAGTCGTGACCTTCCCAGTCCGTGTTATGAAAGCTCTTGGTTGTGAAGGTGTGATTGTTACCAATGCCGCAGGTGGTATCGGCTACGGCCCAGGTACCCTCATGGCTATTACAGACCACATCAACATGACTGGTCAAAATCCACTGATTGGCGAAAACTTGGAAGAATTTGGTCCACGTTTCCCAGATATGTCAAATGCCTACACCAAAGAATACCGTGAAAAAGCTCATGCCATTGCGGAAAAATTGGGTATCAAGTTGGACAATGGTGTCTACCTCGGCGTGACAGGTCCTACCTATGAAACACCTGCAGAAATCTTGGCCTTCAAGACCATGGGTGCCCATGCAGTTGGTATGTCAACAGTGCCAGAAGTTATCGTGGCAGCTCACTCAGGTATGAAAGTCTTGGGTATTTCTGCTATCACAAACTTTGCGGCTGGTTTCCAATCAGAACTCAACCACGAAGAAGTCGTAGAAGTAACCGAGCAAATCAAGGGCAACTTCAAGGGCTTGGTGAAAGCTATCTTGGCTGAGTTGTAAGCATTCGAAAATAGAACAAAGAGGTACATTACATGTCTATCCATATTTCCGCAAAACCAGGCGAAATTGCTGATAAGATTTTGCTTCCTGGTGATCCGCTTCGTGCTAAATTTATCGCTGAAAACTTCCTTGAAGATGCCGTTTGCTTCAACGAAGTTCGCAATATGTTCGGCTACACAGGTACCTACAAGGGTCATCGTGTCTCTGTCATGGGAACAGGTATGGGAATGCCATCCATCTCTATCTATGCCCATGAATTGATTAACGAATATGGTGTGAAAAAACTAATTCGTGTGGGAACAGCAGGTTCTTTGAACGAGGATGTCCATGTCCGTGAATTGGTCTTGGCTCAGGCAGCTGCAACCAACTCTCGTATGATCAATATTGACTGGCCAGAGTACGATTTGCCACAAATTGCTGATTTTGATCTTTTAGATAAGGCTTATCATATCGCCAAAGAACTCAACATGACAACGCATGTTGGCAATGTTTTATCATCAGATAGTTTCTATTCTCCAAAATTGTTTAGTCGCAACTTAGAATTAGGTCAACTAGGTGTCAAGGCTGTAGAAATGGAAGCAGCTGCACTTTATTACCTAGGTGCTAAGTTTGGCGTTCAAACGCTTGCCATTATGACGATTTCAGATAGCTTGGTTAATCCAGAGGAAGACACCACAGCAGAAGAGCGTCAAAATACTTTCACGGATATGATGAAAGTTGGTTTGGAAACTCTGATTGCAGAATAATTAAGAATAATTCTGGGAGTGGGAAAGAACTCGACTGGTCTA
>NZ_ALMY01000056.1 GCF_000440115.1 Streptococcus suis YS56 | reverse complement strand
GTTCGGGGAACCTTTGGAGGTTGGAGATGAAGCGAACTTTGTTCGCAACAGTCGTAATGGTCAGATTTGGAGTGTGAAACACGAACAAATCTGCCAATCAACCACTGCGCTGAGATGTTTACACGAACTCTGAGAAGCGTGGCTGGACTTTTTGCCCAGCCTCGTTTAAAAGACGAACCAATTTCTATTTGTACGGAAGTTGGCTTGTCTTTTTTTTATAAATAGGGTATAATTAAGAAAACGTTTACAAAGGCGGAGTGAAACCTTTCTGAATGATTACATTAATATATCCAGGAGAAGCCTTATGATTAATTTACAAAATTTTGTTCAGTCTATGTATGCCAAACGCATTGAAGATTGTACAGACCAAGAACTCTATTACGCCTTGCTTGCTTTTACAAAACAGCAGAGTGAAGCTAAGTATACAAATGACCAAAAGAAAAAGGTCTACTATATTTCAGCAGAGTTCTTAATTGGTAAGCTCTTGTCTAATAATTTAATCAACCTTGGTCTTTATGATGAAGTGAAAAGCCAGCTTGCAGCTGCAGGTAAGGACTTGATTGCTATTGAAGATGTGGAGATGGAGCCATCACTAGGAAATGGTGGTTTGGGTCGTTTGGCCGCCTGCTTCCTTGATTCCATTGCTAGCCTTGGTCTTAACGGAGATGGTGTGGGATTGAACTACCACTTCGGACTTTTCCGTCAGTTGTTCGAATACCACCAACAATCTGCAGTGCCAAACGAGTGGATTACACCACGTTCTTGGTTGACAGAATCCCCAATTTCTTACCAAGTACCATTTGCTAACTTTACCTTGACGTCTAAGTTGTACGATATCGATGTGCCAGGTTATAAGACCGAGCGGAAGAACCGTTTGCGTTTGTTTGACCTTGGTTCAGTTGATGACAATATTATTTATGATGGCATTGAGTTTGACAAGGAAGATATTTTCCGTAATTTGACCCTCTTCCTTTATCCAGATGATTCGACAGACGAGGGTAAAGTTCTCCGTATCTTCCAGCAGTATTTCATGGTGTCTAACGCTGCCCAACTCTTGATTGACGAAGCGGTTGCCAAAGGGTCAAACCTTCATGACTTGCCTGATTATGCAGTGGTTCAAATCAACGATACCCACCCATCCCTTGTCATTCCAGAATTGATTCGTCTCTTGGAACTTCGTGGCATTTCCTTCGATGAGGCAATCGAAATTGTTAAGAAAATGACTGCCTATACCAACCATACAATCTTGTCTGAAGCCCTTGAAAAATGGCCACTTGACTTCTTGAACCATGTGGTGCCTCACTTAGTACCATTTATTGAGGAGTTGGACCGCCGTGCCAAAGAAGTGAAAAATGATCCAGCGGTTAATATCATCGATGAGCATGGTCGTGTCCACATGGCCCACATGGATATTCACTATGGCTACTCTATCAATGGTGTGGCAGCCCTTCATACTGAGATTTTGAAGACATCTGAGTTGAAAGCCTTCTACGAGCTTTACCCAGAGAAATTTAACAACAAGACTAATGGTATCACCTTCCGCCGTTGGCTCATGCATGCTAACCCAAGATTGGCTAGCTATCTTGATAGCCTACTTGGACATGGCTACCACCATGATGCCAGCGAGTTGGAAAAACTCTTAGAATATAAGAATGACAAGGAATTAAAATCTTGGTTAGAAAAAACCAAGCAACACAACAAGCGTAAGTTGCAACGTCATATTGCTAAGACGCAAGGTGTGGAGGTTAATCCAGAATCCATCTTTGATGTGCAAATCAAGCGTATGCACGAGTACAAACGTCAGCAGATGAATGTTCTCTATGTTATCCATAAGTATTTGGATATAAAGGCAGGCAATATCCCAACTCGTCCATTGACAGTCTTCTTTGGCGGAAAAGCTGCTCCTGCCTACACAACGGCTCAAGATATTATCCACTTGATTTTGGTCTTGTCACAGGTTATCAAAAATGATCCAGAAGTAGCACCACACTTGCAGTTGGTTATGATTGAAAACTACAATGTAACGGAAGCTAGCTTCATCATCCCAGCGGCAGACATTTCAGAGCAAATTTCTCTTGCATCCAAAGAAGCATCTGGTACTGGTAACATGAAATTCATGCTCAACGGTGCCTTGACTATCGGTACAGACGACGGTGCCAACGTGGAAATTCATGAATTGGTCGGCGATGAAAATATCTACATCTTCGGTCAAGATAGCCAAACTGTTATCGACCACTATGCAAATGGAACCTACCATCCATATGCCTTCTATGAGCGCGAAGCTATCCGTCCATTGATTGATTTCATCACTTCTGATACCATTCGTCAGGCTGGTGGTATCGATGAGCGTCTATGGCGCTTACAGGATAACCTCAAGCACAATGACCACTTCATGACCTTGCTAGACTTGGAAGACTATATTGCGACCAAGGAAAGAATGTTAGCTGATTACGAAGACCGTGACAGCTGGTTGGATAAGGTTATCGTCAACATTGCAAAAGCAGGTTTCTTCTCATCAGACCGTACCATTCAACAGTACAACGAAGATATCTGGCATTTGGAAGCGAAATAGAAACTAAAAAATGATCTTTCGGGGTCATTTTTTCTGTATTCTATTTTTGAAAGAGTGGGCGATTGCGGATTGTCCCAAGAAGTTTCCAAGGGCAAAGCCAGAGGCGTTAAGCAAGATGTCGCCAAGGTCAAAGAAGCCTAGTGAAAAGAAGAATTGACAGGCTTCAACTAGCAATATGGCCCCTACAAAGAGAGAAAGTTTTTCCCAAGAAAATGAAAAAAGCAACCCAAGTGGCAAAAAGAGTAAGAGGTTAAAGACCAATATAGCAGGATTGAGAAATAGGTCTTGAGAGAAGGTGCTAAGGAGATCCCAGTTGACACCTCTGACGCCCATGCTTTTGAAAAAGAGGAGGTAGATCAGTAGAAAACCATAGCATCCATAGAAAAACAAAAGAGTCAGTCGGGAAATGCCTGGCTGATAGACCAGTCGAAATAGAGTAAAGCAAACCCCAGTCATCAATAGTATTGCTGTAAGACTAGGTAAAAAATCAACCGTCATAAAAATGGTCGAGAACTGGTAAAAAAGAAAGGTCATAAAGAGCCAGCAGCAGAATAAAAATGATAAGATAGTGTTGATGACATCATAGAATCGTTCTTTGTTCATGACTTAATTCCTTTTGTAGATTTTGTAAGTTTACTATATTATATCATTGTTTTGAGGGGGAAGTGATGGCTGTAAAAAATATTTTTAGTGACAGTGTGCTATAATAGTTGGTATGAAAAAACGACCGACATCTGCCTATATCCACATTCCATTTTGCACCCAGATTTGTTACTACTGTGACTTTTCCAAGGTCTTTATTAAGAACCAGCCTGTTGATGAGTATTTGGCAGCCCTCATGGAAGAGGTCAAGTTTTACGACCTGCCAGCCCTCCGCACGCTTTATATCGGAGGCGGAACACCATCGGCTCTCTCGGCAGACCAGCTAGATTATCTCCTGACCAATCTGGAGGACTTGCTGGACTTGTCACAGCTGGAAGAATTCACCATTGAGGCCAATCCAGGTGACTTGACGGCAGACAAGATTGCGGTTCTGAAAAAGTCCAAGTGCAATCGGGTGTCGTTGGGTGTTCAGGCCTTTGATGACCGTATGCTGAAAAAAATCGGTCGTAGCCACAACCAGGCCCAGATTTATGAAACCATTGCAGCCCTCAAGGAAGCGGGTTTTCACAACATTTCCATTGACCTGATTTATGCCCTGCCTGGTCAGACCATGGAGCAGGTGGTGGACAATGTCGCCAAGGCCTTGGAGCTGGACATTCCCCACATGAGCCTCTATAGCTTGATTTTGGAGAACCACACGGTCTTCATGAACCGCCAACGCCGTGGCAACCTGCATCTGCCCAACGAAGATGTGGAGTCGGATATGTTCGACTACATCCTACAAGAGCTAGAGAAAAACGGCTTCGAGCACTACGAAATCTCCAACTTCACCAAACCTGGTTTTGAAAGTCGCCACAACCTCATGTACTGGGACAACTCGGAGTACTATGGTCTAGGAGCAGGAGCATCTGGCTACATCGACGGCATGCGCTATCGCAACCGAGGCCCCATTCAGCACTACCTCAAATCCATCCGCGAAAAAGGCCATTCTCGCTTACACGAAGAATTTCTCAGCCAGACCGAGCAGATGGAAGAAGAGATGTTTCTGGGCCTACGGAAAAAAACTGGCGTGTCCATTGAGCGATTCGAGGAAAAGTTTGGCATTTCCTTTGAAGACCGCTACGGTCAGGTGGTCAGGGACTTGAAAAATGAAGGTCTCTTGCAAGAAGAAGACCGTTGGCTTCGGATGACCAAAAAGGGATTGTTTCTTGGCGATACAGTTGCCGAGCGTTTCATATAGTCATTCATTTTGTTTTATTACTTCGACGAGCGAGGAAACTTCGTTTCCTTATTTCCAACTTCAAACACTCCACTGGAGTATTTGAACTCGCTTTGCTGTACTCCAGTACAGCCTGCAGCTCGTTGCCTAGTACTAAAAGCAAACTGAAAGACTATACTTTAAGACTAGAAAGATTAACATTATGGGACTAAGCTACCAAGAAGAGTTCACCATTCCTTTTGATATGGTGGATGTTAAACAAGAAATCAAACTGCCTGACTTTATTTCCTACTGTCTTGGTGTGTCAGGTCGGCAGTCGGAAGAACTGGGTCGTAGTGACCTCTATGTTTTTCAGGAATTTGGCTTGATTTGGGTTGTGACAGATTATGAACTAACTATTCAAAGCCTGCCCAAGTACAATGAAACCATTGTCATTAAAACAGAAGCGGTTGCCTACAACAAGTTTTTCTGTCATCGGATGTTCTATATCTACGGTGAAGCAGGCAATCTCTTGCTGGATATTCTTTGTTATTTTGTCCTGATTGATTTTGAAACTCGCAAGGTGGCGCCTGTGCCAGAAGCCTTGATTGCCCCTTATCAGTCTGAGCAGGTCAAAAAATTGCCTCGGGCTCCTAAGTATCAGCTCTTGGAAAATCCGTCTGTCCAAGAATTTCCTGTTCGCTATTTTGACTTGGATATGAATGGGCATGTCAATAATGGCAAGTATCTGGAATGGATGTATGAAGCACTGGGTTATGATTTTCTGCTCTGCCATGTTCCTAAAAAAATCCAACTCAAGTATCTTAAGGAAGTAGAGGCAACTAGCTTGGTGAGTTCGCGTATGGTGGCAGAAGCTGGTGTTAGTCAGCATGAGATTGTGGTAGATGGGCATATTCATGCGCAAGCTGTTATAGAATGGAGGGAAAGTCATGTCGCAGGATAAGTGGTTGGAATGGGCCGTACGTTTACAAGCCTTGGCTCAGACAGGCTTGGCTTATGGAAAAGATGTTTATGACATGGAACGATTTGAGGAAATCAGACAGATTGCGGCGGAAATGTTGGTAGAGCCATCTGGACAGCCCTTGGAAGTGGTGAAAGACTTGTTTTGCAATGAAACTGGCTATCAGACACCTAAGTTGGATACCCGCGCAGCTATTTTCCAAGAGGATAAAATCCTGCTAGTACAGGAAAATGATGGGCTCTGGTCCTTGCCAGGTGGTTGGTGCGATGTGGACCAGTCGGTCAAGGACAATGTTGTCAAGGAGGTCAAGGAAGAAGCGGGGCTGGATGTGGAGGCTCAGCGTGTGGTGGCAATTTTGGACAAGCACAAGAACAATCCTGCCAAGTCAGCTCACCGCGTGACCAAGGTCTTCATTCTATGTCGCTTACTCGGTGGTGAATTCCAGCCCAATTCGGAAACTCTTGCCAGTGGCTTTTTCAGTCTAGATGACTTACCACCGCTCTCACTTGCGAAAAATACAGCTGAGCAGTTAGCACTTTGCTTGGAAGCTAGTCGGTCTGAGCATTGGGAAACACGATTTGATTAAGGAGAAAGTATGACTTATCAAGGTTATTTGATTGATTTGGATGGTACGATTTATGAAGGGAAAAAGCGGATTCCTGCTGGTGAACGTTTTATTCATCGCTTGCAAGAACGTCAGATTCCCTATTTATTCGTGACCAACAACACCACCCGCCGTCCTGAGATTGTGCAGGCTATGTTGGCTGAAAACTTTAACATTGAAACACCGCTTGAAACTATCTATACAGCCAGTTTGGCGACAGTAGATTATATGAATGATTTGGGCAAGGAAAAGACAGTCTATGTCATTGGAGAAGACGGGCTCAAGTCTGCTATTTTTGAAGCAGGTTATGTGGAAGACACGGAAAATCCAGCCTATGTTGTTGTCGGTTTGGATACTCAGTTAACTTATGAAAAACTAACCATTGCTACCTTGGCTATTCAAAAGGGAGCGACCTTTATCGGTACCAATCCTGATTTGAACATTCCGACTGAAAGAGGTCATTTGCCAGGAGCAGGCTCCCTTATTGCACTTTTGAAAGCTGCAACCCGAGTAGAGCCGACCTTTATCGGTAAGCCTGAGGCCATTATCATGGACAAGGCTCTGGAGATTTTAGGTACAGAACGCAGTCAAACGGTTATGGTGGGGGATAACTACCTGACGGATATTCGCGCAGGGATTGACAATGGATTTCCAACTCTTTTAGTATTGACTGGCTTTAGCAAGCCAGATGAGGTTGCTAGTCTGCCTATAGCTCCAACCCATGTCCTCGACAGTTTAGATGAATGGAGTTTTGATGAGAACTAAGTTACAGATTATCGGAACGATTTTATTTGTCTTGTCGGCAGCAGTTCTAGGAACCATCTACTTAGCTTGGCTAGTTTATCCGTTTGAGATTTCTTTTTTGGGGTTGGAAAAAGTGGTCTACATGAAAGCGGCAGATATTTCTTATAATTTCAATATCCTGATGAACTATCTGACCAATCCATTTGCAAGTGTTTTAGACATGCCAAATTTTTCATCCTCAGCAAATGGACTCAAACATTTTGCGGATGTGAAAGTTCTCTTTCATCTGGCACAGTTTATCTTCCTGATTAGTTTGCCCGCGGTTTTCTATTTTTTGAAAGATGTAGTGCGAAAAGGATATGGCAAGCTCTATCGAACTGTTTTTATGTGGATGGTACTAGCTCCTTTGCTTATTGCGCTAGTGGGCTTGCTGATTGGTTTTGATAGCTTTTTTGTTCTCTTCCATCATCTGCTCTTTCCAGGTGATTCGACCTGGCTCTTTGACCCGTTGAAAGATCCGGTTATTTATATACTTCCACAGGAATTTTTCCTTCATTGTTTTATTATTTTCTTTATCCTATATGAGTTGCTTTGTTTGATGTGGCTTTGGAGAGTTAAAAAATAATATTAGCCAAGAAAAACCACTTGACAACGCAGTGAATTTACAGTAAAATGATTAAGACTTTGAAATTGAGGGGAGTGAAAATAATGTCAAAAACAGTAGTACGCAAGAACGAATCACTTGATGATGCTCTTCGTCGTTTCAAACGTGCGGTTACTAAAGCTGGTACTCTTCAAGAAACACGCAAACGCGAATTCTACGAAAAACCATCTGTAAAACGTAAACGTAAATCAGAAGCAGCTCGCAAGCGTAAAAAATTCTAATTGAATTTGAACAGCCTTCGGGCTGTTTTTTTGTTTACTTTTCACCCTATGTAACATATAATAGATATATAAAATTTTGTCCAAGTGAAAAGGAGAGCATACATGAGTATTTTGGTTACAGGTGGAGCTGGTTATATTGGTAGTCACACGGTTGTAGAGTTGTTGAAGTTGGGAAAAGAAGTCGTCATCGTAGATAATCTATCCAACTCTAGCATCTTAGTCTTGGACCGAATCGAAGCAATCACAGGCAAACGCCCAACTTTCTATGAGCTAGACGTGGCAGATAAGGTTGCCTTGCGTCAGGTTTTTGAAAAAGAAAACATTGAGTCAGCTATTCACTTTGCAGGCTACAAGGCGGTTGGTGAGTCTGTTGAAAAGCCAGTTATGTACTATGAAAACAACATCATGTCCACCTTGGCTTTGGTAGAAGTCATGGCAGAATTTGGTGTTAAGAAAATAGTCTTCTCATCTAGTGCAACGGTTTACGGTCTTAACAACCCATCACCTTTGGTGGAAACCATGCCAACCAGTGCAACCAATCCTTATGGCTATACAAAAGTCATGTTGGAACAAATCTTGCGCGATGTGGAAGTGGCAGACAAGGACTGGAGTGTTGCCCTTCTCCGTTATTTCAACCCAATCGGTGCCCATGAATCAGGCTTAATCGGTGAAGATCCAGCAGGTATTCCAAACAATCTCATGCCATTTGTGGCACAGGTAGCCGTAGGTAAGCGTCCAGAACTCAGTGTCTTTGGTTCGGACTATGACACAGTAGATGGAACAGGTGTTCGTGATTACATCCACGTGATTGACTTGGCACTTGGTCATATCAAGGCCTTGGAAAAAATTTCGACAACCTCAGGTGTGCATACCTATAACCTTGGTTCTGGTCAAGGAACTAGTGTACTGGAATTGGTTCAAGCCTTTGAAAAAGTCAATGGCGTGCCAGTACCGTATAAGATTGTAGACCGTCGGCCAGGTGATGTAGCAACTTGCTATGCTAACGCAGACAAGGCTCTGGCTGAACTCAATTGGAAAACAGAGAAAACCATTGAAGATATGTGCCGTGACACATGGAATTGGCAGTCTAAAAATCCAAATGGATATGAAGGATAAGAAAAGATGTGAGTGTTGGCTCACATCTTCTTTTTCATAGTACAAAAAACAGGCATGGTGCCTGTTTCACTATCTTATTGATTATTTTTTCAACAAGTCACGGATTTCTGCAAGCAATTCTTCTTGAGTTGGACCTGCTGGAGCTTCTTCAACAGCAGCTTCTTCCTTCTTAGCCAAGCTTTGTGCTTTTTCAGCAGCCTTAACAATGAAGAAGAGAACAGTACCAACGATTAAGAAGTTGATAACAGCACTCAAGAAGTTACCGTACATAACACCGTTCCATGACAAGTCAGCAATTTTGTCTGCACCAGCAGCTTTCAAAGCTGGCGTCAAGAACAATGGAGTAATTACATCTTCAACCAATGATTTAACGATTGCACCAAATGCAGATGCAATAATCACACCGACAGCCAAATCAATCACGTTTCCACGGAACAAAAAGGCTTTTAAATCTTTTAACATATCCTAAATATGTCCTTTCATAAATATTTTACTCTATATATTATAACCATTAAAAATATTTTACAAGTAATTTGTTTCAGAAATTTTACATTTTGACTTTTTTAGTATAAAATAGAGTATGCTAAACTAAGGGGATAGTGTCCACTTTTCGATTTAGAAAAAAGATATTGAGGAGGAAATATGCTGTCAAAAGATAGAATAACAGAAATTAAACAAGCCCTCAATATCGTGGATGTGATTGGTGAATCTGTCGCATTGACAAAAGCTGGACGGAATTATGTCGGTCTCTGTCCATTTCATGGGGAAAAGACACCTTCTTTTAACGTTGTTGAAGACAAGCAGTTTTACCATTGTTTTGGTTGTGGGAAGTCTGGTGACGTCTTTAAGTTTGTAGAGGAAACACGTGGAATTCCCTTTGCAGATGCAGTTGCTGTTTTAGCAGAAAAAGCTGGGTTTCAGCTAGAAGTTTCATCTGTCAGTCATTTTCAGCCCAAGAAAGAAAATCCTCATCAGCTTTTATACGACATACATAGTGATGCGGCTAAGTTTTATCATGCCTTGTTAATGACCACAAAAATGGGAGAGGAAGCAAGGAACTATCTTCACCAACGCGGATTAAGTGACGAAGTTATTAAGAATTTCCAGATTGGTCTTGCACCAGAAGGGCAAAATATTCTTTATCAAAAACTTTCTCAGCAATACGATGAAGACAGTTTATTGCACTCGGGTTTGTTTAATCCTAGCGAGCAGAATATGATTTTTGATGCCTTTCAGTCTCGAATCATGTTTCCTCTGGCAGATGAATATGGGAGGATTATTGCTTTTTCTGGACGGATTTGGACAGAAAAAGATTTACAAAACAAGCAGTTAGCCAAGTATAAAAATTCTCGTAGCACAGCTATTTTTAATAAGAGTTACGAATTATATCATTTGGACAAGGCAAAGGCTGTCATCAAAAAACAGCGGGAAGTTTATCTGATGGAGGGCTTTCTGGATGTTATCGCGGCCCATCGGGCTGGTATTGACAATGCAGTAGCTTCTATGGGAACGGCTCTTACTCGAGAGCACGTTGGCCATTTGGCTAAGTTCTGTAAGAAGTTAGTTTTGACCTATGATGGTGATAAAGCTGGTCAAGCGGCTACTATGAAGGCTTTAGACGAATTGCGAGATTTTCAGGTGGAAATAGTTAGTTTGCCTGATAATATGGACCCGGATGAATTTTTACAAAAAAATTCTGAAGAAGCCCTGTTACAAGTCTTAACCAAGTCTAGGATAAGTGATGTAGAATTTTTAATCGACTATCTGAAGCCCGAAAATCCGGATAATTTGCAAATGCAGATTGATTTTGTGGATAAGATTGCCCCAATCATTGCAAAGGTCTCGTCCATTACAGCTCAGAATTCCTATATTTATAAGGTAGCTGAGGTGCTTTCGGACATTGATTATAGTCAGGTGGAGCAGGCAGTCAATGCCGTTCGCTTAAATCAACGTCAACAACGCAGCCAACAAATCCAATCCCAACAAGTTGAGCAGTCCTTCCAGATTCCAGCTCAGCCCTTGGTTCGCCTTACCAGTCTCATTCGAACGGAGAATCACTTGCTCTATCGCATGGTTGAACATCCGTATATTTTAAATGAATTTCGACTGAGAGAAGATTTTTATTTTGCTACACCAGAATTGCAGGTATTGTATGAATTGTTGAAAAATCAAGGTGAGATTAGTAGCTTTGACTTATCTCACTTGGAAGATAGTGTTCAACAGGCCTGGTATCGTATCTTGGAAGAACGATTACCAGAAGAAGTAGGTCAACACGAGATAGAAGAATTAGAGTTGCGACGAGACAAAGAACTCTTGCGAAAGGAAAATCAACACCTGACACGGAAAATTCGTGAACATTCCCATGTGGGAAATACCGATATTGCCCTCGACGAGTTGGCTCAACTTCTCGAGAAAAGAAAACAGATGGAGTAAGTATGACAAGTAAAAAAGATAAAAAGACAGAAGTAACAACTTTTGATGTACAAGTTGCTGAATTTATTCGAAACCATAAAAAACAAGGTTCAGCTACAGACGATGAAATCAATGATCAACTGGTTATTCCATTTACGCTTGATGCTGACGGAATCGATGATTTGCTCCAACGTATTCAGGACGCAGGGATTTCAATTGTTGATAAGGATGGAAATCCATCAGCACGTGCGATGCAGGTTGAAGAAGAGCAAGAATTATCTGACGAAGAATTGCTTGGAAGCACTTCTGCAAAAGTGAACGATCCAGTCCGCATGTATTTGAAAGAAATTGGTGTTGTACCTCTTTTGACCAACGAGGAAGAGCAAGAATTGGCATTGGCGGTTGAAGCAGGTGACCCAGAAGCGAAACAACGTTTGGCTGAAGCCAACTTGCGTTTGGTTGTTTCCATTGCAAAACGCTATGTCGGTCGTGGTATGCAGTTCCTTGATCTTATCCAAGAAGGAAACATGGGCTTGATGAAGGCCGTTGACAAGTTTGACTACTCTAAAGGTTTCAAGTTTTCAACCTATGCAACCTGGTGGATTCGTCAGGCTATCACTCGTGCCATTGCGGACCAAGCACGTACAATCCGTATTCCTGTTCACATGGTGGAAACAATCAACAAATTGGTTCGTGAGCAACGCAATCTCTTGCAGGAATTGGGCCAAGATCCAACTCCTGAGCAAATCGCTGAGCGTATGGATATGACGCCTGAGAAAGTTCGTGAAATCCTTAAGATTGCCCAAGAGCCTGTTTCTTTGGAAACACCAATCGGGGAAGAAGATGACAGCCATTTGGGAGATTTCATCGAAGACGAAGTCATTGAAAATCCAGTTGATTACACAACTCGTGTCGTTCTTCGTGAACAGTTAGATGAGGTATTGGATACTCTTACTGACCGTGAGGAAAACGTATTGCGTCTTCGTTTTGGTTTAGATGATGGTAAAATGCGCACTCTTGAAGATGTTGGTAAAGTCTTTAACGTAACCCGTGAACGCATCCGCCAAATCGAAGCCAAAGCCCTCCGTAAACTCCGCCACCCATCCCGTAGCAAACCACTCAGAGACTTTATTGAGGACTGATAAGTGCCAGTGGCACTTATCAGGTCGCTTGCTAAAAATTTGAAACAAGCGAACGTCCAGTGGACGTTTTTAACGCCTGCTTGAAAATAAGAGAGCAGGCTGATCCAGTGGTGTTTTAACCCGAGCCTAGAAATAGGAAAGCGAGGAATAAGCCTACGGATAGGCTTTCTCAACGTCCGCCTAAAATTCCGAAAGCGGACAAATGCCCGTGGCACTTATCAGGTCGCTTGCTAAAAATTTGAAACAAGCGAAAGTCCGGGAGAGGTTTTGACACAAACTTGGTTTGTTTCATCTCCAACCTTCAACAGTCTCCCAGACTGTTGAAGCCTGCTTGAAAATAAGAGAGCAGGTCTAATATTCTGGGGGAGATGATCGACGTTTCTCATATCATTCGACCATAATGATGTGAGAAACTAGTAAGTCGTCTAGGCAATTCTATTGGGAATTGCCGTTTGTTAAGTAGTTTTTTGAAGCACTCAACTTTGGCGAGTTGAACCGCTACTCTTGAAATTAGAAAGCGAGCGTCCAGTGAACTTATTTTGACACAAACTTTGTTTGTTTCATTTCCAATCTCCAATAGTTCATGGCTTATTTGGATGAAATTTTTGTTCATTTAGATGACATTGCAACAGTGAAAAGAAAGAGAGAAAAATGACGTACACAGAAGATCAAATTAAAGACATTCAGGAGCGTATTTTTCATGCTCTTGAAGATGTGATTGACCCAGAGTTAGGGATTGATATTATCAATCTAGGTTTGATTTACGAAATACGTTTTATCGAAGGTAAGGCTGAGATTGATATGACTCTGACAACCATGGGTTGTCCATTAGCTGATCTAATCACCGATCAAATTCATGATGTACTGAAGGATGTTCCTGAAGTAACAGAAGTAGATGTGAGACTGGTTTGGTCACCAGCTTGGACCGTTCAAAAAATGAGTCGTTATGCTCGAATTGCATTAGGAATTAAATAAAAAAAACAAAATGGTTTCGAACGTTTGAAGCCATTTTTTTATTAATGTTTGGATTTTTTGTAAAAAATATTAAAAATTATACTTGTCAAAGAGAAATTTCCGTGTTACAATAAACAGGCCTAGGAAAAGTAGTCATACCTATTCTAGCAAATATCAGACCTATATGGGATGAGTAGCTCTGCTATTGATCATAACCAAAGCCTACGGACAGGCGGGTCGAATGCCGAAGCGTGGCGTAAGCCACATTATTGATAGGGTTAAAAGCCTACATTTTATAAGTTGATGTTAGGAAGGATTTCCTAATTTCTAGTTTTGTCAGTGTGGTGAAAGCACACGTCATCTTGTGAAACGGTCAATAAAGTACGTATATATTTGCACTGGAGAGTAGGAAACGGTAGGCACATAAACTCAAGAGAAGAATAAAAAACGTCAATTTGGATTGTAGAGCAGGATGAACCCTGCTCTTTTTACTTGTTTAAAAAGGGTGGGAGTCCATCAAGCAAAGGAGTTTTTCAATATGAAAAATCAACACCAAGCCCCTATTTATCAGGGATTGGTACAGTTACGCCGAAAAAGGATTGTTCCCTTTGATGTCCCTGGACACAAACGAGGGCGCGGAAATCCAGAGTTGGTCGAACTGTTAGGAGAAAAATGCGTGGGGATTGATGTCAATTCCATGAAGCCCTTGGATAATCTAGGGCATCCTGTCTCCATTATCCGAGAGGCAGAAGAATTGGCGGCAGAAGCCTTTGGTGCTAGCTATGCCTTTCTCATGGTTGGAGGAACCACTTCTTCCGTCCAGACCATGATTCTGGCGACCTGTAAGGCGGGCGATAAGATTATCCTCCCCCGAAATGTCCACAAGTCAGCCCTCAATGCCCTTGTCCTTTGTGGCGCCATCCCTGTCTATGTGGATATGAGCGTGGAGCCACGGATTGGCATTGCTCTTGCCTTGGAAAATGATGCCTTTGAACAGGCCATTGCAGAACACCCTGATGCGGTGGCGGTTCTAATCAACAACCCGACCTACTATGGAATCTGCTCGGATCTGCGTACCTTGACTGAGAAAGCTCATGCAGCGGGTATGAAAGTTTTGGTAGATGAGGCTCATGGTGCGCATTTGCATTTTTCGGACCAATTGCCAGAGGCGGCTATGGATGTGGGGGCTGATATGGCAGCTGTTTCCATGCATAAGTCAGGTGGTAGTCTGACCCAGAGCTCGCTTTTATTGGTCGGTCCAGATATGAATGTGGAATACGTTCGCCAGATTATCAATCTGACCCAGTCGACATCCGCTTCCTATCTCTTGCTGGCTAGTCTGGATATTTCACGGAGAAATCTGGCCCTTCGTGGGAAAGAGTCTTTTGAAAAAGTCATTGAAATGTCTGAGTATGCTCGTCGTGAAATCAATGCTATCGGTGGCTACTATGCCTATTCTAAAGAATTGATTGATGGCAAAACGGTGCATGATTTTGATGTAACCAAGCTCTCCATCTATACGCAGGGCATTGGTCTAACAGGGATTGAAGTCTATGATTTGCTGCGGGATGAGTACGACATCCAGATTGAATTTGGTGATATTGGCAATATCTTGGCTTATATTTCAATTGGTGACCGCTTGCAGGACATCGAGCGGCTGGTGGGGGCTCTGGCTGACATTAAGCGACTCTATTCACGAGATGGTTCGGACCTGATTTCAGGTGAGTACATCCAGCCGCAACTGGTCTTGTCACCGCAGGAGGCCTTTTATGCAGAGCGGGAAAGCCGTTCCCTGCAAGAAGCAGTTGGTCAGGTCTGCGGGGAATTTGTTATGTGCTATCCGCCAGGTATTCCTCTTTTGGCCCCTGGAGAACGAGTGACCCAGGAAATTGTTGACTACATCATCTTTGCCAAGGAGCGCGGTTGCTCCGTCCAAGGTACGGAAGATCCAGATGTCAACTACATAAACGTTATAAAGGAGGGCTAAAGATGGAAATGTGGTTTTCAGAAGTCCAAACGCCAGATGTTAAGTTATCCATTCGCACCAGTCAACAACTTTATGCTGGCAAGAGTGAGTTTCAGGACATTGCTGTGTTGGACTCGCCAGCCTTTGGAAAGATTTTGACCCTTAATGGTCGAGTTCTCTTTTCAGATGCGGACGACTTTGTCTACAATGAGATGGCAGTACATGTACCAATGGCAGTTCATCCAAATCCTAAGAAAATATTGATTTTGGGTGGAGGAGATGGTGGCGTTGCCCAAGTTCTCAGTATGTATCCTGAAATCGAACGCATTGACGTAGTAGAGCCAGATGAACTCCTTGTGGAAGTTTGTCGTCAGTATTTCCCAGACTATGCATCAGGACTTGAAGATGAGCGTGTAGAGGTATATTTGCAGGATGGCCTGCGATTCTTGCGCAATTGTGAAAATGAGTATGACATCATCATCAATGATGCGACTGATCCATTTGGACATACGGAAGGGCTCTTTACCAAGGAATTTTACGGCAACGCCTACCGAGCATTGAAAGAAGATGGCATCATGGTTTACCAACATGGTTCGCCATTCTATGATGAAGATGAGTCGGCTTTTCGTTCCATGCATCGGAAGGCTAGTCAATCATTTCCCATTAGTCGTGTCTATCAAGCCCATATCCCAACTTCAGCAGCAGGTTATTGGTTATTTGGATTTGCTTCTAAAAAATACCATCCAATTGAAGATTTTGACAAGGAAAAATGGAAGGCGCGACAGCTTTTCACAGAATACTATACCGCTAACCTCCACATCGGAGCATTTCTCTTGCCTCGATACGTGGAAGACATTTTAGAAGAAGAGGAGAAAAAATAATGAGTCGTTTGTTAGTTATTGGTTGTGGCGGAGTTGCCCAAGTTGCCATCAGCAAGGTTTGCCAGGCAGGAGATAGCTTCAAGGAAGTTATGATTGCCAGCCGTACCAAGTCCAAGTGTGATGATTTGAAGGCTGCCCTAGAAGGAAAAACTTCCGTAAAAATTGAAACTGCCCAAGTGGATGCGGACAAGGTAGAAGAAGTGATTGCCTTGATTGAAAGCTACCAGCCAAAAGCTGTCTTGAACGTTGCCCTGCCTTACCAAGACTTGACCATCATGGATGCCTGCTTGGCGACGGGCGTGGACTATATTGATACGGCCAACTATGAGTGCGAGGACACCGAGGACCCTGAATGGCGGGCCATCTACGAAAAACGCTGTGCTGAAGAGGGCTTTACAGCTTATTTTGACTATTCATGGCAGTGGGCTTATAAGGAGCGTTTTGAAAAAGCAGGGCTGACTGCTCTTTTGGGATCCGGATTTGATCCAGGTGTAACCAGTGTATTTTCTGCTTACGCATTGAAACATTATTTCGATGAAATCCACTATATCGACATCCTCGATTGTAACGGTGGAGACCACGGCTATCCATTTGCGACCAACTTTAACCCTGAAATCAACCTGCGTGAGGTTTCAGCACCAGGTTCCTACTGGGAAAATGGCAAATGGGTGGAAGTCGAAGCCATGTCTATCAAGCGAGAATATGACTTCCCAGAAGTGGGTCAGAAAGACATGTATCTTCTCCACCACGAAGAAATCGAATCACTGGCTAAAAACATTCCAGGTGTCAAACGAATCCGCTTCTTTATGACTTTTGGTCAATCCTACTTGACTCACATGAAATGCTTGGAAAATGTTGGACTCTTGCGGACTGACCCAATCAACTTTAACGGACAAGAAGTAGTGCCAATTCAATTCCTCAAAGCTCTCTTGCCAGACCCTGCCAGCCTTGGTCCACGTACTGTTGGGAAAACCAATATTGGTTGTATTTTCACAGGTATCAAAGACGGTATGGAGAAGACAATCTACATCTACAACGTATGTGACCACCAAGAGTGCTATAAGGAAGTTGGTTCGCAGGCTATTTCCTACACAACTGGCGTGCCAGCCATGATAGGAACCAAGCTAGTTATGGACGAGACTTGGAAGAAACCAGGTGTCTACAACTTGGAAGAATTGGATCCAGATCCATTTATGGACTTGCTCAATCAATACGGCTTGCCTTGGCAAGTAGTAGAAAATCCTGTTTTGGTGGACTAGATGAGAATCGATCAAGTCCCAACACCAGCCTATGTCATTGATGAAGCTAAGCTGGTAAAAAATCTAGAAATTCTCAAGTCTGTCCAAGACCGCACAGGCTGCAAGGTGTTACTAGCCCAAAAAGCCTTCTCCATGTATGCCACTTACCCCCTAATCAGTCAGTATCTGGCTGGCACAACCGCATCAGGACTTTACGAAGCCAAATTAGGTCGTGAAGAGTTTGGAGGTGAAGTCCATGTCTTTGCTCCAGCCTTCAAGGAGGCGGATTTGGAGGAGATTTTGGAGATTGCGGACCATATCGTCTTTAACTCAGAGCGCCAGTTGCGCAAGCATGTGGACAAATGCCGAGCAGCTGGAGTCAGTGTCGGCCTGCGGATCAATCCAGAATGTTCGACCCAAGGGGATCATGCCCTCTATGATCCCTGCGCAACAGGTTCACGTTTTGGTGTTCGCATTGACCAGTTTTCAGAAGACCTGCTGGACTTGGTGGATGGCCTGCATTTTCACACCCTCTGTGAGCAAAATTCGGATGATTTGAAAACAACCTTGGATGCTGTTGAGGCCAAATTCGGTCCCTACCTCCACCGTATTAAATGGCTCAATATGGGTGGAGGCCATCATGTGACCAGGGGGGATTATAATCTAGATTTGCTGATTTCCTCTATCCAGCATATGCAGGAAACCTATGGATTAGAAGTCTACATTGAGCCCGGCGAGGCCATCGCCCTCAATGCGGGCTATCTGGTGACAGAAATTTTAGACATTGTCGAAAATGGCATTGAGACGCTGGTTTTGGATGCTTCGGCTACTTGCCATATGCCAGATGTCTTGGAAATGCCCTATCGTCCACCGTTGCGAAATGGCTTTGAGGCTGGAGAGAAGGCTTTTACTTACAGACTGTCTTCCAATACCTGTCTGACGGGCGACATCATCGGCGATTATTCCTTTGAAAAGCCTGTGGAGATTGGCGACAAGCTCTATTTTGAAGATATGGCCATCTATTCTTTTGTCAAAAACAATACTTTCAACGGCATCGGTCTGCCAAGTTTGGTCTTGATGGACAAGACTGGTGACTGCCGAATTGTTAAGAGTTTTGGTTATAAAGATTTCAAGGGGAGGTTGTCATGATAGAAAGTCCAAAAGCAGCTGGCTACCGCATGCCTGCTGAGTATGAGCCTCATCATGGTACCCTAATGGTGTGGCCGACTCGCCCAGGATCCTGGCCCTTTGATGGTCAGGGGGCAAAAAAAGCCTTCAGCCAGGTCATTAAAACCATTGCTGAGAGCGAGCAGGTCTATCTCTTGGTCGATGAGGCACACCGTGAGGAGACCCAATCCATGCTGGGTGATGTTGTAACCTACCTGGACATCCCTACCAACGACGCTTGGGCGCGTGACACAGGTCCGACGGTTTTGGTTCATGAAAATGGCAGAGCTTTATCTGTCGATTGGGCTTTTAACGCTTGGGGCGGAAGCTATGATGGTCTTTATCAGGACTATGAGGCAGATGATCAGGTGGCTAGTCGTTTTAGTCAGGCCATTGGTCTGCCAGTTCATGATGCCCATCCCTTTGTTCTTGAAGGCGGAGCAATTCACAGTGACGGTGAAGGAACCATCTTGGTGACCGAATCCTGTTTGCTGAGCCCAGGCCGCAATCCTCTTCTGACCAAGGTCCAGATTGAGCAAGTGCTTCTAGATACTCTCGGAGCTGAAAAGGTTCTCTGGCTTCCATACGGAATTTTCAATGATGAAACCAATGAACACGTGGACAATGTTGCGGCCTTTGTCGGCCCAGCTGAGATAGTTTTAGCTTGGACGGATGATGAGTCAGACCCCCAGTATGCCATGTCCAAGGCTGATTTGGACTACTTAGAAGAGCAAGTGGATGCCAAAGGCAGAAAGTTAACCATTCACAAACTGCCTATTCCCAAACATCCCATTCTGGTGACAGAAGAGGATTTGCCAGGCTATGTCTATGAAGCGGGGGAGGAAGAAAGGACTGTTGGAGAACGCTTGGCGGCTTCCTATGTGAATTTTTACGTCAGCAACGGTGCGGTTCTGGTGCCCCAGTTTGATGATGAGCATGATGCGCAGGCACTGCATCTCCTAGCGCAGCTTTTTCCAACCAGAAAAGTCGTCGGCATACCAGCCCGCGACATCCTGCTAGGAGGTGGGAATATACACTGTATCACCCAGCAAATTCCACTTTATGGGGCTAAATGTCCCTGATATAGCGTCAAGTCGGTTTGGCATACTCTAGTATAGCCTGTGCCGCCTTTCCTTATCTCAGGTACATTCTATCTCCCATAAAGAATTTATGAAAAGGAAGAAAATATGAGAAATGTTACTGTAGCAGCTATCCAGATGCAATGCAGTCAGGACCTTTGGGAAAATCTGGCAACTGCAGAGCGTTTGGTCAGACAGGCTGCTGGTCAGGGAGCGCAGATTATTCTCCTGCCTGAACTCTTTGAGCGTCCTTATTTTTGTCAAGAACGTCAGTATGATTATTATAACTATGCTAAGTCTGTAGAGGAAAATGATGCTGTTCAGCACTTTATTCCTATTGCCAAGGAATTGCAGGTTGTATTGCCTATTTCCTTCTATGAAAAAGATGGAAATAGCCTCTACAATTCTATTGCGGTCATTGATGCGGATGGTAGTGTTTTGGGAGTTTACCGCAAGACTCATATCCCTGACGATCATTACTATCAGGAGAAGTTTTACTTCACGCCTGGAAATACTGGATTCAAGGTCTGGGAAACACGTTACGCTAAGATTGGCATTGGCATCTGCTGGGACCAATGGTTTCCAGAAACAGCTCGCTGTTTGGCACTGAATGGAGCAGAATTGCTCTTTTATCCAACAGCTATTGGTTCGGAGCCGATTTTGGATACAGACAGTCAAGGCCATTGGCAGCGGACTATGCAGGGCCATGCGGCGGCCAACATCACGCCGGTCATTGCAGCCAACCGTATCGGTTTGGAAGAAGTACAACCTTCTGTAGAAAATGGAGGCCAGTCTTCTAGCTTGTGTTTCTATGGTTCCTCATTCTTGACAGATGAGACAGGTGAAGTGATTGAAAAAGCAGGGCGCGAGGAGGAAGCTGTCTTGCTTGCTACTTATGATTTGGACAAGGGAGCGCGCGAACGTTTGGATTGGGGACTCTTTAGAGACCGCAGACCACATATGTATCAGCAGATTGTAGAATAAACAAAACACCCTTGTCCGAAGATAAGGGTGTTCATTTTTATCCTAACAATTGCTGCAACCATTGGCTTCCATAGATCCAAAAGAAGCTATATGCCACAACTGAGAAGGGGCGACAAAGTAAAGTAATAATAATAAATTTCCGATAACTCATGCTTGTTAATCCAGTAATCATCACCACTATGTCAGCTGGAGAAATGGGAGAAAGCATGCAGAGAATAAAGAAAATTTCATAACTACGTTTATTATCAATTTTGCTTTCATATTTGTAAAACGTATCTTCAGACATGAAGAGGAGACAAAATTTCTTTCCATAGCGACGAGCCAACCAGAAAAGGATGATACTACCGATTGAAATTCCAAGATAATTGAGAAAGAATCCCCACCAAAAATGAAATACGAGGAAACCCACAACAGTCGTAACACCGCCTGGAATAATCGGAAATACAACTTGAATAATCTGAATAGCTAAAAAGGAGAGGCTACCTAAAGTGCCTTGGCTTTTGATTAAATCGCTTAAGACATTTTGGTCGTTCAAAATGCCAATCTTATAGAGCCAAAACAGAAAAATAGCAGTCCCGATAAGGGTCAAAATACTTAATACTTGAATGGTTTTTTGCCAAAATTTATACATACTTTCATTTTACCATATTTCAAAATTTTTTTAAATTGTAAGGAAAATGTAAAATAATTTTGCTATTTATAAAAAATTCTGCTATAATAGTTCCTGTATTAAATCCTACGGGGTTGTTACGGATTCGACAGGCATTATGAGGCTTGTTCTGCAACTCATCGGCAGATGTAAAAATGCCAGTTAAATATAACTGCAAAAAATACAAACACTTACGCATTAGCAGCTTAATAACCTGCCTGCGTGACCAGTCGCGAATTGCTTGTGTTTGCTGATTGGTCTTAAAATAGCAAGCTACGTTGGGATTGAGTCAGGCAGTTCCAAAAGAGATTTACTGACTCGCTTGGTCTAGGTTTGAGTTATGTATCGAGTTCAAGTTAAAGCAAGACATAACCTATGGTTGTAGACGAATAAGTTAGCAGGTGTTTGGACGTGGGTTCGACTCCCACCAGCTCCATATATGGAAGATTACTCAAGAGGCTCAAGAGGCCGTGTTGGAAACGCGGTAGGCGTGTAACAGCGTGCGTGGGTTCGAATCCCATGTCTTCCGTATGTTATTGAAGAACGACTGATAGTCGTTCTTTTTTTGTGGTCCTCTGAAAACCACTAGCTATGCTAGTGGTTCAGTAGAGCTTCTAGCGAGGTATTAAAAAATCCTCCCAAAGTGATAAGATAGAAGTGGTTTCCCCGCCACTACATCAAATCAAATAGGAGGTACCTCATGAGAGAGGATAATGAAAGTTTATCACATACTCGCTGGAATTGTAAATATCATCTAGTTTTTGCGCCTAAATATCGTCGTCAAATCATTTACGGCAAGTATAAGGCCAGTATCGGAAAGATTATCCGAGATTTGTGTGAGCAAAAAGGAGTCACTATCCATGAAGCTACTGCCTGTCCTGATCATATCCACATGTTAGTTAGTATTCCACCCAAAATGAGTGTTTCCAGTTTTATGGGCTATTTAAAAGGTAAGAGTAGTTTAATGATTTTCGACAAACATGCCAATCTGAAATATAGGTATGGGAATAGAAATTTTTGGTGCAGAGGCTACTATGTGGATACGGTAGGACGCAATCAAAAAGTGATAGCAGAATACATACAGAACCAATTACAAGAAGACAGGGTAGCAGACCAGCTCACTTTGTTTGAAACGGTTGACCCATTTACAGGGGAAACCAACAGGAAAAACCCCTGATGGTGCTTTAGCACCTGCTCGGGAAAGTGGTGCGCGAGGAAGCTATTTCAGTGGGCCTTTGGCCCTGGCCGGAACAAGCGGCTTATAGCCGCAGAACAAACCACCAGTTCGACTGGTGGTTTTGATTCTTGCATAAAAGAATAATGGATAGTTGATAAAGTTCATTTTTTGTCAAAAATATCTTGTGTTTTGTCTAAAATGTGATATGATAGTTAACAATATACTTACGAAAGAGGAAGTGTTGATGTTGAATGTACAAGAATTAGCCAAGACAGAATTGCATTGCCATTTGGATGGTTCCCTATCTTTATCGGCAATCCGTCAACTTGCCCAACTGGCAGAAATTTCCATTCCAGACAAGGATGAGGAACTCAGAAAATTGGTCAGTATAGAGGGCAAGGTGGATAGCCTGATGACCTATTTGAAAACCTTTGACTTTGTTCGACCTCTTCTACAAACTGAGGAAGCGCTGGAAATAGCAACCTCCGATGTTCTACGTCAAGCATCAGAGGATGGAGTCCTCTATATTGAACTTCGCTTTGCACCAGAATTATCGACTGACAAGGGTTTGACTATTCTGGAAGCTGTGAATGCCGTCTTGCGTGGGATGGAAAAGGCTCAGAAGGAATTTGGTATAGTTGCCAAGCTCTTGGTCTGTGGCTTGAAACAAACTGATCCAAGGCAGACCAGAGAAATCTTTTCTGCTATTGCTGATTTGGCACCCAAAGGATTGGTTGGCTTTGATTTTGCTGGAAACGAGGCAGACTACCCAACTCATGAGTTGGCTGAGTGGATTGACTACACTCGATCTCTGGGTTACCCCATGACCTTCCATGCTGGTGAGTGTGGTTGCGTGACCAATGTAGCCCAAGCTCTGGCCTTGGGTATCAAGCGGATTGGACATGGAACGGCTCTTAGCGGTCACGCTGAGGCTATTCAGGCTTTTGTCAATAGCGGAGCAACGCTTGAGATGTGCCTGACTTCAAATCTCCAGACCGGAGCTGCCCAAACTCTAGCAGACTTCCCCTATGAACAGCTGGTTCAAGCGGGAGCAAAGATTACCATCAATACAGATAATCGAACGGTTTCCAATACAAATCTAAATAAAGAATATCAGCTATTTGTAGAGTATTTTGGAACGACCAAGGAAGAATTTTATCAATTCAACAGAAATGCTATTCAAGCAAGCTTTGCCAGTGAAGAAGAAAAGGCAAACTTACTTGATGTCCTAGCCCAAAAGTATAATTTGTAAAAAGAAAGCTCTAGGCCATGTCAGAACGACCGGCAAAGAGCTTTTTCTTATTGCAAATTCAATTTCTTGGTCATGATAAAGTGTGTACCAAAATAGTAGGCAAAGGCCAGAATGATATTGATCAAGGCCAAGATAGGACTTGGGTATAACGGTAGCGCGGCATAATAAAGGTTCTCTAGATAATTGGTAAAAACGAGAGTTCCAAACACACCAACTACAATTGAAATGCCAATATAGGTCAAAATGGCAAACAGAAGACGGTGGTCTTTAAACAATTGACCGACTGAGATGGAGAAGTAGATCAGCAAGATTCCCATTGTTGACTCAATCAGCATATAGAATAGATGTGCAAATATGACAGGCCAGTCTAATGCTTGTACAACAGTATGCAATTCAGGAATCATGAATTCTTCACTTCCGAGCATGAGGACCGCTAAAATGATTCCAATAGAAAGAATAATGGTAATTCCAGCTAATATGTACCAAACCAATGATGCCAAGAGTTTGCTGAGGATAATTTGATGGCTGGAGACCGGTAAGGTCATGGTTAAATAGCCCTGACGGCCATAGACATTTTTTCTAAAACGGTTAATAACCATGAAAAAGGTGGATAAACCAAGTGCTGCAATTAAGATACCGAAGGTCATTGAGGAAGTACCGAAAAGGACCATTTCAGCACCACCAGGTTCTGTGGTTCCAGCTTGTGCCCGTAAGCTCAAAGCTTGTAACCAAAAACCGAGTATGATAGATAGCGATAATGCTCCTGCATAAATTCCTAAATACCATTTTCCAACGGATTGAAATTCGTATTTCAATAATTTTTTAAACATAGCAATCTCCTTCTAACTAAGCCTTAAAATCTTGGCGGAAGAGTTCGTCAATGGACTCGCCACTTTCAATACGGAGATCATCCACGTTTTCATGGCGAATAACGCTACCATATTGAAGGAAAATAACCTCGTCCAAAATTTGCTCAACATCTGAAATTAAGTGAGTAGAGATAATAACAGAAGCAGTCGGAGAGTAGTTGTTGACGATGGTTTTTAAAATGTAGTCTCGAGCGGCAGGGTCAACACCACCAATTGGCTCATCTAAAACATACAGCTGCGCTTGACGACTCATCACCAGAATGAGTTGGACTTTTTCCTTATTCCCCTTAGAGAGATGTTTCATACGACTGTTTAAATCAATGCCCAAATCTTGTAAAAGATGGAGAGCACGCTCCTTATCAAAATCAGCGTAAAAATCTTCAAAAAATGTAATTGCTTCGAGCACTTTCATATGCTCATCGAGATAAGTCGTATCTGGGAGATAAGATACAATTGCCTTGGTTTCTGGCGATGGGGTGCGACCATTGATCAATACTTGACCATATTCTGGTTGCAACAGACCGTTGATCAATTTAATCATGGTCGTTTTACCCGAACCATTTGGTCCCAAAAGTCCTATGATTTTTCCAGCAGTCAACTTCAAATTGACATTATTTAGGGCGACAGCTCCACCATAAGATTTTGAAACTTGTTGTAGCTCAACCAAAGTATATGCGTTATTCATAAGTGACTCCTTTCAAATAATCATCTAACTGGCCAGTGAGGTCGTCGTGTTTGAACCCCAAATCTAACATATTGTTCACAAAATTCTCGAGTTCCTTTTGTGCTAAATGTAGGCGAGTTTGTGTAATCAATTCTTGATTATCTGTTACAAAACGACCTGTTGTGCGAACCGAGTAAACAAAGCCTTCCGTTTCTAAATCAGACAAAGCGCGCTGAACGGTATTTGGATTGACGCCAGCAATTTCGGCTAAGTCACGAACAGTGGGAAGTTTATCTCCAGATTTTAATTGATTGGTTACAATCTGTAATTTTATAGTATTACTGATTTGAATATATATGGGCATATTGTTGTCAAATTTCCAAGCCATTATTCTTTCCTTTCTAGGCATTTTCGCCAATACCTATGTTCTAACTAAATAATACAATAAAACATGATAAATTGCAAGTCTTTTGATTGCATTTCTTGAAAAAATTTTCCTAGAATATTTGGTATAATAGAAGAAATAAAAAGGAGAAGACCATGCTGGCACAACTAGATACAAAAACCGTCTATACCTTTATGGATAGCATGGTGACGATAGAAAATTATGTAGGCAAGGCTAAAGAGCTTGGTTACCACGCATTGGGGATAATGGATAAAAACAGTCTTTATGCAGCCTATAGTTTTATGGAATCCTGTAACAAAATGGGGCTTCAACCAATTATTGGTTGTGAACTGGACTGGAAATTACAGGGAGAGGAGCAGGACGTCACTACTCAATTGATTGCTCTGACAACCAGAGGTTATCGCAATCTATTGAAAATTTCGACTGCTAAGATGACAGGGCAAGATGATTTTGAAACCATTCGTCAATATTTAGTCGACATAGCAGTGGTTGTTCCTTATTTTTCTGGCATTGAGCACCTTGAGTTAGGTACTAACTATTATATCGGAGTGACGGTTGACACACCAGTTCAAGACTTTAAGCAAGCAATACTCCCGATTCATACGGTTCGTTTTTTTGAAGAGGAACAATTGGAAAGTCTACAGGTTCTCCATGCTATTCGAGATAATATTCCACTTAATCAAGTTGCAGATATAGATAGTCGGCAAAAACTTTTATCGGCTGATAGCTTAACCAATCTATTTTCGAATCGGTTTCCGCAAGCAGTTGATAATTTACGTGACTTGGTTGCAGGGATTTCTTATCAATTAAATACAGATTTAAAATTGCCGCGTTTTAATCGTGACAGACCTGCAGTGGAAGAATTATACGAGCGCTCCTATCAAGGATTAGAAGAGAAGGGCTTGACTAATTCACTGTATAAGGAACGCTTGGAAAAGGAATTATCCATTATTCATCAAATGGGATTTGATGATTATTTCTTGATTGTATGGGACCTACTTCGTTTTGGACGTAGCCAAGGGTACTACATGGGAATGGGGCGTGGTTCAGCTGTTGGAAGCCTAGTTGCCTACGCCTTAAATATCACAGGTATCGACCCAGTTAAGCATAATCTTCTCTTTGAACGCTTTCTCAATGCTGAACGTTATTCAATGCCCGATATTGATATTGATATTCCAGATATTCATCGAGCAGATTTTATTCGTTATGTACGAGATCGTTATGGTTCAACCCATGCTGCTCAAATTGTAACCTACTCGACATTTGGAGCTAAGCAGGCCATTCGTGATGTATTTAAGCGTTTCGGAACACCTGAATATGAGTTAAGTAATATAACCAAGAAAATTTCATTTAGAGATAGTCTTACTTCTGCCTATCAGCGAAATGCCGCTTTTCGTCAGATTATCAATAGTAAGATAGAGTACCAAAAAGCTTTTGCGATTGCTCAACAAATTGAAGGGCAACCTCGCCAGACTTCCATTCACGCAGCAGGGATAGTGATGAGTGATGAGGAGTTGACAGATACCATCCCTCTTAAAATAGGGGATGACATGCTGGTAACCCAATATGATGCACATGCTGTTGAGGCGAATGGTCTGTTGAAGATGGATTTCCTTGGCTTACGAAATCTGACCTTTGTGCAAAAAATGGCAGAAGGAGTACGTGAACGTTATCAGCAGGAAATTGATATTGCCAAGATAGATTTAGAAGACAAGAAAACCTTGGAACTTTTTGCTGCTGGTCGGACTAAGGGAATTTTTCAATTTGAACAGCCTGGTGCGATTAGCCTGCTTCGAAGGGTCAAACCTGGTCGATTTGAAGATATAGTTGCGACAACGAGTTTGAATAGACCGGGGGCTAGTGATTATTCGGATAACTTTGTAAAACGCAAGCATGGACAAGAGGCAGTTGATTTGTTGGACCCAACCATTGCTCCTATTTTACAACCGACTTATGGTATCATGCTTTATCAGGAACAGGTCATGCAGATTGCACAGGTCTATGCAGGCTTTACGCTTGGAAAGGCGGATTTACTCCGCAGGGCGATGTCTAAAAAGAATGCCCAAGAAATGCAGGCAATGGAAACGGAATTTTTACAGGGAGCACTGAAAAACGGACATGCTGAAGAGAATGCAAGGGAAATATTTGGTATGATGGCTAAGTTCGCTGGTTATGGTTTTAACCGTAGCCACGCCTATGCTTATTCAGCTTTAGCCTTTCAAATGGCCTATTTCAAGAGTCACTATACGGATGTCTTTTTTGATGTCATGCTCAATCATTCTAGCAGTGCTTATATTGAAGATGCGATGCAGTTTGACTTTGAGGTGGCTCGACTCACGATTAACAATATTCCTTATCACGATAAGTTTGATAAAAGTAAGGTTTACCTAGGATTAAAAACACTAAAAGGTTTGCCTAAAGATTTAGCTCTATGGATATTGGAACATCGTCCCTATAAGTCTGTAGAAGATTTTATTTTGCGCTTGCCAGATAATTTCAAGAAAAAAGATTTACTGATCCCTCTTATTCAGATTGGTTTATTTGATGATTTTGACGCCAATCGTAAAAAGATTATTGAAAATCTAGACAATCTCTTTGTCTTTGCAGAGGCGATTGGTACATTTTTTGCAGAGGAGAGTTATAGTTGGACAGATGTAGAAGATTACAGCGATAGCGAAAAATTTATGCTAGAGCAAGAATTGCTAGGTGTTGGTATTAGTCCGCATCCTTTAGTCACTATTTGTCGAGAGTCTAAGCGTAGTTTTACAGATTTGGCTGATTTAGCGGTTGGCAATCGAGCAACCGTTCTTGTGCAGATTCAAGCTATTCGATTGATTCGTACCAAAAAGACTGGGGAGCAGATGGCATTTCTACGAGTGACAGATACCAAGAGGACGGTTGACGTGACTCTTTTCCCAGAATCTTATCGACAATACGCTTCTATTTTGGAAGAAGGGGGAATGGGCTACATCACTGGTAGAGTGCAAGAGCGCGAAGGACAGTTGCAATTAGTTCTAGAAAAATTAGAGCCTGTCAGTTTGGAGAAATTTTGGATTCTTTTGGAAAATCGAGAACACGATTATGCCGTTGCTCGTATTTTGGACAAATATAGAGGAAGCATTCCAGTAGTGCTTCATTATCAAGATAGTAATCAGACAATTCAGGCTGAGCATCACATGGTTATGAAAACGCCTCAATTAGAAGAAGAGTTAAGTGAATTTGTTATGAAAACGATTTTTCGATAAAAAAATAGCAAAAAGTCAAGCAAGTTTAGGTTAAGTATGTTATAATAGGGCAGTTAAAATGAAAAGTTAAAGGAGCATTAACGAATGAAACGTATTGCTGTTTTGACCAGTGGTGGTGACGCCCCTGGTATGAACGCTGCTATTCGTGCAGTTGTTCGTCAAGCAATTTCAGAAGGAATGGAAGTTTATGGAATCAACGAAGGTTACGCAGGTATGGTTGCGGGTGATATCCATGAATTGTCTGCACGTTCTGTAGGTGATATTATTTCACGTGGAGGAACATTCCTTGGTTCAGCTCGTTATCCAGAATTTGCCAAATTAGAAGGGCAACTTAAAGGGATTGAGCAATTGAAAAAACATGGTATCGAAGGTGTAGTTGTTATCGGTGGTGATGGTTCTTACCACGGAGCAATGCGCTTGACGGAGCATGGTTTCCCAGCTATTGGTGTACCTGGTACAATTGATAATGACATCGTGGGTACAGATTTTACAATCGGTTTTGATACAGCTGTAACAACTGCTATGGATGCGATTGATAAAATCCGCGACACTTCATCAAGTCACCGTCGTACTTTCGTTGTTGAAGTAATGGGACGTCATGCGGGAGACATTGCTCTTTGGGCTGGTATTGCATCTGGTGCTGATGTCATCGTGGTTCCAGAAGAAGAGTATAATATCAGTGAAATTGTAGAACGTATTAAAGCTGGCTACGAAAATGGTAAGAAGCATAGCATTATTGTCTTGGCTGAAGGTGTTATGCCAGCTGCGAAATTTGCTGAAGAGTTGAAGGCAGCTGGTGATACTAGCGATCTTCGTGTGACTGAACTCGGTCATATTCAGCGTGGTGGTTCACCAACTGCTCGTGACCGTGTACTTGCATCTCGTATGGGCGCGCATGCTGTTAAATTGCTCAAGGAAGGCCGTGGTGGTCTTGCGGTTGGTATCCGTAATGAGCAAATGGTTGAAAATCCAATTCTTGGTACAGCTGAAGAAGGAGCATTGTTCAGCTTGACTGCAGATGGTAAGATTGTTGTGAACAATCCACATAAAGCTGACTTAGAAATGGCTGAATTAAACCGCAACTTGTCAATCTAATTTGACAATTTCATTATTTGTTATTAAGGGTCAAAAGACCATTCAAAAGACCATTAAATATAAAGGAGTTTTGTTAAGATGAATAAACGTGTTAAAATCGTTGCAACCCTCGGACCTGCGGTAGAAATCCGTGGTGGAAAAAAATTCGGTGATGATGGTTATTGGGGAGAAAACCTTGATGTTGAAGCATCAGCACAGAAAATTGCTCAATTGATCACTGAAGGTGCAAACGTATTCCGTTTCAACTTCTCACATGGTGACCACAAAGAGCAAGGTGAGCGTATGGCAACTGTACGTCGTGCGGAAGAAATTGCTGGTAAAAAAGTTGGTTTCTTGTTGGATACAAAAGGTCCAGAAATCCGTACTGAGTTGTTTGCTGACGATGCTAAAGAATATTCATACAAAACAGGTGATGTTCTTCGCGTAGCTACTAAACAAGGTATTCAATCAACTAGAGAAGTAATCGCTTTGAACGTTGCAGGTGCACTTGATGTATTTGACGATGTTGAAGTTGGTAAACAAATTCTTGTTGACGACGGTAAACTTGGTCTTAAAGTTATCGAAAAAGATGCTGAAAAACGTGAATTTGTTGTTGAAGTTGAAAACGACGGTGTTATTGCTAAACAAAAAGGTGTAAACATTCCTTACACTAAAATTCCTTTCCCAGCTCTTGCTGATCGCGACAATGCCGATATCCGTTTCGGTTTGGAACAAGGTTTGAACTTCATCGCGATTTCATTTGTTCGTTCTGCTAAAGATGTTGAAGAAGTTCGTAACATTCTTAAAGAAACTGGTAACGAGCACGTTCAATTGTTCTCAAAAATCGAAAACCAACAAGGTATCGACAATATTGATGAAATCATCGAAGCTTCAGATGGTATCATGATTGCTCGTGGTGACATGGGTATCGAAGTACCATTCGAAATGGTTCCAGTTTACCAAAAAATGATTATCACTAAAGTGAATGCAGCTGGTAAAGCAGTTATCACAGCAACAAACATGTTGGAAACAATGACTGAAAAACCACGTGCAACTCGTTCAGAAGTATCAGACGTATTCAACGCAGTTATCGACGGTACTGACGCAACAATGCTTTCAGGTGAGTCTGCAAACGGTAAATATCCAGTTGAATCAGTTCGTACAATGGCAACTATTGCTAAAAACGCACAGACTCTTCTTAATGAATATGGTCGTTTGAACTCTGATCACTTTAACCGTGCATCTAAAACAGAAGTTATTGCATCTGCAGTAAAAGACGCTTGTCACTCAATGAACATCAAGTTGGTTGTAACAGTTACTGAAACTGGTTATTCAGCTCGTTCAATCTCTAAATACCGTCCAGATGCTGACATCTTGGCAGTAACATTTACTGAGAAAGTACAAAAATCATTGATGCTTAACTGGGGTGTTATCCCAGTTGTAACAAAACGTCCAGATTCAACTGACGATATGTTTGATTTGGCTGAACGTATTGCCAAAGAGCAAGGTCTTGTTGAAGCAGGAGATGATATTATTATCGTTGCTGGTGTGCCTGTAGGTGTTGCAGGTTCAACAAACACTATGCGTGTTCGTACAGTAAAATAATCAAAAAGGTCCTCTTGGACCTTTTTGTCGTGATTATGGAAATAGACTATGAATTTCTTTCAAACGCTTGTTTATAAATATTTTCTTGGGGGATGTGGAAATAAAAATAAGTCGTAAATAGAATAGTTTATTCAAATTTTTGATGATAAACGGAGGAAAGATGAACATTCAAGAACGATTTTCTTTGAGAAAATCAGCGGTTGGCTTGGTCTCAGTCTCTTTGCTATGTGCTATTCATACATCCACTGTTGCTGCAGATACAGTTGTTACAGGAGTGAATGAAATAATTGAAGAATCACAAGTCAAGGATGAGGCATCTATTGAATCAGAAAAAAATGAATCCCTAGATGGTTCTAATCTTGAAATTGTAGAGGAAATAGCAGACAACATCCCATCACCTGTTATCGCTGAAGGAGAAGTAGCGGTAGAGATGAAAGTTGACGGAGGGACCGATAATGTAGTTTCTAGAAATGATACAGAAGTTACGACGAGTGAGCAAAATCAGATAGAGGTTGCTGAGACAAAAGAAATTTTGAATCAGACCAGTTATCAAACGGAGAGTGGCGAGCAACGACAAATTGTATGGGCTCATGGAATTACCTCTCCTGCAATGGAACAAAGCGGTGGTTTTGTAAAGGAAAAGTATGGAGATTATTTAAACTATACAGCGCCATTTGAGGCAGGAAAAGGCTATTATGATACCAATAAAAGTCTCAATGCTTCATTTATTGACCTTAACCTATGTTTTGCGGCCGTGTCTTCCAACATGGTACATTGGTGGTTGGAACAGAATAGTTCCTATGTTGAGCGATATCTCAAGGAAAAAAATAGTACAGTAAATGTTGGGGAAAACTATGCAATAACGGACCTACGTCGCTATATTGATTCGTTCCAGGATCAGCAAAATAGTCGAGTCTTTGATATGTTCAAAACTTACTACGGTTATCGTACAAATGGTTTTGTGTCAGATGCCTTAGTTGACTTGTTTATTAATGGATATAAACCTAAGGTACAGGGTGGTGTCAATCTGGAAGATAGCCAGTTAGTACCAGATAGTAGGGGTGGCTTTTTCTACGACGTTTTCAAAGAGAAAAAACTGACAAATCGTATTTTCAGTGGTAGCTATGAGCGTTTTGGTGAGGATGTTCGAACTGTTTTGGAGAGCAAAGGATTACTCGGTCTAACTTATAGAACATTAGGATATGCAACGCATATTGTGACGGTATGGGGTGCTGAGTACGATAATCAAGGTAAGATTAGGGCTGTCTATATCACTGATTCTGATGATCAACAAGAACAAATTGGTTTGAAGCGTATGGGAATCACTCGTGATGCTTCTGGAAATCCACGTTTGAATAATCATGTGAAAAATAATTCAGCTGGGGCGCTTTTGGATTATGTTCATACGATTCGTCTTGGTCAAGACTTATGGGAAGAATATTTCAATCCGCTCGCAAAAGCCAAAGAAATAGCTAGTCAGACACTAGCTGATACAAAGAAGGCGATGGTTCTGTCTATTCACGGACAATCTGAATTATCAGAGTCGGCACGTGTAACATATCTTGAAAAGTTAGATAGGCTATATGATCAAGGTGTGTTAGCCATTCAAAAAGCAGACAGCTCTGAGCTACTTAATGTTGCGTTAGAGGATAGTTTAAAAAGTTTAGACTTCCCTATGTCAGCAGTTGGAGAAGCTCTGACAGCAGAGTTGCCAGCAGGCGAGCTTCCGCCCAATGCAGATGAAAATTCTCAGCTATCTCAAGAAATCCGCTCTGCAGATGGGAAAGAAGAAAAAGGGGATGTTGCCCTTGTTGTAGATAGTATCAATCAACCCGTCTTACCAGTAGACGACCAGGCGATATTGCCTGTAGCAGTCGTTGGTGAACCAGTACATGACGAACAGTTAGTTGCTAATGAAAACCAGAGCCAGTCAACTATAGCTTTAGGGGAGGAAACTCAAGTAGAGGGAAGCGATCTACCAGTAGTAGTTGATCAAGAAGCTGTGAAAAATGATGAGGTAGTCCCTGTGGAAGAGCTTCTTGAATCAGAAACAGTTGAGAATCAGAGGTCAGAACTTCTATCAGGTCCCATAGGTATGGAGGGGGTAAATGTAAAAGAAGAAGATCAAGTTGCGACGACCGCTACTGAACAACCAGCCACCTCTAAAACCACAACTGTCCAAGAACCTCTCGACGAACCAGCTAGTTCAGAAAGCGAACCCGTCTCCCAACCAGCTCCAATTTCGTTTCCAGACAGGTCAGCTATTCCCGTTCAACCAGAAGTCGCTGTGGAGTCAGGAGAAATTGATATTCCTCCTGTTGCATTGCCCGAAACGTTCTCTGCCCCAGTAGTCCAAGCATCTCTCGACGAATCGGCTAGTTCAGAAAGCGAACCCGTCTCCCAACCAGCTCCAATTTCGTTTCCAGACAGGTCAGCTATTCCCGTTCAACCAGAAGTCGCTGTGGAGTCAGGAGAAATTGATATTCCTCCTGTTGCATTGCCCGAAACGTTCTCTGCCCCAGTAGTCGAAGCCTCTCTCGACGAACCAGCTGGTTCAGAAAGCGAACCCGTCATCCAAACTGAAACAACTTTAGTTCCTGTTGCTGAGGATATTCCAGCTTTACCTGGGCATTCAGCAATTCGTGTGGTCGAATCAGTAGCTACATCATCTACTATTTCTGAAAAACACAAGTTTGTAGATGGCGGAGTTTCTTCCGCATTAAAAGTGGATTCTGAGGGGGTTACTAATGAGTCGAATGCTCCTCGAGTTGAATTTCTGACAGAAGTAACGACAGAAAGCGTCTTGGCTGAAGCAGATAGGTCTTCAATCCTAACAGAAATAAAGGTGATTCAACCGAATACATTGATGAATGATTTGGAGAGTAAAGAAAAAATCTTGGGCCCTAGATCCAAATCATTGGACAGTGTTAAAATGGATATGAGTTCTCAGGAGATTGTATTGCCAGAAGTTCCAGAGAGAGAGCCTCAGATGTCCAGAAGAGAAATGGATGAAGAACGCAAAGAAACCGAGCTATTTGAGATGGTTGGCTCTGTGGCAATTGTAGGAAATACCTCTCAATCCTCAAATAATATGAGGGAATATGGTCAGAATCCGGCTCTTCACTCCAAAACGGATACAAAGCAAGTTTTAAGTGTGGAACAATCTTCAAAACCAGGTACAAATGCTTCTGGGCAGATTATTGGAGTTAGCCTATTAACTCTCTTACTTGGTAGTGTTTGGGGACTATTAAAAAAAGCAAGTAAAAAGCAATAATCAAGGGTTAGAGAGTGAATAATTAGCGATTATCTATTGTAAAATTTACTTCGGAAGTATATTAAGACTCATGAAAAATAGATAAAAAGCTGGGAAAATCTATTGCTATACACAGAAATTTCAATTAGGATTATCTTGTAACAATCAACAGAATGCATTCAAAAAATTTGTTACGACCTAAAGCAATAATCCCGGTCGGGTAGTACTGTCATATTACCATTTTATAGTTTGAGTTTGGGTAATATGGACAAAAGATAATAGAAATTGGAGACAACGTTATGAACTTTTCAAAAAAAGTAAAGAATTTTGCCATGCTTTCAGTAGCCTGCATGAGTACAGGTCTTACAGCACTTGCCCCTGTCGTCAGCGCAATACAGCTGAATCAAATGCTTACGTAAAATATAACACAAGAGAAACAGCTAATTACACTCGCAATTCATATGTGGATGTGAAATTGACACAACAAACTGGTGTTCCTGGTGCACAAGTAGAAGTATTCTTGAAACAATACTACGACGAAGCGCCAGATGTTTACTTCGTTTTTGGGGAACATAACTGTATTCCACTTGAACGCACAGCGTCAGGATCCTATATTGCTAACTTGACAGATGAGGATTTGAAGGGCTCAAAAGATTTCCATGTTGAAATTATTAGCAAAATCCCTTACGGAACACATAAGCATATTGTAGAAAGTAAATCATTCAAACTAGAATCAAGTTTCCGTCGTTAAGATAAGATTTAAAATTTGTCGAAAATCCCCCTTTTTAATTGATGCTTTCAGTAACTATCGTAGAAAGCAACGACATCAGAAATAGTGGAAGACTGGACTCAGGTTCAGTCTTTTCATATTCAACTAATCTCGAGGATAGGATAATTTGTAGTTTATAATGCTAAATCATATAATAGATTAAAATCAGAAAATGTTGACGGTGAGTTTAGGGGTGTTGTTTATAATAATAGTGTAGTGGCTGGTATACTAGATAGAAGTATTCTAGTTATTACAAAAGAAAAAATTTGTGATGTGCACCACAAAGGTAATAATTCTATCAAATCTTATGTTATATTTGAAGAGAGGTAATAATATGAATAAACTCGGTAAAGCAGTTTTGGGTCTAGCCCTTGCTGGAGGCTTAGCTTTTCCTATGGCTTCTGCTTCGGCGCAAGCAATTTGTTCACGTGATGATGTTTTACTTCATCAAAATCTGACTGATGTTCAGCGGAAAGTATTATTAGATGAAAAAGACGTCTGTTTTGCTTCGCAAAAAGCGGAGGCTGCAAGTCTCATCAATAAGAGTGATTTGTCTCCACGTCAGAAAGCCAAGTACTTATCACTGGTCGAATTTGGCAGTAGCACAGAAGTTTTAGCTCTCATAAATCACTTTTCTGGGCTCCCTAATCAGTTCTGATATGATGTATCTAATATAGGGATAGTATTTGAATTGATATAGTCGCATCTTAAATTGTTTGAAACTAGGACGGTAGCGTCCTAGATAGAAATAAGCAACGAGGTTCCCCGTTGCTTATTGTATTTATTGGTTGGATAACAACTAGTCTTAGTATCTACATTTAAAGGATTAGTAGAATCTAAACTTATTGTATCTTATTTTTTGAGAATATATCTATTTGGAGAATATGGTGTACGGTCAAAGTTTGTTTCTTGATTGAGAATTTCTTTAGCAATTTGCCAACCGATAATTGGGCCATTTGTCAGGCCGGTAGAGCCTAGACCACTAGCTACCCAGACATTAGGCATATCCTCAATATTTCCGTAGAATGGTGAATAAGTTGAAGTATAGGCGCGCGTTCCAATACGAGTTCTGGCTACAGGATAATTTGCCAAATCAGGCATGAACTCGGCTATTTTATCATGCATGGCTTGGATTTTTTCAGGGTCTAGTTCTAAATCGTACCCCATATCATCTTCATGAGTTGCACCAATAATGATTTTTCCATTTTCAAATGGTAGGATGTCAATCTCTCCGTAAGGCATACAAACTGGCCAATTATCAGTATCGAATTCTGTATCTAATTCTAACAATTGTCCTTTTTGTGGTCGAACATCCACTTGATAACCAAGAGGTTCAAGAATATGTGGCAACCAGGCCCCTGTGGCTAAGATAATGTGGTCAGCAGTAAGCACTTGATTATCTACTTCGACAGTATGGTTGTCGAGCAGTTTTGCTTGTCCGTAGATACGTGTACCACCATTTTTCAAAAATTGTTCCTGAAGAATATCAATCAAACGCCCACCATCAATACGACCGCCACCTTCTAAATGGATACCAAAATAGTCTGGTTTAAGTAGTGGCAAGTAGTGGTTAATTTCCGAGCCTACAAGCGGAGTAATTTCGCCAATAGTCGGAGTATCTACGCGACGTTCCTCGGCAATTTTTTGGATTTTATCAAGTAGTTCAGGCTTACTTTTTAGGCCGATGGTTCCAGTCTGTTTGAATGGAATTTCAGTAGCACCCGATTTTTCCAAATCGGCTACCAATTGACGGTAGAAAACAGCACCATCGGAAGTCAGCTTGTACCAGTCTTTATTTTTTTTCTGAGCCATCCATGGGCAGATGATACCTGCGGCAGCTCGTGTGGCTGTTCCAATACCTGAATCAATGAGAGTAAGATTGACTTGTTCTTCTTGGGAGAGATAAAAGGCTGCAGTAGAGCCAACAATTCCTCCGCCTATAATAATAACTTGTTTTTTCATAAGTTAATTATATCACAAATTCAGAAGTTTATTTATTTTTTTCAACATGATACAATAGAAAATAAGAAAAATTGAGGAGTTCGTGTGTCAGATATAATGTATCCTGAGGTCCTAACCGTTGGAAGTGGGGCCGTAAAAGTTGCAACAGTCGGAGATAGTTTGACTTATGGATATGGCTTGGAGAATCGTGAAAAAGATGCCTATCCTTGTATTCTAGCTGAGAAACTTGGGCATCACTATCAAGTTTCAAATTACGGATTGAGTGGGCGTTCACTTCAGTCAACTGCAGATTTTCCTTACTTTAAAGAGAAGAATGCCCAACTTTCACTTGAGAGTGAAGCGGATATTGTCATCATCATGATTGGTAGTAACGATAGCCGAGGACCATATTGGAATAGGGAGAGATTTATTCGAGAGTATAGGGAAATGGCCGAGCAGTATATGGCTTTATCAAGCCAGCCGGATGTTTATTTAGTCATCCCGCCTTACGTACCAACCAGTCGTTTTGGATTGAATAATCAAATTATTGAAGATGAATTACAAAAGATTATCCCAGCTATCGGAAATGAACTTGGTTTACCAGTTATTAACCTTTACACTGTGACGGAGGGACATCTTGAATACTATAGCGATGGTCTTCATTTGACACCGCTAGGAAACCAAGTTATTGCTGAAGAGATTTACCAGCATCTCAGACACTAATGGCTCTAAATTGTGGTATAATACTAGTGAAATGGAGAGATTATGGTAAAAAGAGATTTAATAAAACAAATCAGTTTATTGGTCTTATTGATTTTTGGAATCATTGGCCTACGATTTTGGTTACTTGAGCCGGTCACGATTACCCCTGAGATGGCAAATACTTATTTGAAGGAAAATGACTTTATCATGACGGTGCGAAATGTCCGCCCGATTCATGGAGATTTTATTTTGTATAACCATGAGGGAAAAGAGTATGTAAGTCGTGTGATTGCCTTGGAAAACGAGACGGTTACCTATATGGACGATGTTCTCTATCGTAATGATATTATTGTTACAGAGAACTATTTAAAAACACCTCATTCACAAGAAAGTTATACAGATGACTTTACATTGGAAACCTTGACAAATGGAAAGTACAACGTCATTCCAGAGGGGCATTATTTGGTGTTGAATGATGTACGAACGAATCAACAGGATAGTCGTAGTTTTGGTTTGATTTCTAGTGAGGATATTGTTGGTAGACTGACTTTTCGGGTTAGTCCACTTTCAGAATTTGGTTTTATTAAGACAGGGCTGGTTCAGTAGAACTGGTCTTTTCATTTTTGAAAATCAGTGGTCTCGTTGTCAATGCAATTTACAGAATATGACTAGACCAATTAAAATGTTGACAAGGATGAAATCTTGTTATATACTGATTTCACTGGTCTTTTTAGATACAAATTAGACTATACCAATTTTTAAAGAAATGAAAGCCGATGTTAACAAACATCGTAGGTGAACTGTATGTGTGGAATCGTTGGTGTTGTAGGAAATACAAACGCAACTGATATTTTGATTCAAGGACTTGAAAAATTAGAATACCGTGGTTATGATTCAGCAGGTATTTTTGTGACGGGTGGTGAGCAAGCTCATCTTGTCAAAGCTGTTGGTCGCATTGCAGAATTGTCTGCAAAAGTTGGCGATAAGACCGAAGGGACAACAGGGATCGGTCATACTCGTTGGGCAACTCACGGGAAACCAACTGAGAACAACGCTCACCCTCACACTTCTCAAACTGCTGGACATATCCTTGTTCACAACGGTGTGATTGAAAACTATGCAGAAATCAAGGAAGAGTATCTTGCTGGTCATGACTTGAAAGGGCAGACAGATACAGAGATTGCTGTGCACTTGATTGGTCAGTTTGCTGAAGAAGGTTTGTCAACTCTAGAAGCCTTCAAAAAAGCATTGAAGATTATCCAAGGTTCATATGCCTTTGCCTTGATTGATGCCACGGATGCAGATACTATCTACGTTGCCAAAAATAAATCTCCACTTTTGATTGGTTTGGGCGATGGCTATAACATGGTCTGCTCAGATGCCATGGCTATGATTCGTGAGACAAGTGAATACATGGAAATTCACGATAAGGAATTGGTTATCGTGAAAAAAGATAGTGTTGAAGTCATGGACTATGATGGCAATGCGATTGAACGTGGTAGCTATACAGCTGAGCTTGATTTATCAGATATTGGTAAGGGAACTTATCCATACTACATGCTCAAGGAAATTGATGAGCAACCAACTGTTATGCGTAAATTGATTAGCGCCTATACAAATGAAGCTGGTCAGGTAACAGTTGATACGGATATTATTAAGGCAGTACAAGAAGCTGACCGTATCTATATCTTGGCTGCTGGAACTTCCTATCACGCAGGATTTGCCGCAAAAGACTTCTTGGAAAAATTGACAGATACACCAGTAGAATTGGGAATTTCATCTGAGTGGGGCTACAATATGCCATTGTTGAGCAAAAAGCCACTCTTTGTCATGATTAGCCAGTCAGGTGAAACTGCTGATAGCCGTCAGGTATTGGTTAAAGCGAATGAAATGGGCATCCCAAGTTTGACCGTAACCAACGTTCCTGGTTCTACCCTATCACGTGAGGCAACTTACACCATGTTGCTCCATGCAGGTCCAGAAATTGCGGTAGCTTCTACAAAAGCCTACACTGCACAGATTGCGACTTTGGCAATCTTGGCTAAGGCTGTCGGTGATGCAAATGGCAATGCCTACGCTAAAGAATTTGACTTGGTACATGAATTGTCCATCGTAGCTCAATCTATCGAGGCCAGCTTGTCAGAAAAAGATGTGATTGCTGAAAAAGTTGAAAAACTCTTATCAACCACTCGCAACGCATTCTATATCGGTCGTGGTAGTGACTACTACGTTTCGATGGAAGCCAGCTTGAAATTGAAAGAAATTTCATACATCCAATGTGAAGGCTTTGCGGCTGGTGAATTGAAACACGGTACCATTTCATTGATTGAAGACGGTGTTCCTGTCTTGGCCTTGATTTCAAATCATCCACACCTTGCAAGCCATACTCGAGGCAATATTCAGGAAGTAGTGGCGCGTGGTGCCAATGTCTTGACAATTGTAGATGAAGCAGTAGCTAAGGAAGAAGATGACATCACTGTTACAACTGTTCATCCATTCTTGTCAGCGATTGCTATGGTCGTTCCGACACAGTTGATTGCTTACTATGCAACATTGCAACGCGGTTTGGATGTTGATAAACCACGTAACTTGGCAAAATCAGTTACAGTAGAATAAGGTTAGAAGGTTCGGATTTCGGACCTTCTTTTCTGTCAATTGAAAAAATATACAAAATTTTGTTAAATTTATTAAAAATTCTGAAAAATCCTTTGTAATACAAGATATTTTCTGATATACTATAACCTAATCACTCTTTTAGGAGAATTCTATGGATTATGTTTTGGAAGTTCTGCCCAGTCTATTAAATGGAGCGGTGGTTTCCCTGCAAGTATTTTTTCTAGTATTGATATTATCCTTGCCATTAGGAGCTGTTTTCGCTTTTTTAATGCAGATTAAATTTAAACCCTTACAATGGTTATTGCATTTCTATGTATTAATTATGCGAGGAACCCCCTTGCTTTTACAATTAATTTTTGTTTATTACGTTTTACCAAGTGTCGGTATTACATTTGACCGAATGCCTGCAGTGATTCTGGCCTTTACGCTCAACTATGCGGCCTATTTCTCTGAAATTTTCCGTGGTGGTATTGAAGCTATTCCAAAAGGTCAGTATGAAGCGGCTAAGGTATTGAAATTTACCCCTGTTCAGACCATTCGCTATATTGTTTTACCACAGGTCGTGAAAATTGTCCTGCCAAGTGTTTTCAATGAAGTCATGACTTTGGTAAAGGATACTTCTTTGGTCTATGCACTTGGGGTTAGCGATTTGTTGTTGGCTAGTCGTACTGCTGCCAATCGTGATGCCAGCTTGGCGCCTATGTTTATCGCAGGTGCAATCTACCTATTGATGATCGGTGCGGTAACACTGATTTCGAAACAAGTAGAAAAGAAATTTGATTATTATAGATAGGAGGAAGTCATGTTAGAGTTACGCAATTTGTCAAAACGCTTTGAAGATAAACAGATTTTCTCCAACTATGATTTGGTCATTCCAGAAGGGAAAATTGTTGCCATCGTTGGTCAATCTGGCGGTGGTAAGACAACTCTTTTACGGATGTTGGCTGGTTTAGAGACTATTGATTCAGGAACTTTGATGTATAATGGTCAAGAACTGCCATTAGAGGAGTTGGGAAAACGACATTTGCTGGGCTTTGTCTTCCAGGACTTCCAGCTTTTCCCGCACCTATCCGTATTGGAAAACTTGGTTCTCTCTCCTATGAAAACGCAAAATATGTCGCGTTCAGAGGCGGAAGACAAGGCCCTTAAACTCTTGGATACTCTTGGACTTGCTAACCACGCAACTGCCTACCCATTTTCATTATCGGGCGGACAGAAACAACGTGTGGCTTTGGCGCGTGCGATGATGATTGATCCTGAGATTATCGGCTATGATGAACCAACTTCGGCCCTAGACCCTGAATTAAGAAAAGAAGTTGAGAAACTGATTCTTGAAAATAGGGCTACTGGAATCACACAAATTGTGGTCACCCATGATATGCAGTTTGCTGAGAATATCGCAGATGAAATCATCAAAATTGAACCGAAACACTAAGAAAAGGAACAAATATGATGATGAATATGAAGAAAATGATGCTTGGAGCTCTTGCTCTTGTAACTTCTTTAACTCTTGCTGCTTGTGGCTCCAATGATTCGGCTACTAAGTCTGATAATTGGACAGCCTACGAGTCTGAAAAATCCGTTACGATTGGCTTTGATAAGACCTTTGTTCCAATGGGATTTGAACAGACAGATGGTTCTTACACAGGTTTCGATATTGACTTGGCTAATGCAGTCTTTGAAAAGTATGGAATTACTGTAAAATGGCAACCAATTGACTGGGACTTGAAAGAAACCGAATTGAATAACGGGAATATTGATTTAATTTGGAATGGTTATTCTATTACAGATGAGCGTAAGGAAAAAGTTCTCTTCACAAATCCCTACATGGATAACCAACAAGTTCTTGTAACCAAAAAATCTTCCAATATTAGCCAAGTATCTGATATGAAGGATAAGATTTTAGGTGCGCAAGCAGGTTCATCTGGCTATTCAGTATTTGAATCACAACCAGCTATTTTGAAAGATATTGTTCAAAATAACGATGCAAGTCAGTATGCGACCTTCAATGAAGCCTTGATTGACTTGAAAAACGATCGTATTGATGGCCTCTTGATTGACCGTGTGTATGCAAATTATTACTTGCAACAAGAGGGAATTATTGCAGATTACAACATCATTGATGCAGGTTTCGAAAACGAAGCCTTCGCAGTCGGTGCTCGTAAATCAGATACTACACTCGTAGAAAACATTAATAAGGCGTTTGCTGAATTATATAAAGAAGGTAAATTCCAAGAAATCTCCCAAAAATGGTTTGGTGAGGATGTTGCAACCGATGCAGTAAAAAACTAATAATATAAGAAAAAGAGCCATGCGCTCTTTTTTTAATACTCTTCGAAAATCAAAATTATCCGTTGTCATCTTGCCTTGATGAACTCCAGTTCTATCTTCGGCTTCGTTTCCTAGGCTACTTTTGATTTTCATTGAGTATAAAACCAAAATTTAAGGTAAAGGAAAAGCCAGGTCATTCGACTAGGCTTGTTTTTTTGAGATCTGGTGGAAAATAACAGTCCAATTTTCATGACGGCGCCAAAGTGACGTATGAACATAATCACCAATTTCAAACGTAACCAATTTTGATTTTTGGCTTATGGAGGTCATTTGGTAATTGGATAAATACGTCGTTTGGATGGGGTGGTCGGCAAGCATCTGAGTTTTATTTCGATAGCGGCCTTTGGCATCAATTAAGAGATACTGGTCGTCAATCAATTCTTCATACCCATTCGCATGAGCTTGTATCTCTGTTTCAAAACGGAAGAGTTTATCGTACACATGCTCATACATCTCATCGTGTGGAATTTCAGATGGTTCTACGTGAATATCCACATCAAAAACTCCATGTTTGAGTGTTAGGAGTTGCTCAACCTGCTCAGTCACTTCATGACTTTCATAAACGGATAAGTCTGGATTCATTTCTAAAACAACATCAAGATAGATATTGGCTCCATAAGTCCGACCACGTTGTGATTTGACAGAAACGATTTTTGGGAGTTTGAGAATATCTTCCTCGTACTTTTTCAATAAATTTTCATCAAATCCATCAGACAGGGTAAAGAAACTTTCCATAAAAATATCGTAGGCTGTTTTTAGGATAAAGAAGGTAATGATGATGGCTGCAATTTTATCGACAATAGGGAAGTTGAAAGCCGCAGCAAAGATTGCGATAGAAGTTCCTATGGAAGTGACTGCATCGGATAGATTGTCCTTGGCAGCTGCTTCTAAGGCCTTGGAACGTACTTTTTTTGCCAAGCGGTTATTATATAAATAAACAGCTAACATAACTAGTGCAGAAAAAATTCCGACAATGGCCCCCATAATGTCTACTTCGATAGAAGAATTGCTGATTAGTTTTTGGAGGGTATCATAGAGTACTTGGAAACCAACGACAAACATGATGAAGGATGTAATCAAGCTTGCTAAATCTTCCATTTTCCAGTGTCCAAATTTATGATCGGTATCAGCTGGTTTCTGTGCCATTTTTAGTCCAATAAGTACAGCGATATTACCGATAATATCAGAAATATTATTGAAGGCATCTGCTCGTAAGGCATCTGAATGAAAGAGCTGTCCTGCAACGAGTTTGATACCTGATAAGATAATATAGGCACCGATAGATAGCAAGGCACCACGTTCAGCAAGTTTTAGATTGGTTACGTTTTGGTTCATAGCATCTCCTTTGATAAGTTTTCATTTTAACAAAAAGGCCCCTTATTTTCAAGGGGTTAGGCTGTTTTTTTGCCTGTTCGAAGAACCTTATAAAGGCGTAATAATATTGTTCCGCTGGCCATACCGATGGGAATGACTAAGGCTAAAGTTAAGACGGTAGTGATATTGGTTAGGGCTTGAGCGTGGTCACCAGAAACGAAATAAGTCGTGGTCATGTAGGCTCGATAGCCTGGAACAAGCGGTGCTAGGATAGCAAGTGAAAAAATAACAGATGGTGTTTTAAGCAAAATACTCATGATTTGACTAATGCAAGATCCGATAATTGCTGCAAGGAAGGTTGCAATCAGTACATTAGTTGGTCCTAATAATGAAAGATAGATGAGCCAGACTAGCATGCCTAGGAGTCCACCAGGGACTAGCATTTTTCTTTGAACATTGAGAACAATTAAGAAGGCTGCGATAGCGATATAAGAGGCGAGTGCCTGTAATAAGAAGTTAACTGGTGTCATAGATTACCTCACAAGCATAAAGGCCACAGTTGTACCTGCACCGAGCGATAAGATAATAAGCGCAGTTTGGAAAAATTTGGTCATCCCTGTATTGATATGATTGGTCATAAGGTCTCTTACAGCATTTGTAAAAGCAATCCCTGGTACAAAAGGCATGACTGCCCCTGCGTTAATTAAGTTGGGATTGATGGGGAGAGTAGTGGTTGCGCTTAATAAGTAGGAGGTAAGTGAGAAGACAAAGGCGCCAACGAAGGTGGTAACAAAATCAATTCCAACGTAACGCTCGACAATCAATGAGATAGGGAAAGCCAAAGCCGTTGCGAGGACAGCACCTGCTGCATCTAAAAGAGAACCCCCGAACATAATGGTAAAAAATGGTGCGGCCACTACGGCAGCTAAGGTTATTTGGATATTGTTATAAGGTGGCTTTTGTTGTTTGATTGCATTTAATTGGCTCCAAGCGTCTTCTAGGCTGATTTCTTCATTGGCTAGGGAACGGGAGATTTGGTTGACGTCACAAACTTTCTGCATGTCGTAATTTGAATTTACGATGCGTTTCATACGCGAAATATTCGTATGGTCGATGGAGAAAAAGATAGCAGCAGGGATGGCAAGGACATTGGCCTGTTCAATTCCTTGTGAATGTGCAATCCGAATCATGGTATCTTCAACTCGGTGAATTTCTGCACCGCTTTGTGACAAAATGGCACCAGCGAGCATGAGCACATCTATGACCAAGTTTAGTCTAGGAGTGTTTTCCATAAGTAAGTCCCATCCCTCTACTAGTTATTTTCTTAATTATAACAAAATATAGGTGTAGGCAACATATTTTTTTAATAGTTAGGCAAAATAGTTGAAAATTGTTCAGATTGTAGTATAATTGACTTATCAATGATTGATTAATCAATCAAAAGAGGTAGATAATGCAAGAAATGGAAGATTTGTTATACAGACTGAAAGTGGCAGATGAGACGATTTCCAATCTTTTTGAAAAGCAGTTGGGAATCAGTTTGACACGCTATTCAATATTGCAAGCATTATTAAAAGATGCACCCCTGCATCAGTTGGCTTTGCAGGAGAGGCTTCAGATAGACCGCGCAGCGGTTACACGTCATCTCAAATTGTTGGAAGAGAGCGGCTATATCATTCGCAAGCGAAATCCTGACAATCAGAGAGAAGTACTTGTCTGGCCAACTGAGCAGGCTAGGGAAGCGCTAGTCACGAGTCCTTCTGCTCACCACCTAGCTATTAAAGCTTCGATGAATCAGATTCTAACTGTTGAGGAGAGTGAGCAATTCCTAGCCACTCTTGATAAACTGTTGATTGGCTTGCAAAATCTACCTATATAATATTTTGAGAGGAGACATTATGTCTATTTTTACCACTATTCTAGCTAGTATCGTAGCTATTGAGCACCTATATATCATGTATTTGGAAACCTTTGCGACCCATTCAGATTCTACTAGTCGTGTCTTTAATATGACAAAGGATGAATTGCAACGTAAGTCTGTGACGACACTTTTCAAAAACCAAGGTATTTACAATGGTTTGTTGGCTGTCTTTCTCTTGTATGGAATTTTCACAGGAAACCTTGAAATTACAACTATTTTTGTCTTGTTTGTTATTGGAGCAGCAGGTTATGGAGCTGTGACATCTAGTCCAAAAATTATCTTGACCCAAGGTGGACCAGCCATCTTGGCACTGATTTCTATTTTGTTGTTTAAATAAGTTAAAAAGCCTTCCGTCAGGAGGGCTTTTTGCAATTACCGAATATTCAGTTCCCCATCTAGTGTAGAAATATCGAGGTAATTTGTAGCTTTGGGATTAATATAGTTTGGAAGGTCAATTCCGCTATTATTTTGACTGGCATCTATGTAGATGTCTGTTTTGGTTTGTGAATGAAGAGAAATGTCAATCGAACCATTGTAATTACTGATGCCATGCCTTCCCTCTAGTTTTAGGTTTTTTGCTTTAAAATCACCATCCTCAACAGTTAGAATACTTCCGGTAGTATCGGAAATGTCATTCGGACTTGTTAATGTGGAATGATTGATTGCTACTTCTCCATTGATGTGTAATAGCCTAATAAGGCTGATGTGACTGTTTTCAATCAACATGTCACCATTTTCAACAAAGAGTTGGAAATCTTGAATAGTCACTTTATCCAGATAGACATCTCCTTGAATGCTCCCTGAGAGTGTTTCGATTGTGCTATTTTTAGGGACCTGTAAGACAGGTTGGTAGTAGGCAATATTCTGGTCATTGACAAGATTTAAGATAGGTTCGAGTAAACCATCATATGTAACGATACCTTGATAGGCACTAGAAATGGTTAATTTCCCACCTTGGACTTGGTGACTGAGGAGGTCGATGTCTTTATGCTGATTTCGATAGTAGTGGAGGTGGAATTGGTTGTCGGGCGAGGGCATAATGGACAGTTTTTCATTAATCTCTATTGCCCTAATGTCACTAAAACTGGCTGTTTGAGGCTGAAAATAGTTTTCTGCAACAAGTTTCATATTTGTCCAACCGCCAGCTAGGTAGCCAATGAGGCTTAGAATAGCTCCAAGACTTAGCAGGCTCAGACTGATTTTCGTAAATGGTTTAAGCTCTTTCATGATACTCTCCTTTGCGAATGGTTCTTTGTATCCAGTGTAAAACAAGCAAGAAGGTTTTGCTTCCAAGGTCTAGAGTGAATTTACTACCCAAGAGGGTGAGTGCCAAGCAGACAAGGGCTAGCCCTGTGAAGAGGAGGGAGGAGGACCATGAGAGAGTGAAGAGGTCGAAGGCGAGGAGAAGTTGGGCGATTGCTAGACTGAGGAGGACAATCCAAAGTGATATTAGGAGTAGAAAGGCACTGAGGATGAGCAGGAGTAGGATAATGAAGAGGGCAACTAGGGTGATTGCTAGGGGGATGCCGATTGGTGCGGCAAGGATGGCGAGGATGGTCAACCAGACCATATTGCGAGTATTGGGTTTATCTTCCGTCCGTTCTTTGTCATAGAGGGTCGCTAGAATTTCACTTGCGGCTTCTTTAGGACTGCCCAATTCTTGAATAGCTTCTTCGTCGTTTTCTTTCTCATCGAAAAATTCATTGAAATAGTCCAAGGTATCTTGAAAATCTTCTTTTGGCAAGTGTTTGAGATGTTTTTCAAGTTTCTGTAAATATTCCTTGCGATTCATAGGAACCTCCTTTATCCTACAGTAAGCTGGCAGTCTTGACAATGAATAACCAGCTGAGCAGGGCTATTTTCTTGCTTGTAGCTGAGATGAGTGGTGTTATCCTCTTTCATCATGGTAAACGCCTTATCCTTTGGAAGTTTGAGGCTAGAATCTTCCTCCCAGATGTCCAAACTGATGTCCGTACTTGGTTTAAAGGTTAGGACAGAATCTTCAGCCTGGCAGTTTAGGCTCTTTTCAAGGACAAAATCCTTCAACTTCCAGACACAATCTTCTAATCTTATCCTTGCATCTGAAAGGCTCATGCTTGAGAGAGTGATAACAGCATCGCTGGCTTCCAATTTCAACTCATCCAGTCGCCCATCTGAGATAGTGAGTGTAGAGTCCTCTAACCCTAGGGCAGAGCTTGGACAGCTTACTTTCGTCATGCTGATGCTACTATCTTCTGCATTGATGACGAGCTGTTCGCTCGCCTGCACAGCCGCCACCGTCAGACTACTATCTGTCGTTTTCAGATTGAGACTCGTAAGGGGCAGGAGTACTTTAGGGATTTTGAGAATAGCAGAGCTGGTTTGCTGGTTGGAAAAGTAGAGGTGGTCTGGGAGTGGCTTGCTAGATAGGTACAAACTATCTTGGACTAGCTGATAGTCAAAAGCCCGATAGGACATTTCTTCAGAAAATGGATTGTGTAATACTACCTTATCACCTTCATAGCTTTGCACACTAAGTGCCTGGTCTTCGAGAATAATCTGTAAACTTGCAAAATCAGGTAATTCTTCAATCTTCGTCTGCAATTCAATCCTTTCCTTAGCTTGAAAGGCTGAGTGTTTGAAATTGTTGAAAAAACCATCCCAGTCAAATTGAAAGTCAAAGTCAAAATCGAAATCAAATGCTTTAGTTGATTGTGAAGTGCCTTGGTCATCCTTAGCAATGAGGGCATCTTCGGGCAGGTTGGCAATGATTTCCTTTGCAGCTTCATCAGGTGTTCCTAGATCTATAATAGCTTCCTCGTCGTTATCCTTTTCGTCAAAATATTCATTGAAGTAGTCCAGAGCTTCCTGTCTGGCACTTGGATGGAGTTGAGATAGTGCTTGTTCCAGTTTGTTCAGATAATCTGCGCGTGTCATTTTCGTAGGCTCCCTTCTATAATTCCGTCAATATGGTCTTTGTAGGCATTCCATTCACCCTGCAGGAAGGGGATGTGCTCACGTCCAGCAGGTGTGATGGTATAGTATTTCCGCTTTCTCCCTTGAAATTCTTTGGTATAGGTGGTAACGTAGCCAGCCTTCTCCAGTTTTTTCAAGATAGGGTAGAGCGTGGACTCCTTTATGTCAGCAACTATCTTGATGGTCTGACTGATTTCATAGCCATAGGAATCTTGCTTTTCCACAATGGCTAAGACCAGAAATTCAATCAAGATAGAGGATACGGGGTAGTACATGAACTCACCTCTTTATTTTTATGTAAATTATTTATATATAAATTATATACCTATTGTTTACTAAAATCAAGTGATTATATAAATTTTTTATATATTTTTTAAACAAGTAAAAAGCCCCTTCTGAGCTGAAGAGGGGCTTCGTTTTACATTAGTCGATAAAGAATTCTTGTGGACCTTGGTAACGACTTCCGTCATTAAAGGCGATGTAGAGGTTAAAGATAGGTGTAAGAAGAACATAGAAGATAGCTTGTACAGCTGACAAACCGAAGCTACGACCAAAATTGTAAACGAGATAGATGCCATATAATGGCCCTGCTAGTGGAATCAGTAAGAATAGAATGAACCATCTTTTTTCATAGCCAAAGGCGATGCATTGTTGGATATAGAGGTTATAGATTGGAATGATAGATTTCCAACCTGCATAGCCCGCTTTTTTGAAGAGGATGTAGTTGGAAATAGCAACAAGAATATACCAAATAAATGAAAATAGTAGTGTTGTACCCCAAATGCCAATGAGAATTCCCTGTGCTAATGTTTCTTCTGTCATAATAAAACTCCATTTCTTTTTTATAGTTCTATTATATCAGTATTAGTTCAATAACACAATATAAAATTGCATTTTTTTAAAATTTTCTGAAAAAGTCGATTTTCCAAAGAAAACCGACTGAAAGATTATTTATAAGCGACGATTCCGAGAATGACATCGACGGCTTTTTCCATGGTTTGCAGGCTGACAAACTCAAAGCGGCCGTGCATGTTTTCACCACCGGCGAAGATATTTGGCGTTGGAATGCCCATGAAGGAAATCTTAGAGCCGTCTGTTCCTCCGCGAACAGGCTCAATCAGTGGCTTAATGCCCAGATTTTCCATGACGTCCTTAGCGATATTGATTGGGGTCATATCTTTTTCAATGATTTTCTTCATGTTGTAGTACTGGTCATGCAGGTTGACAATGACACGTGGAGTGTCAAAGTTGGCATTCATCTTTTCAGCAATATCAAGCATGAGTTGCTTGCGGGCTTGGAAGTCTTCTTCCTCAAAGTCACGGATGATGTAGGTGGTAGAAGCAGTATCGACGCTGCCTTCCATGTTCATCAAGTGGAAGAAACCTTCGTAACCTTCAGTTTTTTCAGGACGGTCTGCTTCTGGAAGGGCATTGTGGAAATCAATAGCCATCTGGAAGGCATTAATCATCTGGTCTTTTGCTGAACCTGGGTGGACATTGCGTCCAAGGAAATCAATCTTGGCACCAGCTGCTGAGAAAGTTTCGTACTGGAGTTCGCCCAGTGGTCCACCGTCCATAGTGTAGGCAAAGTCCACATCAAAGTCTTCTACATCAAACTTGTCTGCACCGACACCGATTTCTTCGTCAGGACCAAAGCCGACACGGATTTCGCAGTGTTTGATGTCCGGATTTTGGACTAGGAATTCAATGGCTGTCATGATTTCCGCAATTCCTGACTTGTCATCAGAGCCTAGTAAGGTAGTACCATCTGTGGTAATCAGTGTTTGACCGTGATAGTTGGCAAGTTGTGGGAAGTCTTTTGGATGCAATTCGTAGCCAGAAGTTCCCAAGGCAATTGGGTTGCCGTCGTAGTTTTCGATGATCTGAGGATTCACACCTTCTGCGTTGAAATCCGCCGTATCCATGTGGGCGATGAATCCAATCTTACGTGTCAAACTTGGGTCGTTAGCAGGTAGTGTTCCCACAGCAAAACCATTTGGCAGGTAGTGGACATTCTGTAAGCCGATGCGTTTCATTTCAGGCAGAAGGATATTCTGTGCAAACTCGACTTGGTTTTGGGTAGATGGAGTAGTTGTCGAATTTTCATCTGAGCGAGTATTTTCTTTGACATAGACTAAAAAGCGGTCTAAGAGTGTTGGGTATTTCATAGTGTCTCCTTATTTGTTCAAAATATGTTTTTTAATGGCTTTGGCAACGCCGTTGTTTTCATTGGTGTCTGTGATGTCCTGTGCGATAGCCTTGACCTGTTCGTTGGCGTTACCCATGGCAATTCCCAGACCGGCAAATGCAATCATTTCCAGGTCGTTGTTGGCATCTCCCATAGCCATGATTTCTTCTGGGAGGATACCGAGGCGGTCTGCCAATTTTTTCAAACCAGTGGCCTTGCTTGCTCCGTTTGGTAAAATTTCCAAGAGATAGTCCTGTGAACGAACGGTGGAATAGCCTTGGCTGAGTACAGGATTGTGTTGATTTTCAAAGGCATCAATATGCTCTTTTTCACCGACGAACATGGCTTCAAAGAAGCGATGCTGACCTGACTTGGCTTCTTTTAAATCAATTGGTTGAGGAGTCATTCCTACCAAACCTGCGTCTAAATTAACGCGTGCATTGGCTTTTTCTGCAAGCACGAAATAATCTTCCTCATCAAAGAGAGAAATTTGTACATCATCATTTTCAATAAAAGTGGAAAGATAATCAATATCTGAGATAGATAGTTCTTCCCAGTCAATCAGGCTCCAATCCTTTGTCGAATGGGTTGAACAGCCGTTATTGACAATGATAAATTCTTCCTCGGTGTCAAAGCCGAGCTGCTCTACGAAAGGCTTCACACCAGCCAAGGGTCGACCAGTACAAAGAACAATCTTGACGCCCGCTTCAACAGCCTGATGAATGGCATCAATCTGTGGCTGCATCAGCTCTTTTTTCTCGTTTAAGAGGGTTCCGTCCATATCAAGAGCGATTAGTTTAATCATATAAACCTCCTTGTTTTCAATACATCTAGTATAGCATAAAATGAGAAAGGAATGATTGAAATACTAAACTCTGTTCTATATTGTAAAATAAATTGGGTGGCGGATAGATGAAATGAAAGTGTAAAAAATAGAAGTGTTTCAAAAATGACAATGTTCATTATGTGGCAGGAAAGTCTAACATTGCTAGGGGATACAAAACATGGAGTATGAGCCAGGTAAACAAAGGTAAGGACTGTCTATGAAAGATGTTATAAAAAATAATTCAGATTTCAAGATACCGTTTTTCAATCCTTTGGAATGAATAGCACTCATGCTTGATTATGATTAAAGAATAGAGGCAATGGAAATATCGGTTATGGACCAGTATTTTTTTGGTATAATAGGGGAATAGAAGAGGAGTTATGTATGAAGATTAGTGTTCAGAAAGAGTCCGAGATGTACCTGCTAACTATTTCCTATACTGTTCCAGCTAGTTTTGCAGAAGCTTGGGACTTGTTGGCGACAGATAGTGGTTTTGCCCGCTGGTTTCCACAGTTAAACATTGTAGGAAATACGCTGGTTTTTGAAATGGAAGACTTCTGTGAAACCATGGATTTACTGGAATATCGAAAAAATGAGAAAATTGCCTACAGGTGGGATTCAGCAATGGTTTCATTTGCACTGTCTCAGCTAGAAAATCAGACCTTGATTACTTTTGAAGAACGAATTCCAGAAGATTTTGGTAATGAATTTGCTAATGCTCAAAAAGAGATGACAGGATGGTTGGTGCAAAATGAATGTATCAAAAAAGTCTTTGAAGGTCAGGAGTCGCCTGTACGTCAACCCTTGCAGGAAAAGTGGAGGACTTTTCTGGAGCTTGAATTAGAAGGTTTGTGATTTGAAAGGAGGCTGTTATGAAAAAGTGGTGGGAACAACTGAAAGAAGAATATTACGAAACACGGTTTGATTCTAATGAAGATTGGATGGAATGGTTTATCAAACGGAAGATGACCTGGGGATGGAGATGGCCGACTGCCATAACGATTTTTGTCCTTTGGGCTCTATCGCTTCCAGATGCTAGAAATGCGGTTCGTTTCTTTTATTTTTTATTGGCGCTGGGAGTAGCTACGGTTTTACATAAATTAATATCTTATTTGAAAAGAAGAAAGTGAGAGCATATGCATCAAATTACTTGCCCCCATTGTGGGACGGCCTTTCAGGTCAATGAAACAGAATATAGTCAGCTTTTAGCCCAGGTGCGTGGTGCGGAGTTTGACAAGGAAATCCATGAACGATTGGAGCGGGAACGAGAATTATTAAGCCAGAAGGCTGAAAATGATTTGCAGGCTAGATTGAGTGATAAGGATAAGGAGATTCTGGAACTGACCGCAAAACTTGATAAATTTGCTAGTCAGACGGAACTGGAAATCAGCTCTGCCATTTCCCAAAAGGACCAAGAAATCCAAGAGCTTAAGGCTCAGTTGGGGCAAATCGGTTTGGCTAAGGACTTGGAGTTGCAACAGGCGGTGGCTCAGGTGGAGAAGGAACGGGATGCGGCTCAGAATGCTTTGGCCATGCAGGAACAGAAGCAGGAGTTGGCTTTGGCGACCACTCGTCAGGAATACGAGGTGCGGCTCAAGGCGGCGGATGAGCAGGTGGAGTTTTATAAGAACTTCAAGGCCCAGCAGTCTACTAAGGCAATTGGAGAGAGCTTGGAGCAATTTGCTGAGGCGGAGTTTAACAAGGTTCGTTCCTATGCTTTTCCACGTGCCAAATTTGCGAAGGACAACGAAGTATCAGCGTCCGGTTCAAAAGGAGATTTCATTTTCCGTGATTTTGACGAGTCGGGCTTGGAATTTATCTCCATCATGTTCGAAATGAAAAACGAGGCGGACACGACCAAGACCAAGCATAAAAACGCTGATTTCTTTAAGGAGTTGGATAAGGACCGTCGGGAGAAAAAATGTGAATATGCTGTATTAGTCAGCATGCTAGAGGCGGACAATGACTATTACAATACAGGGATTGTGGATGTTAGTCATGAATATGAGAAGATGTATGTCATTCGACCACAGTTCTTTATCCAATTAATCGGAATTTTACGAAATGCTGCGCTTAATAGTCTGCAATATCAGCAGGAGTTAGCCTTGGTTAAGGAGCAGAATATCGATATTACTCATTTTGAAGAAGATTTGGAAATTTTCAAGAATGCTTTTGCAAAAAACTATCAATCAGCCAGCACCAATTTCCAGAAGGCTATTGATGAAATCGACAAGGCAATCAAGCGAATGGAAGCTGTTAAGGCAGCCCTGACCACCAGCGAAAACCAGCTTCGCCTAGCCAATAATAAACTAGACGATGTCTCCGTCAAAAAACTAACCCGCAATAACCCGACTATGAAAGCCAAGTTTGAGGCGTTGAGGGAGGAGGAAGATTAAGATTGAAAGTGAGAGTGGAGATATGGTGAAAGATAGAAAAATAATTTTGATTGATGGAGAGGACAAGTCAGAAAATATCGAATCGCTTCAATTGATTCGTTACAAAGGGAAGCTCTACTTTGAAATTTATTTTAAAAATAATGTCCAACCTTATCGCTACAATATGCAGAGAGTTGAGGTGCTGAAGTTTTCCAAACAGTTGAATCCTTCAGAGATAGGAGTTTATAGAAGGCAAGATGGGGTTTTATTAAATAATATTGAGTCAATTATTGAATTCAATGGAACGCACTCACGGGCTTATATCATCCGCTACAAAAATGGCACTGGAAAATTATATATGGGGAGAGACCTAGAAATACGGCAAAATGAGTTGACACATTCGAATAGTCGTCATGTTTTTAGTTATTTGACGGAACTATCCAAGCTGAATCCTCTGAGAAACTCTGAGACCGATCAATTGCTCTTGTTAAAAAGGTATGAGGAATTGGATTATGTAGACAAAACAGTTGCTTTAGCGAGCTATCTAAGTCCCAGTAAGAAGAATAACTTGCCGTTTCATGGGGAACTGATTTTCCCTTTTGGTTGCAATAATAGTCAATATAAAGCAACAAAAAATGCCTTAATAAATCAATTTAGTGTCATTCAAGGACCTCCTGGAACTGGTAAGACACAAACGATTCTGAATATTATAGCTAATATAGTGATACGGAATAAGACGGTTCTAATTGTTTCTAATAATAATGCAGCCATTGATAATATTTACGAAAAACTGAAGAACTATGGTCTTGACTTTCCCGTGGCTTATCTTGGAAGTGAAAAAAATAAAAATAATTTTATTCTCAATCAGTATAGTATGTACCCTGATTTTTCTTCTTGGAGATTAAAAGATAATGGTATGGAAAGCCTTGATAAGGAACTAAATGAAAAGATTCGTAGGCTTCCTCGTATTTTTGAAATTCAGGAAGAAGTGGCTAATCTGAGACAAGAACTTTCAGAATTAGAAACGGAATTTCGCCATTTCAAAGATTTTTTTGAGCACATAAATATATCGCCTATAGAATTAAAACTGTATTCTTCTAAGAAGTTATTTAAGCTTTGGAATGAATTTGAGGAATTCTATAAAAAGAATAGAAGGTTAGGTTTAATTTTTAAGATAAAAAACTTTTTATTATATGGTGTTAAAAACTGGGAACTTTATAAACAAGAATTATCTGATTTGACAATACAATTTCAGAACCTATTTTATCAGCATAAACAAACAGAAATAAGGAATAAATTAGAAACTCTTCAAGAAGAATTGGTTCACTTAAATGGTACGGAAGTTTTAAACAATTTTACCAGTGATTCATTAAAGATTTTCAAAAATTTTCTAGTTAGTAAGTATGGGAATGGAAGAAAAAGAGTACAGTTTACAAAGGAAGATTTACGGAAACAATCGAGACGAGTTCTTCTAGAATATCCCATTGTTCTTAGTACAACATTTTCATCAACAACAAGTTTAGGAAAGAATATTACCTATGATTATTTAATCATAGATGAAGCCTCACAAGTGGATATTACAACTGGGGCACTAGCATTATCCTGTGCTAAAAATGTTGTAGTTGTTGGAGATAGTAAACAGCTACCGCATATTGTCACAAAAGATGTCAAAGAAAGTAGTGCTCAGCTTTTCCATAAATATGGTGTTCATAGTGGTTATGAATACACAAACAGTTTTCTTCAATCGGTACTAAAAGTGATTCCGAATATTCCAGAAACGCTATTACGAGAGCATTATAGATGTCATCCCAAAATTATCAATTTCTGCAATCAAAAGTTTTATAATGGTGACTTAGTGATTATGACAGGTGATAAAGGGGAAAAAGATGTTCTTCAGGCTATTAGAACACCTAAGGGAAATCACGCTCGTGATCACTATAGTCAGAGAGAGATTGATATAATTCTGAAAGATGTTATTCCAAATTATGAAATCTATCGGGAGCGGACAGGAGTTGTCACGCCTTATCGAAAGCAGAAAGAGAAGTTGCAAGAGCAAATTGATGATTTGGAAAGCGATACAGTCCATAAGTTTCAGGGAAAAGAAAAAGATACGATAATCATCTCCACGGTTGATAATAGCATAACACGTTTTACGGATGATCCGTACTTACTAAATGTGGCGATATCAAGAGCTAAAAATAAATTATTTCTTGTCATGACTGGGAATGAGCAATCATTAGATAAAAATATTAGTGATTTATTGGGATATATACAATATAATAATTTTGAAGTAAGAGAGAGCCCTGTATATTCCATCTTCGATTACTTATACAAACAGTATGAGCAAGAAAAGGAGGAATATTTTAGAAAACGAAAACGGATATCGCGATATGATTCTGAGAATTTAATGTATCATCGGATTAAGGAAGTATTTATGAGCGATGAAAAATATAATAGTCTAGATGTTATACATGACTATAAACTGCATAATCTTGTGAAGGATTTTACTCGACTAACAGAAGTGGAAGCGAAGTATGCAAGGCATGGAAATACGCACCTTGATTTTTTGATAATCAATAGACTTACCAAAGCACCTGTACTAGCTGTAGAAGTAGATGGATATGCATTCCACAAAGGTAATTCTAAGCAGTTTGAACGTGATATTATGAAGGATAACATTTTGAAAAAATGCAACATCCCCCTAATCAGGCTTAAAACAAATGAGAGTCAGGAAAAAGAAAAATTGATTGAAATATTGGATGGATTACTAGGAAGATAGCAATGAACATGACGACATTTTCCAATATTATAATGACAGCCACCCTGTTGAAGACATGATTTTCAAACGGACGCCAAGCCAGATAGGACGTCATGTGGAGTTCTGCCATCCACCCAAAATCTTAGACAAGGTCAAGAAGATTTTTGAACTGCTTCGCACGGGACAAAAAAACCAGGTGACCATGTGGTTCAAGTCCGAGAGTATGGGCAAGTTTGTCTATGTGGTCTATAAGGCCGTGCGTGATGACCAGGGAGAGTTTCAAGGCGTCTTGGAATACGTCCAAGATATCCAACCATTTTTTGAGATTGACAGCGATTTTCATCGGGATATTTAGAAAATCTTGTATGTAATTGTGAAAGGAAAGAAAATGAAACAATTTGAACGCATATATGAGAATATAGATTTAATTATCTTCAGAGCAGATTATATTGAGGGAAGAAGTGTAGAAGTAGCAGTTAGTCTAAATGAACACGACTATTTGATACAGCATGTTGATAAAAAAGGCTTAGTTGAAAATGAACCAGAATATACTCCTATTCGTATGAGCAAGGCAAAAAAATTCAGAGAATTTTTGAAAGAAATTAAATTATTGGAGTGGCCTACCCTAAAATTAGGAGATAAAGGATATCATGATGCTCCGTTGACATTCTCTTACGGCTATGACGAAGAGGAAGAGGTCGGGATTGACGAAGCTGTTCCCTTTGGTGCGGTGCCTTCTGAAACCATGCGACGTGTTCATAAGGAACTGGAGAATTTGATAGGTACGACTTTTGGTAGCTATCGTTTTTATGATGAGTAAAAAATAAAGGACCGCCCACAAGTGCGGTCCTTTATGTTATAATGGGAACATGATTTCAGGAATTATTAACGTCAAAAAAGAAGCGGGCATGACCTCGCACGATGTGGTTTTTAAGCTCCGCAAGATTTTGCAGGAGAAGAAGATTGGGCACGGGGGCACCTTGGATCCAGATGTGACAGGCGTTCTGCCCATTGCAGTCGGCAAGGCCACGCGCATGATTGAGTATATGCAGGACGAAGGCAAGATTTACGACGGGGAGATTACCATCGGCTACTCGACCACGACAGAAGATGCGTCGGGCGATATGGTCGAGCGGACACCAGTTTTGGACATAGCAGAGCAGGCAGTTGATGAGGCCATGGCTAGCTTTGTCGGTACTATTACCCAGATTCCGCCTATGTACTCTGCTGTCAAAGTAAACGGCCGCAAACTCTATGAGTACGCACGGGCGGGCGAAGAAGTCGAGCGTCCTCAACGCCAAATTGACATTTACAGTTTTGAGCGGACTAGCCCGATCGAGTTGGATGATGACTGCGCTCGTTTCACCTTCCGAGTTCGCTGTGGAAAGGGCACCTATGTTCGTACCCTGTCTGTTGACTTGGGAGCTAAGCTTGGCTATGCCAGCCATATGTCTAAGTTAGAGCGAACAGGCTCAGCAGGAATGAGCCTGGCTGATGCCCTTACAATCGAAGAAATTGCTGACAAGGTTGCCCAGGAAGATTATTCCTTCCTCCGTCCTATTGAGCAGGGAATTGGTGACTTGCCAGTAGTGGAACTGACAGCTGACCAAGTGACAGAGGCCAAATTTGGACGGTTTGTAGCCTTAGACAGTCAGGCGGACCTGCTGGCAGGCTTTTGTCAGGGAAAATTGGTCGCCATTTTGGAAAAACGGGAGCAGCTCTACAAGCCCCGCAAGGTTTTTTTGTAAGGATTTCCTTTCCAGTTGTGATAAAATAAACAATATGAAGATTAGAACGATTAAAGATTATCAAGAGTTTCATCAAGAAGAGCCGACTGTTTTGGTGTTAGGCTATTTTGATGGGATTCATTTGGGGCATAAGGCCCTTTTAGAACGTGCGAGACGAGTGGCTGATGAAAAAGGATTGTCCGTAACTGTCCTTACTTTTCCAGAAACACCTCGTCTAGCTTTTGCGCGATTCACACCAGAATTATTACTCCATTTAACCAGTCAAGATGAGCGTTTCCGCTTGTTGGAGAAATATGGTGTGGATCATCTGGTCTTGACGGATTTTACCAGTGAGTTTGCTAGTAACACGCCAGAGCAGTTTTTGGAGCGTTATATTAAAGGAATCAATGCTCAGGTTTTGGTCGCTGGTTTTGATTATCATTTTGGAAATTGCAGAGCAGATGTCCAGGATTTGACTAACTTATTTGACGGTCAGGTTGAAATTGTAGACGAAGTCTGTCTAGATGGAGAAAAGGTGTCCTCTACCCGTATTCGACAAGCTATCCAAGCAGGAAATGTTACTTTAGCCAATCGCCTTCTGGGTTATCCATTTATGACAGAAGGCATTGTTGTTCACGGTGATGCTAGAGGCCGTACAATCGGATATCCAACTGCCAATTTAGCCCCATTTGATCGCGTATATTTACCATCGGAGGGAGTCTATGTAGCCGATGTCGAAGTGGATGGTAAACGGTATCGAGCCATGACCAGCGTTGGGAAAAATGTGACCTTTGATGGAACAGAAATGCGGATTGAAGCCCATATTTTTGACTTTGATCGTTTTATATATGGTGAAAAAATGACCATTTTCTGGCTTGAGAAGATTAGGGACATGGTAAAATTTGATGGTATCGAAGGCTTGATGGAACAAATGAAGTCCGATGAAGTGTTTGCCTTGAATTGGGGTCAGCATGATTAAACGATTGATTCGTCATCCTTTTTATGAGAAGGCTATGACCTACATAGCTGTAGTCTATGTATTTCTTATCGTACTTGAATTAATGGATGCTAGTATTGCCAATTCTAGTGGCTATCGGGTACTGGATTGGCTCCTGTGGTTTATCTTTGTCTGCGATTATTTTGCTCAGCTTTATTATGCGGATGACATACTTGAATATGTACAGGGGCATATCTTGGAATTAATTGCCATTATTCCATTTGATTCATTCTTCAGTTTTCTTCGCTTGGGAAGACTTGCACGACTCTTCAGATTGGTCAAAGTAACGAGAATATTTGCCCTGTCTAATCGATTCTGGGATACAATCAACAAGCTTTTGCATACCAACAGTTTATCCAAGGTATTGATGCTAAATAGCTCAGCAGTACTAGTTGCAAGTGTCTTATTATCAGTAATTGAAGGAAAATCATTCTTCGATGCACTTTGGTGGTCCATTGTAACGATGACAACTGTAGGGTATGGAGATATTGTCCCCCAAGATACGATTTCTAAAATTATAGCCATCCTCTTGATGTTGGTTGGTATTTGTACTTTTGGTATGGTTACCTCCACAATAACTCGTTTTTTCTCTGAAACGGAGCGTGAAACGAAGTTGGATACCTTGACGGCAAAAATTGATGAACAAAACGAAATATTGCTACGCTTAGAGAAAAAAATAGAATCTTTGGAAAAATTACAGGGAAGAGATTAGATTTACTATTGAAAACTCTTTTAAGTTAGAGTATAATACAAGAAGAAAAATGTTTTTAGAGGGGATGGAAGACATGATTACTTTATTTTTGTCACCGAGTTGTACCAGTTGTCGTAAAGCTCGTGCTTGGCTGACAAGTCACGAAGTCCCTTTTATTGAGCACAATATTATGACTAGCCCTCTAACTGCTGAGGAATTGAAGAACATTTTAGCATTGACAGAAAATGGGACAGATGATTTGATTTCTACCCGTTCAAAAATTTTTCAGAAGCTAGATATTGATGTTGATGAGCTTTCTGTGAAGCAACTTATTGGGTTAATTGAAACCTATCCAAGTCTCTTACGACGTCCGATTATTTTGGACGAGAAGCGGATGCAGATTGGTTTTAACGAAGATGAAATTCGTGCATTTCTTCCGCGCAAGTACCGCAAACAAGAATTGAGAAATGCCACATTACGATCAGAAATAGGATAAAAGATATGAACAAAAATTATTCATATCCACTTGATTTTTCGTGGAGCACAGAGGAGATTTCCTCCGTGCTTTCTTTTTTGAATCAGGTGGAGGCAGCTTATGAAAAAGGAGCAGATGCGGTGGCTATATTAGCTAGTTATAAAAGCTTCAAAGATGTTGTTAAAAGTAAGGGACAGGAACGTCAAATTGATCGTGACTTTGAAGCAGTTTCTGGTTATTCAACCTATCGAGTTGTTAAGGCTGCTCGAGATAAGGGGAAAGGAGTTATTCGTTTTGGAAACTAAGTATCACTTTGCCCAAACGATTGTTCTGGAGGCTGGAAATTTTCTCCGACAGCATCTACATGATAATCTTCAGATTGAAGAAAAGGGTGACTTTACAGACTTGGTAACGCACCTTGATAAACAAGTGCAAGAAATGCTGACTCAACAGATTCAATCTCGCTATCAAGGTGATGGGATTTTAGGTGAGGAAGGTGGAGACGTTTCTTCTATTCATGAGGGAAATGTTTGGGTTATTGATCCAATTGATGGCACCACAAATTTTATTGCTCAGAAAACTGATTTTGCCATTATGATTGCCTATTTTGAAAATGGAGTAGGAAAGTTCGGTATTATTTATGATGTCATGCGAGACAAACTTTTCCATGGAGGAGATTCATTCCCTGTTTATTGCAATCAAGAACGCTTAAAAAAACCAGAGCTGCACCCTCTTCGCCAGAGTTTGATAGGAATCAATGCACAGTTGTATGCAGCCAATGTACATGGAGTGGCAGAATTAGCAAATCAAAGTTTAGGTACAAGATCTGTAGGAAGTGCTGGAATTGGTTTCGCCCACGTTCTGGAAGGAAGATTATTTGCCTATGCTTCTTATCTGTGTCCATGGGACTACGCAGCAGCCAGTATTATTGGTTCCTCTTTAGGTTTAGTCATGTTAAGTTTTGATGGTCCGAGTCTGGCCTATGATAAACGAGAGTTTGTCATGCTAGTATCAGAATCCCATCTTGAGGAAGTGAAGGGGTATATATTCTAATGCAATTGCCACAGGATTTTATAGATAAATATAATCATTTGCTTGGTAGTGAAGCCCAAGCATTTTTTGAGAGTTTCGAACAAGACCCCATCTCAGGATTTCGCACAAATCCTCTTAAAGAAAGCCAATTGGATTTTGAGCAACCAATCCCTAATATGACTTGGTCATACTATGGTAAGGTCTCAGGAAAGTCTCCAGAACATGTAACTGGCTTAGTCTACTCACAAGAGCCAGCTGCACAGGTTGTCGGTCAGATTGCAGCTCCGGAAAAAGGGATGAAAGTGTTGGACTTGGCAGCAGCGCCAGGAGGAAAGTCTACTCACTTGCTTTCATACTTAGAAAATACGGGGCTCTTGGTTAGTAATGAAATTTCCAACAAACGAGCAAAAATCTTGGCTGAAAATATTGAGCGTTTCGGAGCGAGGAATGTTGTTGTAACAAATGAATCAGCAGACCGCTTGGAAAAGGTCTTTCCAGGATATTTCGATATGATTGTCCTAGATGCTCCCTGTTCAGGTGAAGGGATGTTTCGAAAAGACCCCGATGCGATTCAATATTGGTCCAAACATTATCCAGCACAATGTGCAAGCTTACAAAGAGAGATTTTAGAATCGGCCTTGAACATGTTGGCTCCAGATGGTCAATTGATTTATTCTACTTGCACTTGGGCACCAGAGGAAAATGAAGAAGTAGTGACTTGGCTCTTAGAACAATATGATTTGGAACTGATAGACATTCCTAAAATCAATGGAATGGTAGAAGGAATCGGTTATACAGAAGTTGCTCGTATGTATCCCCACCATTTTGCAGGAGAAGGTCAGTTCGTTGCCAAATTTAGATTTCTAGGGGAAGCCAGTCAGAAAAAATTAAAACCAGGAAAATCCAATTTGAATAGAGAACAGCAAGCTCTCTGGAAAGAATTTGAACAGAAGCATTTAAAGGTTCAATTGGATGGTTTACTGCAGGTTTTTGGCGACAATCTCTATCTACTGCCACAGGGCCTTCCTGATTTGTCAAAGGTAAAGATTGCTCGAAATGGTCTACACTTGGGGACGTTTAAGAAAAAAAGATTTGAACCAAGTTTTGCTTTAGGTCTAGCACTCCATAGTTCGGAGGTTAAAAATCGAGTAGAAATCAGCTTAGAAGAATTCTCGTCCTATACTGCTGGACATACAATAGCTGTGTCCAAGGATTTAGCTAATGGCTGGTATCAGGTAGCAGTTCAGGGGAACGGTCTTGGTTTCGCAAAAATTGTATCTGGAACGCTTAAAAATGGCTTTCCAAAAGGGCTGAGATTTTAAAATAAATCAGCAGATTTTTTTTGCAACTTGTCTTTTTATATGATATAGTGGATGAGTGGAAATATCTTGTAAATTCCTTGTAAAATACAGAGTTAATTTTAGGAGATTCCACTGAAAAATGTAAAGGAAAAAACGAAATGAAAAAAAAGCAGAAGCTTGGAATTGTAGCTTTGTTTCTTTTGAGTAGTATAGCTCTTTCAGGTTGTTCCTCATGGATTGATCGAGGAGAGTCTATCACTGCAGTAGGATCGACAGCCCTTCAACCATTGGTTGAGGCAGCGGCAGATGAATTCGGTAGTGTGAATATCGGAAAATCTGTAAACGTGCAGGGCGGTGGTTCTGGTACTGGTTTGTCACAGGTTCAGTCTGGAGCTGTTCAGATTGGTAACTCTGACGTATTTGCTGAGGAAAAAGATGGTATTGATGCAAGTAAACTTGTTGACCATCAAGTAGCAGTAGCTGGTTTGGCCGTTATTGTAAATGAGCAAGTATCGGTTAAAGATATTACTACAGAAGATCTGCGTAAAATTTTTACTGGTGAGATTACCAACTGGAAAGAACTGGGCGGTAAGGATTTGGAAATTTCAATCATTAACCGTGCAGCTAGTTCAGGTTCACGTGCGACCTTTGATAGTGTTATCATGGATGGACAAACCGCAGCTCAGAGTCAAGAACAAGATTCTAACGGTATGGTAAAATCTATTGTTGCTCAGACACCAGGTGCAATTTCCTACCTATCATTTGCTTATCTAGATGATTCCGTTAAAACAATTAAGCTAAACGGTTTTGAACCAACTGCTGAAAATGTAGCAACAAATGATTGGCCAATTTGGTCCTATGAGCATATGTATACGATGGGAAAAGCGACTGATTTGACAGAAGAATTTTTAGATTACATGATGTCAGATGAAGTTCAAAATGGTATCGTTGAGAGTATGGGGTACATTTCTATCAACAATATGAAAGTTGTGAAAAGTGCTGATGGCACGGTGACTGAGAAGGAGTAAGCATGAAAAACGAACAACTAGCAAAAGAGTTATCGTCTCCATCTAAAAACTCTCGCTTGGAGAAGTTTGGTAAGGTTATTACCTTCCTTTGTCTTTCATTGATTGTATTTATCGTTGCCATGATTTTGATTTTCGTTGCGCAACGTGGTCTGTCGACCTTCTTTGTAGACGGTGTTAGCATCACTGATTTCTTATTTGGAAGCAAGTGGGAACCAAGCTCGAAAATATTTGGTGCCCTGCCAATGATTTCAGGTTCTTTCATTGTTACGATTCTGTCAGCTGTTGTTGCAACCCCTATCGCAATCGGTGCAGCGGTCTTCATGACAGAAATATCACCAAAACGTGGTGCTAAAATCTTGCAACCAGTTATCGAGCTTTTGGTCGGTATCCCGTCAGTTGTATATGGTTTCATCGGTTTGCAAGTGGTTGTGCCATTCGTGCGTTCTATCTTCGGTGGTACTGGTTTTGGTATCTTATCAGGGGTATTTGTTCTCTTCGTTATGATTTTGCCTACAGTAACCTTTATGACAGTGGATAGTTTGCGTGCAGTGCCTCGTCACTATCGTGAAGCAAGTTTGGCCATGGGGGCAACTCGTTGGCAGACGATTTGGCGTGTTATTTTGAACGCAGCTAAGCCAGGTATTTTTACGGCCGTTATCTTTGGTATGGCGCGTGCCTTTGGTGAAGCCTTGGCGATTCAGATGGTAGTGGGGAACTCTGCGGTTATCCCGACTTCCTTGACAACGCCAGCAGCGACTTTGACTTCTGTTTTGACAATGGGTATCGGTAATACGGTTATGGGAACTGTTCAGAACAACGTCCTATGGTCCTTGGCCCTAGTCTTGCTCTTGATGAGCCTTATCTTTAACATGATTATGAAATTTATTACGAGAGAGGGTAAGAAAAACTATGCACGCTAAAAAATTTGATAAATTGGCGACTGGTATTCTTTACTCAATCGCTGGTGTGATTGTCGTTATCTTGACGTCACTGATTCTTTACATCTTGCTACGTGGTCTGCCACATGTAAGCTGGGATTTTTTGACAAGTAAATCTTCATCTTACAAAGCTGGTGGTGGTATTGGAATTCAGCTCTACAACTCATTCTTCCTATTGGTTGTAACGCTCTTAATTTCTGTTCCCTTGTCAACCGGTGCAGGTATTTATTTGGCTGAATATGCTAAAAAAGGTCCATTGACGAACTTTATCCGTACCTGTATTGAGATTTTGTCATCCCTACCGTCCGTTGTCGTTGGTTTGTTTGGTTACTTGATTTTCGTTGTTCAGTTTGAGTACGGTTTTTCTATCTTATCAGGTGCCTTGGCTCTTACAGTCTTCAACTTACCACAGATGACGCGTAACGTAGAGGACAGCCTTCGTCACGTTCACCATACACAACGTGAAGCAGGATTGGCTCTTGGTCTATCACGTTGGGAAACTGTTCTCCATGTTGTTATTCCAGAAGCACTTCCAGGGATTGTAACAGGTATCGTCTTGGCATCTGGTCGTATCTTCGGTGAGGCAGCAGCTCTTATCTACACGGCTGGTCAGTCAGCTCCAGCTCTTGACTGGTCAAACTGGAATCCATTGAGTGTTACTAGTCCGATTTCTATCTTCCGTCAATCAGAAACCCTTGCGGTTCATATCTGGAAGGTAAACAGCGAAGGTACAATCCCAGATGCAACCCAAGTTTCTGCTGGTTCAGCAGCGATCCTCTTGGTCTTCATCTTGATTTTCAACCTTTCTGCCCGTTATATCGGTAAGAAACTTCATGCGAAAATGACTTCAGCAGCCTAGAAGTCTGACTATTAAGGAGAAAAAATGGCAGATTACAACTGGAATGAACGCCATATCATTACTTTTCCAGAGGAGAATATCGCCCTTTCGACAAAAGATGTTCATGTTTACTATGGTAAAAATGAAGCGATCAAGGGCATTGATATGCAGTTCGAAAAAAATAAAATTACAGCCTTGATTGGACCATCAGGGTGTGGGAAATCAACCTATCTTCGCAGTCTCAATCGTATGAATGATACGATCGATATTGCTAAGGTAACAGGCCAAATCCTCTACGAAGGAATTGACATCAACAGACCAGATATGAACGTTTACGAAATTCGTAAGCATATCGGAATGGTTTTCCAACGTCCTAACCCATTTGCAAAATCGATTTATTGCAACATCACCTTTGCCCATGAGCGTGCAGGTGTAAAAGATAAGCAAGTGTTGGATGAGATTGTTGAAACATCCTTGAAACAAGCAGCCCTCTGGGATCAGGTAAAAGACGATTTACATAAGTCAGCCTTTACCTTGTCTGGTGGACAACAGCAACGTTTGTGTATCGCACGTGCTATCTCCGTTAAGCCACAAATCTTGCTCATGGATGAGCCTGCATCAGCCCTGGACCCGATTGCGACTATGCAGTTAGAAGAAACTATGTTTGAATTGAAGAAGGACTACACCATTATCATTGTTACGCACAATATGCAACAAGCAGCTCGTGCAAGTGATTACACAGCTTTCTTCTATCTGGGTGACTTGATTGAATATGATAAGACAGCAAACGTCTTCCAGAATGCAAAACTCAAGTCAACTAGTGACTACGTTTCAGGACATTTTGGATAGAAAGGGAAACAATGACATCACCTATTTTACAAGTAAAAGATTTGTCTGTTTACTACAATAAGAAAAAGGCTTTGAATAGTGTTTCAATTGATTTCTATCCAAATGAAATTACAGCCTTGATCGGTCCGTCAGGTTCTGGTAAGTCAACGCTCTTGCGTGCGATTAACCGCATGGGTGATTTGAACCCAGAAGTAACCTTGACTGGTGCTATTGATTACAATGGTAAAAATATTTACAGTCCTCGTACGGATACTGTTGACCTTCGTAAGGAAATCGGGATGGTCTTCCAACAACCAAACCCATTCCCTATGTCTATCTATGAAAATGTTGTCTACGGTCTTCGTATTAATGGTATTAAGGACAAGCAACTTCTTGATGAGACTGTAGAGCGTGCCTTGATTGGTGCTTCTATTTGGAACGAGGTTAAGGATCGTTTGCACGATTCAGCAGTTGGATTGTCTGGTGGTCAGCAACAGCGTGTCTGTGTAGCGCGTGTCTTGGCTACTAGTCCTAAAATTATCTTGTTGGATGAGCCAACATCAGCACTTGACCCTATCTCAGCTGGTAAGATTGAAGATACCTTGTATGGTTTGAAGGATAAGTACACCATGGTATTGGTAACACGATCTATGCAACAAGCGTCTCGTATTTCAGATAGAACAGGTTTCTTCTTAGATGGAGATTTAATCGAATACAATTCTACAAAAGAAATGTTCATGAACCCGGCAAACAAAGAGACAGAAGATTATATTACAGGTAAGTTTGGTTAGGCCTGTAAAAAAGAAAAGAGGTTTATATGTTAAGAGCGCAGTTTGAAGAAGAATTAGGAAAACTTCACAATCAATTTTACGCGATGGGAAATGAAGTTTTGGCTCAAATTAATAATGCTGTTCGTGCCTTTACAACTCATGATCGTGAATTGGCGAAAGAAGTGATCGAAGCAGATAAAAAAATCAATGATTTTGAAATTAAACTCGAAAAGAAATCTTTAGAGATTATTGCATTGCAACAACCAGTTTCTACAGATTTACGTCGTGTAATCACTGTCTTGAAAGCAACAAGTGACTTGGAACGTATGGGAGACCACGCAGTTTCGATCGCAAAAGCTGCTATTCGTATGAAAGGCGAAGTCCGCATTCCAGTAGTTGAAGATGAAGTGAAGAAGATGGGCCGCGAAGTTCGAAAACTTGTTGAAGAAACTTTGGAGCTTTATCTTGGTGATGCGGATATGGAAGTCGCATATGAAGTAGCTGCTCGTGATGAGGTTGTTAATGAGTTTTATTCAAGTATCCAAGAATTAACAACAGAAGAAATCAAAAAGAATCCAGATGCCTTGATCGCAGGTCGAGACTACTTCCAAGTTTTGACTTATTTGGAACGTGTCGGTGACTATGCTAAGAATATCTGTGAGTGGGTTGTTTACTTACGTACAGGAAATATCACTGAATTATAAAAGAGAAAGTCCAACAGGGCTTTCTTTTAGTTTACTTTAAGAAAAATGCCTGTCTTCTTTAGCTTGATTTAAGTTTTTCAGCTTATACTATTCTTGTAATCGATTTGAGGTGACATTTTTATGGAATACCTGAAACGATAAAAAATAGTTGAAAAGAGGAAAATTATGTCGTTAATCAATCAATTGAAGTCTCAATCGAAGACTGTCTTAGCAGCAGTTGCAATCTCAGCAGCTACTCTTGGTTTTGCTGGAGGGATGAGTATTTCAAAAACATCTACAGCTGTATCGACCCAAAGTCAAGCTGCATTAGCTCAAAATGGTGCTACAACTAGCGGTCAAACTACACAAGCTGCTCCTTCACAAGGTATGCCTCATGGGCAAGGAAGAGAAATGCGGGGTATACCATCAGAACAAGGAGGAGAAATGCAAGGCATGCCGCCAGGTCAAAATGGCAATAGGCAAGGTACAACCCCTCCTGATACAACAAGTGGAGCAACCCAGTCAAACTCGAGTACTTCTTCTGATGAAGTGAATGCTTTAAAAGAGAAGAATCAAGAAATTAAAGCTCAAATTTCAGGGGATAGTAGTTCTTCTAATCAATAAACATTGAGATTTTGGTTTTTACTTGTTCCATGATATAATGAACACGTATCAATAAATAGTTAGATAAAGCCTACCCGATTATTCATTTTTAGATGGTCACGTGGGACTTTATCTAACCATTTCTATTAAAGACCATGCCCTGTGTCCAGGTCTTTGGTTTGTTTATTAAACCGAAACGTAAGGAGTATATGATGATTAAAATATTGTTAGTGGAAGATGATTTAAGCCTATCAAATTCTGTTTTCGATTTCTTAGATGATTTTGCGGATGTTATGCAGGTTTTTGATGGTGAAGAGGGCGTTTATGAGGCGGAAACAGGCGTTTATGATTTGATTCTTTTGGATTTGATGTTGCCTGAAAAAGATGGCTTCCAAGTTTTGAAAGAGTTACGTGAAAAAGGTGTTACGACACCTGTTCTGATTACAACAGCCAAGGAAAGTCTAGAGGATAAAGGCCATGGTTTTGAATTGGGAGCTGATGACTACTTGACAAAACCGTTTTATTTAGAAGAATTGAAGATGCGAATTCAAGCTCTATTAAAACGAGCGGGCAAGTTTAATGAAAACACACTAATTTTTGGAGACGTGACTGTTGACTTATCGACAAACTCCACAACTGTAAATGGCGAAGAAGTTGAATTGCTAGGAAAAGAATTCGATCTACTAGTCTACTTCTTGCAAAATCAAAATGTTATCTTACCAAAAACTCAAATTTTTGACCGTATTTGGGGATTTGACAGTGACACTACTATTTCAGTAGTAGAAGTATATGTTTCTAAAATTAGGAAAAAGTTGAAAGGAACGACCTTTGGGGAAAATCTTCAAACCCTGCGTAGTGTCGGGTACATTCTAAAAAATGCCTAAGCGAATCAGAAAATTAGTGTATACGGATAAATTTTCCTTCTTTATCCGTTATTTTGCAGTATTTACCCTGATTTTTGGCTTGATGACAGCTATCATTTTTCAATTAATGCGTTCGACTATGTATCAAAATTCCGATAATACCTTGAAACGGATTAAGGAAGAACCAGCGATGGCTGTTGGTTTTGCAATTGCAAGAACCTATGAGCCCAATTCTGTATTTATCCTTCAAGATAGTCCAACTGGTGAAGAAACTACGAACTCTAGTCCAGATAGCATGCCTGTTCCTAAAAATCAAAAAAATACTAGAGCTGGAGAACAGCTGAGATTAGGTATCAATACTCATGTCTTACTCTATAGTAAAAGTGGAGAAATGGTCAATCCGGATACTTTTACTGGTTTGGCCGATCTACCGTTAGATAAGGAAAAATTGGGTGAAATTAAGGAAGCAACGGTTGAATCAAGCTTCGGTATGTCTGAAGATTATCGCTATATAACGATTGGGCTGGCTACAGATGAACTAGGTTATTATTCGTCCTATGATATAAAATATGCGACAATTTTGGTGAATGTCAGCCAAATTAAATCTTCCATTGAGAGCTATGAATCGACAGTTGCTATTGTTATGGTATCAGCTTGGCTCATTTCTATCTTGGCCAGCATTTACCTATCAAATCTTAGCATGCGTCCAATTCTAATCAGCTATCAAAAACAAAAGGACTTTGTCGAAAATGCTAGTCATGAGTTGCGTACGCCGTTGGCTGTTCTCCAAAATCGTTTGGAGAGCCTGTTTCGCCATCCCGAAGCGACGATTTTAGAGAGTAGTGAAAGCATCGGGTCTAGCTTGGAAGAAGTCCGAAATATGCGATTATTGACAACGAACCTGCTCAATTTGGCTCGTCGTGATGATGGCTTAAAAGTCGATATGATCGATGTCCAACCGAACTATTTTGATGAAATCTTTGCTAATTACCTTATGATTGCCGAAGAGAATGGAAAAATACTAGCAGTTAATAATTTGATTCATCAGCCGATTCGAACAGATAAGGTCCTGATTAAACAGTTGCTTACCATTTTATTTGACAATGCCATGAAGTATACCGACGATGATGGCAGAATTCAAATTACAGCTAATATCAAGGATAAATCTGTCTACTTCACAGTTGCCGACAATGGTTTGGGAATCAGCGATGCCGATAAGAAGAAAATCTTTGATCGCTTTTATCGAGTTGATAAGGCCAGAACACGTCAAAAAGGTGGTTTCGGTCTAGGATTATCGCTGGCTCAGCAAATTATCAAGACACTAGGTGGGAAAATCTCTGTTAGAGATAACCAACCGAAAGGAACTATTTTTGAGGTAGGATTACCTAAATAAAACAATATTATTAGGCTAGGAAAATTCTAGTCTAATTTTTTTGTGTAGTTCGTCAGAAGCCTCCTAATTATGTTATACTTATACTCATTTAAAATCAAAAATAGCCACCTACCACTCAAAGTGGATATGGAGCGTTTCGATTTTGTTATTTTTTTAGAAGAAAACAGCTACTTGAAATCCACAATCCTCAACTCAAACTTATAAATTAAGGTTTCACATGTTATAAGTAGCTTAGACTTGCTATTTTTGATTTTTATTGAGTATTAAACAAGAATGGAGGTAAATATGAGGAAAGTTTCTCGTGGCGTTTTAACCATATTATTGTCGGCGACAGTCCTTTCTGCTTGTTCAGGAGGAGGACAAGAGCTGAGTGAACGTTTGGAAGCAGCTAAAATTGAATTTTCTAAAGAAAAAAAGCAACTAGAAGCAGAATTAACAGCATTAGAAGAAGAGGTTCAAGGAAATTTCTACTACCAACAATTGGATACTGATAAGGAACGTCGTGTCTATCTCCAATTTGTTAATGGACTCAACAAGCGGATGCAAGTGATTGATATTGATTCTGTTAACGATGAAATATATTCGCGCGTCTATTTTTCTGTCGCTCATGATTATCCAGAATTTTACTGGCTAACAGATGAAGCGGCAATGACTGGCGGAGTGGATATATTGGATTTAGAAGAGCCAGCGTATCCGACTGATTTATCTCCGACACGAAATAAAATAGAAGAGGAAGTGAATAAGATACTTGCTTAGGCCCCAACAGGGTCGGACTATGAGAAGGTTAAATATTTTTACGAGGTGATTATAAAGCAAACGGATTACGACCTTGAAGCCCTACAGACCAACTCTGTCACATGGAGAAGCCAAGGAATTACCAGTGTACTCTTAGATAAGAAATCAGTTTGTGCTGGCTATAGTCGCACCTTCCAATATCTATGTAAAAAAGCAGGCATTGATTGTATCTATGTCACAGGGATTGCAAAAAATGGACAAAACGGTGAGTTTGGGCATGCTTGGAATCTAGTCAAGATAAATGGACAATACTATGGTGTTGACACGACTTGGGGAGACCCAGTTTTTGATCAAGCTATAAGCGGAGAAGCGCATACAGATATTTCATACGATTATCTATGTGTCCCTGATGAAATCTTAGAGAGAAGTAGAATTGCTGATACCGACCTCCTCGACTACTGGGGAGAAGAACAATATTATGAACCTAGAGCATTGACCTATCCAAAGTGCACAGATAATTCATTGAATTACTATGTTCAAAAGGGAGTCTATTTCACAAGCTTTGATGAAGCTGCAGTTTTACAGTCCATCACTGATCAGCGACTACAAGGTACGGATAAAGTAGTCTTGCAATTCGGAACAGCAGAATCAATGCAACAAATGATTACATTGGCCTCTACTGAAAATAATGCTATTTTTCAGGCTTTGGGCGATGTAGGAGAGTATCAGTACTATTATAATGATCAAACCTATACATTTGAACTGGCAGATTGGTTCTAACGAATTAGTTTGAATCTCAAGGAGCGTGTTCTTCCCTAATAATAAAAAAATAGGGAGCGGGAAAGACATCCATGATGGCTCCGCCTCACCCACAGAATAATGAAAACGAACATAAATCCCTCACTAGGTGTATAATCTTAGTGAGGGATTTGTGGTTGATGAGTTAATGATGTTATTCATCGAGGGAAAAATTGATCCACTTTGTCCCGCATCCTTATAATGGAAAAAATAAAAAAAAGGAAACCCAAAGGTTTCTTTTTTAATTAAGCAAGTTTTGATGCAAGACGTGCTTTGTCGCGGCTTGCTTTGTTTTTGTGAATCAAACCTTTAGTTTCTGCTTTATCGATTGCTGAGCTAGCAGCACGGAAAAGCTCTTCAGATGGGTTAGCTTCAAATGCTTTGATTGCAGTACGCATAGCTGATTTTTGTGCTGAGTTTTTCTCGTTTTGTTTAACGTTCAATTCAGCGCGTTTGATAGCTGACTTAATGTTTGCCAATGGTTTCACCTCCACCCTTTCTTGTACTAACTATACCATTATATCTGAAAAGACTTGATTTGACAAGTGAAAATTATTTTTTTAGATAAATTTTATCAATCTCATGGTTTTCAGCTTTATGGAGAATAATGTCAGCCCTATTTCTAGTTGGTTCAATGAATTTTTCTAAGTTAGCTAGATTAATGTTTTTCCAAGTATTCTGGGCAATAGATAGAATCTCAGGGTACGTCATCTGGGTAAAACGATGGTAATAGTTGTTAGGGTCATTTTTTGCCAATGTCAATAATTTTTGGAATCGTTCCAAGTACCAGGTTTCAATATGCTCCACATCAGCGTCAACGTATATAGACAGGTCAAAATAGTCACTGACATAGAGGCGCTGGTTTTGTGGATTTTGAAATACATTGATTCCTTCAACAATCAAGAAATCTGGAGACTTAATATCCTGAGTTTTGTTGGGGACAATATCATAGATTTCATGTGAATAGACAGGAATTTGGCAGTCGTAGCCGTTTTTTATCTTATCAAGGAAATCAATTAATTTCTCCATGTCATAGGACTCAGGAAACCCCTTTTTATTTAACAGTTGCCGTTCTTCTAAAACCGCATTTGGATGGAGAAATCCATCCGTTGTCACTAATTCAACCTTGGCGTGTTTAAATGTCCGAGCGATAAGAATTTGTAGCAATCTACTAGTTGTTGATTTGCCGACAGCAACACTTCCAGAAACGCCAATGATAAACGGTTGAGGCTTGATAGTTTTCTGTAGAAATAAACTCTTCGTAAAATTTAGGTCTTTGCGTGCTTTCCGATAGATATGGATAAGATTAACCAAAGGAAGATAGATGTCAGAAACCTCATGTAATTGGATGCGGTCGTTAAAACTTTTAATAGAATTTAGTTCGCTTTGACTAAGTGGAATGGTAGTCTTACGATGTAGTTGTTGCCAAGTGGCTCGGTCAATTTGTTCAAAATTTAAAAATTCATTTTTCATACATAATTCTTCCTATAGGTAAGCGTTTCAATATCGATTTCATTTTATCATATTTTTCATGTAAGAAAAACTCTTGAAAACGTTTTTAGGAAATGTTATAATAAGTACATGTCCAATATGTATTACGAAAAAAATCCTACAGTAGCACATGATATTCATGAAATCCACGTAAACTTACTAGACACCCCAATGTCTTTCATGACAGATGCAGGTGTTTTTAGCAAGAAGATGGTTGATTATGGTAGTCAAGTGCTTTTAAAAACCCTTCATTTTGAAAAAGGGGCATCGGTGTTGGATGTTGGTTGTGGTTATGGCCCAATTGGTTTGACACTTGCTAAGGTGTTCAGCACCAAGACAACACTGATTGATATTAATAGCAGAGCTTTGGATTTAGCTACAAAAAATGCTGAGAGGAATGGTGTTACCGCTAAAATTTATCAATCCAATATCTACGAAAACGTGGACGAAACATTCAATCATATTGTTTCAAATCCACCTATTCGGGCCGGAAAATCGGTTGTACATGAAGTAATTGCTGGAGCCTTTCAACGCTTAGAGGCAAACGGAACCTTGACCATTGTCATTCAAAAGAAACAAGGTGCACCGAGTGCCAAGGCTAAGATGGAAGAGGTGTTCGGCAACTGCCAGATTATAAAGAAAGACAAGGGTTACTACATCCTTGAAAGTGTGAGAGAATGAGAGCAGTTGATTTAATTCAAAAAAAGCGTGATGGCTTAGAACTATCGTCTGAAGAGATCAAATGGTTGATTGATGGATATGTAGCTGGGACAGTACCGGATTATCAAATGTCAGCCTTGGCGATGGCGATTTATTTCAAAGGGATGTCAACACGTGAGATTTCTGATTTGACAATGTCCATGGTTGCAACGGGTGAACAGATTGATTTGTCTGCAATTCCAGGCATCAAGGTAGATAAGCATTCTACAGGTGGTGTCGGAGATAAGGTCACACTCATCTTAGCGCCATTGGTAGCAAGTTTTGATATTCCAGTTGCAAAGATGAGCGGTCGTGGACTTGGTCATACTGGCGGAACCTTGGATAAGTTAGAGTCAATCAAAGGATACCAGATTGAAGTTAGTCAAGAAGACTTTATCAAGCAAGTTCAGGAAACAGGTGTGGCAGTTATTGGTCAATCGGACAATTTAGTGAAGGCTGATAAATTGCTTTATGCCCTGCGTGATGTGACTGCCACGGTGGATATCATTCCGCTGATTGCAAGTTCGGTTATGTCTAAAAAGATTGCGGCTGGTGCGGATGCCATCCTTCTTGATGTAACGGTTGGCGAAGGTGCCTTCATGAAAAACATCGAAGATGCACGTGTTCTTGCTCGAACAATGGTCGACCTTGGAAAAGCTGTAGGTCGCAAGACAGAAGCTGTCTTGACAGACATGTCCCAACCGGTAGGTACTTCCATCGGTAACCGTTTGGAAATTCTAGAAGCCTTGGATATTCTCCAGGGCAAAGGCAGAGAAGATGTGACAGAATTCATCTGTGAATTGGCTCAAATCATGCTTGGTTTGGCAAATGTTGAAAAGACAGTGGAAGAAGTTCGCCAACATATCGAAAACGGAGCTGCCCTCAAGAAATTTGAAGAGATGGTTGTCGCTCAAGGTGGTGATTTGGAAGACTTGTATCGTCCAGTTCAGGTTTCACATCAAGTAGATGTCTTGGCAGATGAAGACGGCTATATTGTTGGACTTCCGGCCTTGGAATTTGGTTTATTCGCTATGAGAATTGGAGCAGGTCGTGCTGTAAAAACAGACGATTTGGATTACGAGACCGGAATTGTTTTCCATAAGAAAGTTGGTGAGCCAGTTTCCAAAGGAGAAAACGTAGCAACAATTTACGCAAATGAAAATATTTCGGAAAATATGCTTACAATTTTCAAAAAAAATGTTAAAATAGATAAAGAGAGTGTAAAAACGAAAGAAATCATTGAGATTATTTCGTAATGTACGGAGAAAATAATGAAATTAAATAAATACATTGATCATACAGTTCTTAAACCTGAAACAACAAAAGAACAAGTTGCAAAGGTGCTAGAAGAAGCTAAAGAATATGACTTTGCCAGTGTATGTATCAACCCAACCTGGGTATCATTTGCGGCAGAAGGCTTGAAAGGTACTGATGTAAAGGTATGTACTGTTATCGGCTTCCCTCTAGGAGCTAATACACCAGCTGTCAAAGCCTTTGAGACCAAAGATGCTATTGCAAATGGTGCAGATGAGATTGACATGGTTATCAATATCGGTGCTCTGAAAACTGGAAATTACGATTTGGTTTTGGAGGATATTAAAGCTGTTGTAGCAGCAAGTGGTGATAAACTAGTCAAAGTTATCATCGAAGCATGTCTCCTTACTGACGATGAGAAAGTGAAGGCTTGTCAATTATCTCAAGAAGCTGGTGCGGACTATGTTAAAACATCTACAGGATTTTCTACAGGTGGTGCTACAGTAGCGGATGTTGCTTTGATGAGAAAAACAGTAGGTCCTGACATGGGAGTGAAGGCTTCTGGTGGTGCACGTTCGTATGAAGATGCTATTGCTTTTATCGAAGCAGGAGCGTCTCGTATTGGTGCGTCATCAGGCGTGGCAATCATGAATGGAGCACAGGCGGATGGAGACTATTGATTTAATTGAATTAGCTGTAGAAAACAGTCAAAAAGCATACGTACCGTACTCAAAGTTTCCAGTTAGTGCAGTTCTTGTAGCTAAGGCAGGGGAAATATTTACGGGTGTAAACATTGAAAATGCAAGCTTTGGTTTGACCAATTGCGCTGAAAGGACAGCTATTTTCAAGGCCATTTCTGAAGGAGTGAAAGATTTTTCTGAGATCATTATTTATGGTGAAACAGAAAAGCCAATATCTCCTTGTGGAGCTTGTCGCCAAGTTATGGCAGAATTTTTTGATAAGGATTTAAAAGTGACCTTGGTCGCTAAAGATAAATCGACAGTCGAGATGACAGTCGGGGAATTACTTCCATATTCCTTTACAGACTTAACCTAGTCTGTATGACAGTCATTTGACTGTAGCAATATTACTCTGCAACAATGTAGTTGCAAAAAGATTTTTAGGAGGGTTCAGAAATGAACAAGAAACTTGTTGGACTTGGTCTAGCAGCTGTTGCGGCTGTATCTTTGGCTGCATGTGGTAACCGTGCTTCAAAAAGCAGTAGCTCAGAAGCATCTTCATCAGCGGACACATCTGTGAAAGCTGCTATCGTTACTGACATTGGTGGTGTTGATGACCGTTCATTTAACCAATCTGCATGGGAAGGTCTTCAAGAATGGGGTAATGCAGCTGGTCTTTCTAAAGGTAATGGCTACGATTACTTCCAATCAGCTAATGAATCAGAATACATTACAAACCTTGATTCAGCTGTTGCTGGTGGTTACAACCTTGTGTTCGGTATTGGTTTTGCCTTGGAGAGTGCGATTGCTGAGGTTGCACCAAATAATCCTGACACACACTATGTAATCGTGGATAGTGTTGTTCCAGATCAAGACAACGTAGTTAGCGTAGGTTTCGCAGACCATGAAGCATCATATCTTGCTGGTGTTGCTGCAGCTAAGTCAACTAAAACAAACCACGTAGGTTTCATCGGTGGTATGGAAGGTGTTATCATCGATCGCTTTGAAGCTGGTTTCGTTGCGGGTGCTAAGTCTGTAAACAAAGACATCAAGATTACAGTTGATTATGCAGGTTCATTTGGTGATGCTGCTAAAGGTCAAACTCTTGCAGCTGCTCAATATGCTGCAGGTGCAGATGTTATCTTCCACGCTTCTGGTGGTACTGGTAACGGTGTATTTGCTGCTGCTAAAGCAGAAAATGAAACTCGTAATGAAGCAGATAAAGTTTGGGTAATCGGTGTTGACCGTGACCAATCAGCAGAAGGTGAATACACTTCTAAAGATGGTAAGTCTTCTAACTTTGTATTGGCTTCAACATTGAAACAAGTTGGTACTTCAGTTAAAGATATTGCAACTAAAGCTGTCGCTGGTGAATTCCCTGGTGGTCAAGTACTTCAATTCTCATTGAAAGATAAAGGTGTTGAATTGGCAGAAACTAACCTTTCAGAAGATGCTTCTAAAGCAGTTGCAGATGCTAAGCAAGCTATCTTGGATGGCAAAGTAGAAGTTCCTGAAAAACCTTAATGAATTTCTTTTCGACAATTCCGATTCGGCGACCCGACGGGGTCGCCGTTTTCGGGCTGAGATTTTTCTCAGTAAAGCCTATCAGCTATGGTAGGTTTTACTGACAAAAATGGTATAGTTGATGAAGAATTTTAAGGTACTAAAGTAGTACTGAAGAATTTTCAGAAGGCTATAGTCAGAAAGGATAATAGATTATGACTAAGGATTATGTCATTGAAATGCGCAATATCACTAAGATATTTGGTGAATTTGTAGCAAATGACCACATCAATTTGAATGTCAGACGTGGTGAAATCCATGCCCTTCTTGGTGAGAATGGTGCGGGTAAATCTACTCTGATGAACATGCTTGCTGGCTTGTTGGAACCTACAAGCGGTGAAATTGTTATCAACGGTCAATCCGTGAAGATTGACTCTCCATCCAAAGCAGCCCAATTGGGTATTGGTATGGTGCACCAACACTTTATGTTGGTTGATGCTTTCACAGTTGCTGAGAACATCATTCTTGGTTCTGAAACCACCAAAGGTGGCGTGATTGACCTTAAAAAAGCTATCGCAGAAATTAAAGAACTTTCTGCTAAGTATGGTCTTGAAGTTGATCCAACTGCAAAGGTTGCAGATATTTCTGTGGGTGCACAGCAACGTGTAGAAATCCTTAAAACACTTTACCGTGGAGCAGACCTTTTAATTTTTGATGAGCCGACAGCTGTATTGACCCCTGCGGAAATTGCAGAGCTCTTGAAAATTATGAAAGCCTTGGTTGAAGAAGGTAAATCTATTATTTTGATTACGCACAAATTGGATGAAATTCGTGCAGTTGCCGATAGTGTAACAGTTATTCGTCGAGGTAAATCAATCGAAACAGTTGCCGTTGAAGGAGCAACAAACCAAGATTTGGCTGAGTGGATGGTTGGACGTTCCGTTTCCTTTAAAACAGAGAAAGTTGAAGCGAGTCCTAAAGAAGTCATTTTGTCAATTAAGGATTTGGTGGTCAATGAAAACCGTGGTATCCCAGCAGTTAAGGGCTTGTCGCTTGATGTTCGAGCAGGTGAGGTTGTTGGTATTGCCGGTATCGACGGAAACGGTCAAAGTGAGTTGATTCAGGCAATCACTGGTTTACGTAAGGTAAAATCTGGTTCAATCACTATCAAAGGTGAGGAAGTAGTTGGTAAAACTCCACGTAAAATTACAGAAATGCAAGTGAGCCACGTTCCCGAAGATCGTCATCGCGATGGACTCGTTCTTCCGATGACTGTTGCTGAGAACTTTGCGCTTCAAACTTACTATAAAGAACCGATTTCAAAAAATGGTATCTTGAACTATAATATCATTAATGAAAAAGCACGCGCGTTAATGGAAGAATTTGACGTTCGTGGGGCGAGTGAACTCGTTCCAATCAAGGCTCTTTCAGGCGGTAACCAGCAAAAAGCTATCATCGCGCGTGAAATCGATCGCAACCCAGACCTTTTCATTGTTAGCCAACCAACACGCGGTTTGGACGTTGGTGCTATTGAGTATATTCGTAAGCGTCTCATTGCAGAACGTGATAAGGGTAAGGCTGTTCTTGTTGTCAGCTTCGAATTGGATGAAATTTTGGATGTATCAGATAGAATTGCTGTTATCCATGATGGTGTCATCCATGGTATTGTTGAACCTGCTAAGACCAATAAACAAGAGTTGGGTGTCTTGATGGCAGGTGGACATATTGAGAAGGGAGAAGAACATGCTTAATAAATATAAGAATTTGGCCCTTCCATTAATGGCTGTGGTCAGTGGTATCCTACTTGGAGCGATTGTCATGCTTGTTTTTGGCTACGATCCAATTTGGGGCTATGAAGAGTTATTCTATTCAGCTTTTGGTAATATCAAATCAATTGGTGAAATTTTCCGTGCAATGGCACCACTTGTTTTCACTGCTCTCGGTTTCGCAGTAGCTAGTCGTGCAGGTTTCTTCAACGTTGGTTTGTCTGGTCAGGCCTATGTTGGTTGGGTTTTTGCTGGATGGTTTGCCTTGGCGAATCCTGACTTACCACGTCCAGTTTTGATTTTGGGAACAGTCTTGATTGCTATGTTGGCAGGCGGTATTGCTGGAGCTATTCCAGGTATTCTACGTGCCTATTTGGGAACAAGTGAAGTTATCGTTACGATTATGATGAACTACATCTTACTCTATTCATGTAACTATATCATTCGTGATGTATTTGCAGATAGTTTGATGAAGAATACAGACTCGACAGTTAACGTGTCAGCAAATGCCTCTTACCAAACAGAGTGGCTCCGTGCATTGACAGATAACTCACGTATGAATATTGGTATTTTCTTTGCCATTATTGCAGTTTTTGTGATTTGGTTCCTATTGACCAAAACGACTCTTGGTTTTGAGATTCGCTCAGTGGGTCTTAACCCAACAGCATCGGATTATGCGGGTATGTCTGCGAAACGTACAATTATTCTATCTATGATTATTTCAGGTGCTCTTGCGGGTCTTGGGGGAGCTATCCAAGGTTTGGGTACTTTCCAAAACGTTTACATCCAAAGCGGTAACTTGGATATTGGTTTTAATGGTATGTCAGTAGCGCTTTTAGCTTCTAATTCACCGTTAGGTATTCCATTGGCTGCCTTTCTATTCGGTGTTCTTTCTGTCGGTGCCCCAGGTATGGTACGTGCACAGATTCCACCTGAATTGATCAACGTTGTTACTGCATCAATCATTTTCTTTATCGGTGTGAAATTTATTTTTGAACAATTATTAAAATCTAGAAATAAAGCGAAAGGAGCGAAATAAGATGAATGTTTCAATTCTTGCCTTACTCATTTCGCAAATGTTGATTTATTCAGCACCCTTAATCTTTACCAGTCTTGGAGGAGTTTTCTCTGAACGCGGTGGTATTGTAAACGTTGGTCTAGAAGGAATCATGGTTATCGGTGCCTTTGCTGGTGTTGTTTTCAATATCGAATTTGCAGGGACATTTGGTAATGCTACTCCATTATTAGCTGTTATTGTAGGAGGTCTTGCTGGTGTTGTCTTTGCCGCTATTCATGCGATGGCGACGATTAATTTCCGTGCAGACCACGTTGTATCAGGTACGGTGTTGAACCTTTTGGCTCCAGCATTGGGAGTTTTCCTAGTCAAGGTTATCTATAATAAGGGTCAAACTGATAGTATTACTGAATCATTTGGTAAATTTTCATTCCCTATCTTGGCAGATATTCCCATCATTGGTGAAATTTTCTTCAAAAATACAAGCTTGATGGGTTATGTAGCTATTGCAACAGCATTTCTTGCTTGGTTCATCCTTTATAAAACCAAGTTCGGTTTGCGCCTTCGCTCAGTAGGTGAACATCCGCAGGCAGCGGATACTTTGGGAATCAATGTCTACGCTATGCGTTATGCAGGTGTGTTGATTGCTGGTTTCCTTGGTGGTGTTGGTGGAGCTGTAAGTGCTCAATCAGTGAATATCAACTTCTCTGCAACAACAATCGTAGGTTCAGGTTTCATCGCTCTAGCAGCTGTAATTTTCGGTAAGTGGAATCCAATTGGCGCTATGCTTGCCAGTCTATTCTTCGGTCTTTCGCAAAGTTTAGCAGTAGTGGGTGGACAATTACCAGGATTGAAAGATATTCCAACAGTTTATCTTCAAATTGCACCATATTTGATTACTGTTATTGCCCTGTCTGCTTTCTTTGGTAAAGCAGTCGCTCCTAAAGCAGATGGTATCAACTATATCAAATCTAAATAAATAAAAAGGTCCAGTGGACCTTTTTATCATGAGCTTGAAAATACGAAAGCGAATAAGGTCCGGTGGACCTTTCAGATTGAAGAAAAAGTCCATTTTGGTCAATTTTCTTCAATCTTTTTTTCTTTATGTTGAAAATAAAAAAGCTCTCAGAAACGCCGAAATATCAATGTTTCTAAGAGTTTAATAACTTGCTATCTTTCACAAACTTCTTCAATTTTTTTAAGGTCCAGTGTACCTTTTTATCATGTTCTTTGCTGTACAGGAAATGAATAATTGTCCTATTCAAAGGAAGAGGAGTTATAGGGACTTTTGGTTGAGAATAGGAAGAATGACTGGTATAATAGTTTGTCACTAAGGTATGAAATGAGGTTAATTGTGAGACGATTGGTGTTAAATATTGCAATGAGTTTAGATGGATTTATTGCACGTAAGGATGGAAGCTACGATTGGATTGAAGGACATGGTACCGATAAATACGATACAGTCTTACAGTTTGATAATCAAAAATTCTTTAGGGAGTGGGAAAGAACTC
>NZ_ALMY01000055.1 GCF_000440115.1 Streptococcus suis YS56 | reverse complement strand
CACGAACAAATCTGCCAATCAACCACTGCGCTGAGATGTTGACACTAACTTTGAGAAGCGGTGCTGGGCTTTTTTCCCAGCCTCGATGGGGAGAAAATCATTAGAAGATTGTCCGTTGGAAATGATTGAAGGACATCAGGAAAAGCAATTTATCGTTGCGAGTCATACTGAGCAGACGGACTATGGTAATGTGCGTTTCGTAAGGGACGTCATCGGGGAGATTATGGAACTTCGCTCTCAAGAAGGTGGAGATATTTGGTTGTTTGGTGGGGCAAGTCTGGTTCAGGACTGTTTAGAGGCGGGAGTGATTGATCACCTTATTATTGGGATTATTCCTACTATTTTGGGTGACGGTATTCCACTTTTTGCCTCACTTTTGGAAGAAAAGAAATTGCTCTTGGTAGAGTCAACTGTCACAGATGGAATTGCTATGTTACGTTATGATATTAGAAAGTAAAAAAGGCGAGCTATTGCTCACCTTTTTTACTATTTTATATAATTAGTTTTTTACACCAGCTGCAATTTCTGGGTTTGCGAAAGCATCATCGATGATGTCTTTCAATTGTTTAGCAGATGCTTGCATTTTTTGCAATTCAGCTTCGCTCAACGGGATATTGACTGGACGAACGATACCGTGGGCACCGATGATAGCAGGTTGACCGATGAAGACATCTTCAACACCTTCGTATTGACCAGCTTGGTAAACTGACAATGGAAGTACTGCATTTTCATCATCAAAGATTGCTTTAGTGATACGTGCAAGTGCAACACCGATACCGTAGTAAGTTGCGCCTTTTTTGTTGATGATTGAGTAGGCTGCATCACGAACAGATACAAACAAGTCAACAAGACCTTGCTCATCAATATCGCGGTTATCTTGCAACCAGTCGTACAATTTCACACCAGCAACGTTGGCATGTGACCAAACTGCAAATTCTGAGTCACCGTGCTCACCCATGATGTAAGCGTGAACTGAACGTGCGTCGATACCGATTTTCTCAGCCAATGCTTGACGGAAACGAGCTGAGTCAAGAGAAGTACCAGAACCGATAACACGCTCTTTAGGGAAACCAGAGAATTTCCAAGTTGAGTAAGTCAATACATCAACAGGGTTAGCAGCAACAAGGAAGATACCGTTGAAACCAGAGTTAACGATTTCTGTAACGATTTGTTGGTTGATACGAAGGTTTTTCTCTACCAATTCAAGGCGAGTTTCACCTGGTTTTTGTGGCAAACCAGCTGTCAATACAACCAAGTCTGCGTCATGAGCATCTGAATACTCAGCAGAGTAGATTTTTTTAGGGAATGTGAAGGCCAATGCGTGGCTCAAGTCTTCTGCATCACCTTGAGTACGGTCTTTGTTGATATCAATGATACCCAATTCTTGACCAATCCCTTGGTTAACAAGAGCATAAGCATAAGCAGAACCTACGGCACCGTCACCGACAAGGATTACTTTTTTGTGTTGTTTAGTTGCAGTCATTGCTAAACATCTCCTTAGTTTTATTTGGGGATGACTTCATCCCGACCATATTCCATTCTAGCACTTTTTAAAGGTTTTGTCACTTGTGAAAGGGGCTTTGAAAATGTTTACATGCTAGTTTCCAACAAAGAATTTTATCCCGAAATATGGTATAATTGAATCACAATGACTGTTGAAAGAGGCATATAATGCAAGATAAAAACTTAGTAACGGTTAATCTGACCAACGAGATGAAGTCGTCCTTCATTGACTATGCGATGAGTGTTATCGTTTCGCGTGCTTTACCAGATGTGCGTGACGGTCTGAAACCAGTTCATCGCCGTATTCTGTATGGGATGAACGAATTAGGTATTACTCCAGATAAACCACATAAGAAATCAGCCCGTATCACAGGGGATGTTATGGGTAAATATCACCCACACGGTGATAGTGCCATTTATGAGGCTATGGTCCGTATGGCGCAATGGTGGTCTTATCGTCATATGTTGGTAGATGGACACGGAAACTTTGGTTCCATGGACGGTGACGGAGCCGCTGCCCAGCGTTATACAGAGGCACGCATGAGTAAGATTGCTTTAGAAATGCTCCGTGATATAAACAAAAACACTGTAAACTTTGTGGACAACTACGATGCTAGTGAGCGTGAGCCAGAGGTCCTACCAGCCCGTTTCCCCAACCTGCTAGTAAACGGAACGACAGGTATCGCTGTCGGTATGGCGACCAATATTCCGCCACATAACTTAGGTGAGACAATCGAAGCTGTTAAGTTGGTCATGGACAATCCAGAGGTAACCACTCGTGAAATCATGGAAGTCTTGCCTGGTCCTGATTTTCCAACTGGTGCCTTGGTTATGGGGAAATCTGGTATTCACCGGGCCTATGAGACTGGGAAAGGCTCTATTACCCTCCGTTCTCGTACAGAGATTGAAGAATATGGCAATGGCCGTGAGAGAATTGTCGTAACCGAGTTCCCTTACATGGTCAATAAGTCCAAAGTACAAGAGCACATTGTCAAATTGGTGCAAGAAAAGCGCATCGACGGGATTACAGCTGTTCGGGATGAATCCAACCGCGAAGGTGTACGATTTGTTATCGAAGTTCGCCGTGATGCTTCTGCCAACGTTATTTTGAATAATTTATTCAAGCAAACCCAGCTTCAAACCAACTTTAGTTTCAACATGTTGGCCATCCAAAATGGTGTGCCGAAAATATTATCTGTCCGTCAGATTTTAGAATCCTATATTGAACACCAGAAGGAAGTCGTCACTCGTCGTACGCAATTTGATAAGGAAAAAGCAGAAGCGCGTGCCCATATTTTAGAAGGCTTGCTGATTGCTCTTGACCATATTGATGAAGTCATTCGCATTATCCGTAATTCAGAAACTGATGCTATTGCTCAAGCTGAATTGATGGAGAAATTTGACCTTTCTGAACGTCAGAGTCAGGCTATTCTTGATATGCGTCTTCGTCGTTTGACAGGTTTGGAACGCGACAAGATTCAATCAGAATATGATGAGTTAGTGGCATTGATTGCAGATTTGGCTGATATTCTAGCTAAGCCTGAGCGTGTTGTTCAGATTATTAAAGACGAATTAGAAGAAGTCAAACGTAAATATGCAGACCCACGTCGTACAGAATTGATGGTCGGTGAAGTTCTTTCACTTGAAGATGAGGACTTGATTGAAGAAACGGATGTCTTGATTACCCTGTCAAACCAAGGCTACATCAAGCGTTTGGCACAGGATGAGTTTCAAGCTCAGAAGCGTGGAGGACGTGGAGTTCAAGGAACTGGCGTCAAGGATGATGATTTTGTACGTGAGTTGGTTTCAACTAGCACTCATGATCGCCTTTTGTTCTTTACCAACAAAGGTCGAGTTTATCGCTTGAAAGGGTATGAAATTCCAGAATATGGCCGTACGGCTAAAGGCTTGCCAGTTGTCAACTTGCTCAAGTTGGAAGAAAATGAGTCTATTCAGACTATTATTAACGTAACCAAGGACCAGGAAGCAGATAGCTATCTCTTCTTTGCAACCCGTCAAGGTGTAGTCAAGCGGACTAGCGTTTCAGAATTTGCCAACATCCGTCAAAGTGGTCTTAAGGCACTGAATCTAAAAGAAGATGACGAGCTGATTAACGTTTTCTTGACAAATGGTCAGGCAGATGTTATCATGGGAACCAAATTTGGCTACTCTGTGCGTTTTACAGAAACAGATGTTCGTAATATGGGCCGTACTGCGACGGGCGTTCGTGGTATCAATTTACGTGAGGGAGACCAGCTGGTAGGGGCGACTATGATTTCAGATGATCAGGAAGTCCTGGTCTTGACAGAAAAAGGTTTTGGTAAGCGTACCCCAGCCAGCGAGTACCCAACAAAAGGTCGTGGTGGTAAGGGGATTAAGACCCTTAAAGTTGCTGAGAAAAACGGTTCTCTGGCAGGTTTGACAACTGTATCTGGTGATGAAGACATTATGGTCATTACTGATACAGGTGTGATTATTCGTACAAGTGTTGCCAATATTTCACAAACAGGTCGTTCAACCATGGGTGTAAAAGTTATGCGTCTAAATGATGAAGCGAAAATCATGACCTTTGCCTTGGTAGATGCTGCCGAAATTAAAGAAGAAAAGGAATAAATAATCATGTCAAAACGTGAAAAAAAGAAGAAGCGTAAAGGTTCTTTTTGGCGCAATCTTTTAACAGTTGTATTGATACTGATTTCCCTAGCGTTGATATTCAACACCTCTATCCGTAATTTTATTATCGGCTGGAATACGAATAAATACCAGATTAGCAATGTTACGACAGAGGATATCGAAAAGAATAAACAGGCTGAAACAACATTTGATTTCGATCAGGTTCAATCTATTTCTACAGAGGCTATTTTAGCAGCTCAGTGGGATGCACAACGCTTACCTGTAATTGGTGGAATTGCGGTTCCCGAGCTTGGTATCAACCTTCCTATTTTTAAAGGGGTCTTCAATACTTCGCTCATGTATGGAGCTGGTACCATGAAGGAAAACCAAGAGATGGGGAAAGGAAATTATGCGTTGGCCAGCCACCATATTTTTGGTGTAACTGGTGCGGCAGATGTTCTCTTTTCACCGCTTGATCGTGCTAAAAATGGCATGAAAATCTATATTACTGACAAGACCAATGTTTACACCTACGTTATTGATAGTGTGGAAATTGTTTCGCCTGAAAGTGTCTATGTCATTGATGATGTAGAAGGACGTACAGAAGTTACCTTGGTAACATGTACGGACTATAATGCAACACAACGTATCATTGTAAAAGGAGTTCTTGAATCAACAACTCCATATAATGAAACTGCAAAAGACATCTTAGATTCCTTCAATAAGAGTTATAATCAGTATGATTATGGACAATAAAACATCTATATATTGGCTCTTTGTCAACTGTAGTGGGTAGATGAAAAGCTAACACCTAGAGAGGACGAAATGCGTTCTCTCTTTCCTTATGTTTAAAACACAGATAGATTCAAGCTGATTTAATGAAATCCAGCCGAACTATTTGTGTTTTTATTTTTATCTCTATTATCTTGGACTAATTTCTTATACTCAACTAATTTCAAAAACTGAAGTATAATAGAAACATGGAATTTACTAACGAAATGATTAAAGAGCTCAAAACAGCTCTAAAAGATAAAAACTTAGCACCTTATCACAAACGTATTCAAGCAGTATATCTCAGGGCTATCCATACTCCCTACAAATCCATTATGGATATGCTTGATGTCTCACATGATACGGTTTGGAGACTGACTAAGAAATATCAAGAACATGGCTTAACAGGGCTTACCTCAGATGCTAGAGGAGGTCGTCGCCACTCTTATATGACAGTTGAAGAAGAACAAGCCTTCTTGAGTGAGCAGTTAACTTCTGCTGTAAATGGAGAATTTGTAACTGTTGAATCCCTTTATAGAGCTTATCAAGATAAAATTGGTCGCACGACAACTAAAGATGGTTTCTACCAACTATTGAAACGTCATGGATGGGTCAAAGAATCAAAAGATTCTTTGAGACGGGAAATAAAGCTTACGCAGTAAGCAACAAAAGTTAGCCCCCGTCCAGAACATCCAAAGAAAGCAGACGCCAAACGATTCTGGCGTCTAAAAATAAAATCTTTGTACAAGGAAAAGCTGGGTAAGCGGTTTCTTGGACAAAATTCCTATAAGCAAACCCGTCTTCGCTTTCCAATTTCCGAGCTCAGGAAAAAGTCTGCTCCCAGCAGACTTTTTGTATCAAGATGAGGCAGGGGTTGGTTGGATTAGTAAACTAGGGGCATGTTGGAGCCCTAAAAAGCACCGTCCGAATATCTCAAGTCATCACATCCGCGAATTTCGTTACTGCTATGGTGCGGTAGATGCCCATACAGGTGAATCTTTCTTCATAATAGCTGGTGATAGCTGATGGTTGTAATACCGCTTGGGTGAATGAATTTTTACGACAATTATCAGAAGCTTATCCCAATGACTACATCATTTTAGTCATGAACAATGCAAATTGGCATAAATCTCAGACACTTGAAATTCCTGATAATATTGAATTTACATTCATACCACCATATACCCCAGAGATGAATCCCATTGAACAAGTTTGGGCAGAAATCCGGAAACGTGGCTTTAAGAACAGAGCCTTTCAAACATTGGAATCAGTCATTGATAAGCTCCAAGAAATCATTTGAGGGTTAAATAGTGAGAATCTAAAAAGTATTGTCCATAGAAAATGGGTTTGTTCAGATTTTGAAATTGAATGAGTATAAACCTAAGACTTCACCAAAGCGTAGACCTGTTTTTAATTGAAGATAGAGCAAGTAGTCAAGAATATTGTATTCCTTGTTTATGCTATATTTTCAAGTTGATAGAAGCTTATAGTAATCAACAGTACTTGTGATAGCTTTTTCAGTTTTGACTTTCCGACTAGCTTGTCCTGCGATGGTAACTCCGTCAGTAAAATCGGTAATGGAAAGTTTGTCTCGTTTAGCGAATTTTAATACTTTTCGTATTTCTGAATTTAGTCTTCTAACAGTATGGTTACATGCATTTTCTTCATGCGTTTGTCCTGCGGCGTGGGTTGAAAATTTGACAAAATGACGGGGGGGGGGTATACTGGTAGCATTGCTGTTAATAAAATGGAAGGATTAAAATGTGCAGAAAATATTAGTTACAGGTGGCTGTGGTTATATTGGTTCTCATACTTGCATAGCGTTACTTGAAGCAGGCTATGATGTTGTTGTGATTGATAACTTGATTAACTCCAGCAAGAAAAGTTTGGTGGCTATCGAAACAGTTACAGGAAAATCTTTAACATTTTACCAAGGTGATATTCGTGATAAGGGATTGTTGGAGAATATTTTCAAACAGGAACAGTATATAAGCTGTTATACATTTTGCAGGGCTAAAGGCTGTTGGAGAATCAGTTGAAATACCTTTGGAATATTATCAAAATAATGTGGCAGGAACGTTGACATTACTCGAGGTGATGCGACAGTACAATTGTAAAAAGATAATATTTAGTTCTTCAGCCACAGTGTACGGAGCTCCTGAGATAAATCCTATTCCAGAAGATGCAAAACTTTCTGTAACCAATCCATACGGTAGAACAAAAGTGATGCTTGAGAATATTTTGCGTGATTTGTACCACTCAGATCAGACTTGGAAGATAACCCTGTTAAGGTATTTTAATCCTATAGGTGCTCATCAGTCGGGATTACTAGGAGAAAGTCCACAAGACATCCCTAATAATTTGCTTCCCTATATCACACAGGTCGCTATTGGTCAGCTTCCCTATTCACATGTCTCGTGCTTTTATGTAAGAAAATTTTTTGCTAATCAAAGCAGTTTTTGAGACTAATGCCACTTCTCAGAGTTCGTGTCAACATCTCAGCGCAGTGGTTGATTGGCTTTAACAGTCCAGTGGACTGTTAAAGGTTGGAGATAGGATTTGTGAAACAAATCTCAGCAATTCGTGTTTTACACTCCAAATCTGACCTCTACGACTGTTGCGAACAGAGTTCGCTTCATTTCCAACCTCACAAGGTTCACTGAACCTTGTGAGCTGTGCGGGGGTGAGAAGATGAAAAAGGAGTTTTAGATAGAAGTGCTGAACTGTAAATGCAGGTTCTAAAAATAGTTTAAGGAGGAACATGGAGCCGTATTCGATTTTATTAGCGGTGTGGCGGGAAGATAATCCAGACCATTTTCGTGAGGCGATAGAAAGTATGCTTTCACAAACCTATCCAGCAGAGGAATGTATCATTGTAAAAGATGGACCTGTTCCAGCTATTTTACAAGATGTTATCAATGATTGCCGAAAAAAAATGCACAAATTCCCATTGTTGAAGTGGTTTTAGAGAAACATTCGGGACTGGCTACGGCTCTGATGGCTGGTTTATCAGTTGCTAAGACAGACTTGATTGCTCGTATGGATGCAGATGATGTCTCACGACAGGAGCGGTGCGAAAAGCAAGTGAGCTGTTTTGAAAGTGACCCTACGCTTTCGCTTGTAGGAAGTTATGTATCAGAATTTGAAGAAACGACTAGTGAATCACTGAGTATCCGAAAAGTTCCCCTTAATCACGAGGCGATTGTGAATTTTTCGAAACGAAGAAATCCATTTAATCACTCAAGTGTCATGTTTCGCAAATCAGCGGTTGATGCAGTTGGTGGATATAATCCTACCATTCGCTACAATCAAGATTGGGATTTGTGGTTGCGGATGCTTCATCATGGCTATCGTGCGGCCAATATCCCTGAGATTTTGCTTGACTTCCGCTTTAACCGCGATACCTTGAAAAGGCGGAAATCTTGGACGAGTCTCATGCAACTGATACGGTTGCGGTATGCTTCCTATCGACGGCAGGAGATGACAGCTTGGGATTTTCTATCGGTAAGTCTTCTTCACTTGATGATGGTGATTCTTCCTTTACGTGTACAAAGGGCATTTTATAAGTATATGCTACGAAGATAGAAAAGGAGTTTGTCGCTAGATGATAAGGAATGTCGGAAAATTTATGACTGTATTCAGACAGTCGCCGAGTATGGCTTTGTTTAAAGTTCTGACAAAGTTTGGGGCTGAAGAGGCCATAAAGCCATCTTCCTTTTTGGGAATGCAGCTTTCGCGTCTAAAGTGGCGAGTTCATTCACGTTTTTATGAGAAGACAGTTACTCGTCACTTGTCTCCGTTTTCTGCTTATTTAGAGAATGACAATACAGCTGACTCCCTAACACCAATCATCTGGACCTTGTGGTGGCAGGGTGAGTCGGAGCTTCCCGCAGTCTGTCGCCATGCGATTGAGAGTCAAAAACGCTTTGCACAGAAAAATGGCTACCAGCACATCCTCTTGACAAAGGATAATCTGGCTGATTATCTAGCGATTCCAGAGATTTTGCTGGAGAAGATGTCACGGAAAAAGATGGCGTTTACCCCTTTTTCAAACTATGTTCGCTATGCTCTGCTTGCCCAGCATGGTGGCGTTTGGATGGATGCAACACTTTATGTCACTGACCAATTAGACAGTCATTTGTTTGCAAATGATTTTTTTGCCTTTCGACATCAGATTGAAAGTGTCAGAAACTATTATCTATATTGGATAGAGCAAGGGCGGTGGACTTCGTTTTGTTTTTCTGCAAAGAAGGGAAATCCTCATGTACACTATATTCGTGATTGTTTGCTTTACTATTTTAGTCAGGTAGATAATCCTATCAACTATACGATTGATTTATTTCAAGATATTCATTACCGGCTTCATCCTGAGTTTCGAGAGGTGATTGATTATCTGCCTATTGTTTCTGGGATTGAAAATAGAGATTTCGTGTCTGTTCATTTTAATGAACCATTTGATGAGAAGCGATGGCAAGAAGTGCTAGAGACAAGTCCCATAGTGAAATTTTCTTGGAAATTTTATCGTAAATCCATTCTCGATGGCAGTTATGCGGATATGATTTATCGTCCATTTTTTCCAAACGTAAAGGAGACCAATGAAGACTAAGCCTTTTTTCTCGATTGTCATGCCAGTCTATAATGCGGAGCTCTATTTAACTGAGGCGATTATGTCTGTTCTAGCTCAGACCTATCAGGATTTTGAGTTGATTTTGGTCAATGATGCCTCGACTGACCAGTCCGAGACGATTTGTCAGGAGTTTGTCGCTTCGCATCAGGACAAAGTCCGCCTCTACTCTCATCCTGAAAATAAGGGCTTACTTCTGACACGTGCGACAGGTATGGAAGAAGTACGAGGTCAGTATTGCCTGTGCATGGATGCGGATGATGTCTTACGGGTAGACTATCTAGAGCTTGTTAAGAAAACGATTGATGAGATGCAGGTAGATGCTGTGGTAATCAATTTTTCGATGGAGGCTAATTTTTCTATCAAGCGGAGAGATTTTAGTCCTTTTCTGAATCGTCAAATGACAGGTTTGGAAGTCATTGAAGAACTACTTCTGGAAAAGTCTCAGTTGACAACTGTATGGCAATTGGTGTTTAAGACTTCTTTTATACCTGATGAAGCTTTTTACCAGCAATTTGGGCACTTTGTTCGGAGTGTGGATCGGATTACCTTGCATCATATTTCGGCAAGGATAGAAAGAGCGATTGTTTTAGATGAAGCTCTCTATTATTACCGTCAGGTGTCTACTAGCTTAAATTTTAATTTTAACGAAATAGATTTTGAAGAATGTGCCCAGACAGATTTGTCTTTGTATCATATCTATTACCAGAAATTTCCAGAAAAAATGGATGCATATTTGGTAAGGAGATTTCTCTGGTATACCAAAAAAGTGTTGCTAAAAAGTAAATCCTTCAAGGAAGTGTGTGATAGAGTAAGGGTGATTCGTCAGTCTCTCGTTTTTAGGAAAGTCATGGGAGTGGAGAAGAACACGCTGTCACAGTATGACCGCCTATTTCTCTTGCTCTTGAACTACCGAATCCTACATTTACTTTTGGCTATCAATTGGTATAGTAAGCGTTTAAGGAGGCTATTATGAAGACCAATCCCTTTTTCTCGATTGTCATGCCAATTTATAATGCGGACCCCTTTTTATCAGAGGCGATTGAGTCTGTATTACATCAGACCTATCAGGATTTTGAGTTGATTTTGGTCAATGATGCCTCGACTGACCAGTCCGAGACGATTTGTCAGGAGTTTGTCGCTTCGCATCAGGATAAAGTCCGCCTCTACTCTCATCCTGAAAACAAGGGCTTACTTTTGACACGTGCGACAGGCATGGCAGAGGTGAGAGGTCAGTATTGCCTGTGCATGGATGCGGATGATGTCTTGAGAGCGGATTATTTAGAAATGGTTAGGCAAACGATTGATGAGACGCAGGCAGAGGCTGTGGTGATTAACTCTTCTCGTCGGATAGATTTTTCACAAAAGCCTGTTGATTACACTCCTTATGTTCATCGTCAGATGACTGGACCAGAGGTTGTGAAAGAGATGATACTGGCAAATCGTGTGCTAATGACCTTGTGGTGTACGGTCTTTCAGTCATGTTTTTTACCAGATGACCACTTTTTTGGGTCTTTTCAGCGATTAGTATGTGGTTCTGACTTAGTGACTATTGAAGCCATTTTTTCAAACATCCATCATGTTGTTGTTCTTGATGAGGCACTCTATTATTATCGATTTGTGCCAAGTAGCCTCAGTAACTCTTACACGGTAAAACATTTTGACTCCGTAGCCTTTTCAGATTGGTATTTTTATGAAAAATACGCGACAGATTTGCCAGTGGAGATGGCGGAACGTTTGATGAGACGTGTTTCTTGGTCAGGAAAACGATTACTGCTCTCAAGTCCTTTAAGTGATATATTAAAAAATACTCAGCATATCAAGGAATCTTTGTTTTTCAAGAGAGCGATAGCAGTTGGGAGTTCCGCAAAATTGCGTTTTAGTGATAAGGTATTCTTGTATCTTGTTGAGCATCGTTTGACACACCCAATGTTATTGTTGTATTTTCCATTGGGACGCATCAGAAAATGGTATCTGCAAAGGGAGGCTAGATGAATAAACTGTTTTTTTCTATTATCATGCCAATCTACAATGCTGAATCCTATCTGGTAGAGGCTTTGGATGCTGTTTTTGAACAGACCCTCCAAGACTTTGAATTGATAGCGGTTGATGATGGCTCACATGATAGCAGTGTGGTGATTGTCAAAGCGTTTCAGAAGCGATATGAGAAGCAACTGACCTTGATTCAAAGTCCTCATCAGGGGTCGTTAGTTGCACGTGCCATAGGAATGGAAAGGGCTAAAGGTGACTATATTCTCTGCATTGATGCAGATGATAAGATGAGACGTGATTATCTTGAGGGGGTCTTCCAGCGGATACAAAAGACTGGTGCTGATTTGGTATTGACTAATTATTCTATCTATGATGATTTTTCCAACAAAGAACGCCCCTGCCTCTTTCCAACGGACGAGCTACTAGATTCGCAAGAAGTGTTGGATACTTTTTTTAGAAGAGGGCATCTGAGGACATTGTGGAGCAAAGTCTTTCACCGTTCCCTTTGTCCACCTGCTGGTTTTTACAAGGACTTGCCTGACTTTCGAACGGGTACGGATGCCGTTGTTTCTGCCTATGTGATTGAGCATGCTCAGAGACCACTTTCTATTGCCGAAGCCTATTATTTTTATCGTAAGGTTCTAAATAGTTTGAGTAACACTTTGGACGCAAATTTTTTTGATTCAAAAGTGGTACTAGAGCTTTATTTTCAAGAAAAGTACAAGGAACTTGGCGATGTTGTAAAAGTCAGTATGGTTCGTCGTGTAAGTTGGTTTTCCACTCTCTACCTTCGAGCGGCGAAGAATTATCTTGATTTTTTGAAACGATTAAGGCATGTGCGTTCCTCTGCTGTCTTTCAGCAAAGCTTGGTCTACCTGAATTTTGACGAAGTCACTCGCTACCAACGCCGCTGGTTTACCGTTCATCGCTATCCCATCCTAGACCCGTTAGCATATGTTGTTCCCTATCTATTAAAAATTTGGAGAAGGTTATTTTGAAAATGAGTCATACCCCCTTTTTTTCGATTATCATGCCGATTTACAATGCTGAGCCTCATCTGGTAGAGGCTTTGGATGCTGTATTTGGGCAGACCAACCAAGACTTTGAATTGATAGCGGTTGATGATGGGTCAGATGATGGTAGTGTGGCGATTGTCACAGACTTTCAGAAGCGGTATGAGAAGCAGATAACCTTGATTGAAGGCCACCATCAGGGGTCATTGGTTGCGCGTGCTTTAGGGATGGAAAAAGCTAGAGGAAACTACATCCTCTGTATTGACGCTGACGATAAGATGAGACATGACTATCTTGAAGGAGTCTTTCAGCGGATACAGAAGACGGGTGCGGATCTAGTGTTGACAAATTATTCAATCAAAGCTGATTTTTCAAGGAAAAAAAGACCCTGTCTCTTTCCAACAGATGAGATTTTAGACCCTAAGCAAGTGTTAGATGCTTTTTTTAGTAAAGGGAATCTGATGACACTGTGGACTAAAGTCTTTCACCGTTCGCTTTGCCCGCCTACTGATTTTTACAAGGACTTGCCTGACTTTCGAACAGGTACGGATGCCGTTGTTTCTGCGTATGTGATGGAGCATGCTCAGAAACCACTTTCTATTGACGAAGCCTATTATTTTTATCGACAGGTTCCAAATAGTTTGAGTAATACACTGGACACATATTTTTTTGACTCAAAAGTGGAACTAGAGCTTTATTTTCAAGAAAAGTATAAAAAACTTGGTGATGTTGTAAAGTCCAGCATGGTTCGTCGAGTGAGCTGGTTTTCCGCTCTCTACCTTTCAGCAGCGAAGAATTACCTTGATTTTTTGAAACGATTAAGGCATGTGCGTTCCTCTGCTGCCTTTCAGCAGAGCCTGGCCTATCTGGAGTTTGCTGCAGTCACTCCTCAGCAACGTTGCTGGTTTACAGTTCATCGTTACCCTATTTTAGCGTCAGTAGCGTATCTCACTACCTACCTATCAAGAATTTGGAGAAGGTTATTTTGAAAATGAGTCACAGACCTTTTTTTTCGATCAATATTCCTGTTTACAATGGCGAAGTTTATCTGGAACAGGCTTTAGAATCCTGTCGTTATCAGACTTTTCAAGATTTTGAGATTGTTTTGGTGGATGATTGTTCGACAGATAGGACGGTCAGTATCAGCCAAGAGTTTCAGGAGCGGTTAGACCAGCCCTTGCGTATCCTATCGCATGCGGTCAATAAAGGGGAGCTGGCATCTCGTTTGACAGGTTATCAAGCTTCAAAAGGTCGCTATATCGTCAGTCTTGACCATGATGACCTCCTTCGCAAGGACTGTCTGGAGCAGATTTATAACTTAGTAGTAGAGACCCATGCCGATATGGTGTTATATAATTTTTCAGAGCAGGCAGATTTTGAGGTGGCCTGTAAGGACTTTCCTTTTACGTCGTCTGAGAGGATTGCTAAAAAAGACTTGCTCTCATGGTATTACAGTCAGTATGGGTCTGCTATGTGGTACAAGGCGTTTAAACGTGAGTTAGCTCCTACAGTAGAGGAATGTGGCGAGCATTATCCAACTATATTCGGAGATGTCTTGCCTACGATTGTCCTCTTTGAAAAATGTCAGTCGCCCTATTATCTTGGGGAAAATCTTTATTTTCATCGGATATACGAGGAGAGCAAGTTTATGTCACTTACGCTAGCCAAGCGTTACCAGATTAGAAGCTACCTCAATGCTCTTCTTTTTGAGCGGTTACAGGCTTATCCTTTGGAAGAGAGAAATATTTATCAACAATCTCTGCGAGAAGTCGCCCTTCGCAATCAGGTGAAGTTGCTGAAAAAAGGCTTACGAAGCAGTGGAAGTTACACTGAAAAATATCTGTTTTTAAAGCAATTAGGCCAATCTCCTTACTTTCAAGAGAGTGTTGACTATCTAGATACGATGCCCATCTTTCACCGCTATAAAAAGCTGGTGAAGCTCGTTGCCAAACACCACTATCATCTTGCGATAGGGTATCATTGGTATGCTAGAAAGATATGGAAGTTGAGAAAACAAAGATGAAAAAAAAGATTTTTAGAACGGTTTTAACCTCCTATCTTTCTCAACTGGTTGGGATTGTATTTGGCTTAATTGCTCCTGGGTTGATTATCAGTCATTTTGGGTCAGATTTGAGAGGGTTGGGGGCTACCTTGTCAGCCTATCTGGGTTATTTTGCTGCCTTTGACTCTAGCGTTCCGACCATTGTCCAGGCTCAGCTTTACAAACCTTTGGCGGATAAGGACTATAAGAAAGTCAATGCGATTTTGAGTTCTGCGGATCAGTTTTTCAGGCGGCAAGGGTTGATGTTTGCACTGTATGCTCTTTTGGTTGGGATTGGTTTGCCCTTTATTATCCAGATGCCGTTTGACCGCTGGACCATACTTGTATTGACTCTTATTTCAGCATTCGGTACGTTTGTAGAGTATATGTTTCGCCGCAAGCATCGGATGTTGCTTCGGGCAGATGGGAAGTCCTATGTATCCATGAGCATCGGTATTGGGATACGGGTCGTGACGCAGCTTTCTGTGATTGTGGCTGTAACAGCTGGAATTTCCTATCTTGGCTATAAGAGCTTGATGGCTGGACTAGGCTTGCTAACTCCTATCCTAATCTGGCTGTATGTGAAGCGACACTATCCTTTTCTCAAGAATGAATCGACAGAAGTTATCCCTTTGAAAAATACCCCTCTGGCGGTCATTGACCATATCCTTTATACCACTCGAAACTCCAGTGCTATTTTTATTATTTCGTATTTCAATGGGCTAGCTCTGGTGTCCGTTTTTACGCTCTATACGAGATTTGTCTCTATGTTTAGCAGTCTAGCTATAACAGCTTTTAATAATCTGGACTTTGTTTTGGGGCATCAGTTAGCCACAAAATCAATCGAGGAAACGCGAAAGAGTTACCAGCATCAGGTCTATCTCTGGCATAATTGGTTTGTTTTTATCTATACGGTGGCGGCTTGTCTCTTCATGGCATTTTTATCTCACTATGCGAGAAAATTTTCAGGGGCAGACTATGTACAACCTCTCTTTGCCTATGTTTACCTTGTGGCTGACTTTTTACAAAATGCACGGACGATGTCTTCCTATGTTTTTAAGGCGGCAGGGCATTGGGAAAGGAATCGAAAGAGTTTTATTTTTGAGTCAATAGTGCTCATCGTCTTGTCTCTTGTTTTATTCTTATCCGTTGGTCTGGTGGGCTTAGCGGTAGCAGCAGTCGTTGCCAATTTATACCGCCTATTTTACAATAATCACTATCTGAGCCGAGAGATACTCTATATAGATGGTAAAAAATCTTTTTTGATGAGTGTTGGCGGTGCTTTGTTTATCGTGGTGGTAGGCTTGTCTTTTCAATTTCTATATCCATTTCAGGTCACGAGCTATCTCGATTTTATCCTTCCAGGGGTTGCAGCACTTGTCTATGTAGCCGTACTCTTATTTGTCTGTAACTGGATCTTGAGTCAGGAATTTCGACAACTAACGAAAAAACTTGTAGCAAGAGTATTCGGGTGAGGGTGTTCTTAAATGAAACATTTTTGTGAATAAATATCGCAATAGATTCACGATTTGATTGTTTTCGTCACAAAATGTATAATAGATTTAATCAATCATGTTAGGAGATAGATGTGATGAAACAATTTTCATTAGCAGTTTTAGCTAGTACATTACTAAACAAACGTCGTCAAGACAACCTTTCGCAGCAAGATGTAGCTGATAGGACAGGCATCAATCGCTCTGTCATCAGTCGTATTGAGCAGGGAGAACATACTCCCAGTCTTGCTCAGCTGGAGTTGCTGGCTCAGGCATTGGCATGTGATGTGACGGATTTTTATGTGGAGAAAAAGAAAGAGCGAGACATCCCTTCTCGGATGAAGATTGCTGTGGCTGGGACTGGTTATGTCGGCCTCTCCTTGGCTGTCCTGATGGCACAATACCATGATGTCACCGCAGTAGATGTCGTGGAGGAAAAGGTGGCGCTTTTACAGGCTGGTCGTTCTCCCATCCAGGATGACTATATTAAAGCCTATCTGGCTGAAAAGGACTTGAGCATGACAGCGACCTTGGATGCTGAGACGGCCTATGCGGAAGCAGATTTTGTCGTGATTGCTGCTCCGACAAACTACGATAGTGCGAAAAATTATTTTGATACGAGTCATGTCGAGGCGGTGATTGCCCTTGTTAGGGCTGTCAACCCACAGGCGGTTATGGTCATCAAGTCTACAGTGCCAGTTGGTTTTACCCAGCGGATGCGTGAACAGTTCCAAACGGATCGTATCCTCTTTAGTCCAGAGTTTTTGAGAGAATCAAAAGCACTATACGATAATCTCTATCCATCACGCATTATCGTATCTTGCGAAGCTACAGACAGTGAAGAGGTTCAGGAGCTTTCTAGCCAGTTTGCTACTTTATTAGCTCATGCAGCCTTGAATGATACGCCACTGCTACAGATGGGTGCGACAGAAGCAGAAGCAGTGAAGCTTTTTGCCAATACCTATCTAGCGCTTCGTGTGTCGTATTTTAATGAACTGGATACCTACGCAGAGTTGAAAGGCTTGGATACTCAGGCTATTATTACTGGTATCGGCTTGGACCCACGGATTGGTCAACACTACAACAATCCGTCATTTGGCTATGGTGGTTACTGTTTACCAAAAGATACCAAGCAGTTACTAGCTAATTACAATGAAGTACCTCAAAACATGATGTCTGCTATTGTCGAAGCCAATCGGACAAGAAAGGATTTTATCGCAGATCAGGTGCTGAAAATGGCTGGTTACTATGATTACACTGACCATGGAAGCTATAATCAGGAGAATGAGAAAGACTTGGTGATTGGGATTTACCGCTTAACCATGAAGAGTCAGTCGGATAATTTCAGACAGAGTGCCATTCAAGGCGTGATGAAGCGGATAAAAGCCAAGGGAGCACAGGTCATCGTCTACGAGCCGACCTTGGAAAATGGTAGCCACTTTTTTGGCTCTAAGGTGGTCAATCATCTAGCCAGCTTCAAAAAGAAAAGCCATGCCATCATCGCTAACCGCTACGATGCTGTTTTAGATGATGTAGCAGATAAGGTCTACACCAGAGATATTTTTAGGAGAGATTAGATGAAAAAGATAAAAGAATGGGGAGGTAGCTTCTACACCAATTCTCTTGTTTACTTGTTTCAAAGTTGATGGAGTGTGTAAGAAAAACGTCTTAATATTCAGAAAGGAAACCCATGATTTTAAAGAACGTTCAGAAAATCATTCCGCCTAGATGGGCGAGTTTGCTATCGCTGTCAGCCTTTTTCATGCTGACAGTCACTCACCGCTCACCGTGGGCTTTGCTGATGATGTTGGGAGCGATAGCGACTGCATATATATATATATATATAACAGAAGAGAATGGGCTAGGGTCAATCTATGATTGGTCTCGCTATGCGACTTACCTCCCTCTAGCAGTCTTGATTGTAGGGGGGATGGTGACAAAACTTTTTGATGGGATGGGGATTAGCTTTATCACCACTAACATTCTTAGGATTCTTGCTATTCCGATTATTGCTCAGGTTTTGTCACATTTTCATAGACTGCTAGTCAATTGGTGGCAGAGTTTGTCATGTGAAGTAGTGAGCAAGAAGAAGTGGGTCTTTTCGGCGAAGAAAAGCTTTGCCATCCTGTTTGGCATTTATCTCCTTGGGATTAGTGCCCTTTTGAGAGCAAATGTCTACTATAATGATGATCAAGGACGATTTTTTAGAGGTAATCGAGGTTGGGATGATTGGAGTCGCTTTTTTACGGATAGAAGTTCTATTTATTTTTTTGGAGGCAAGTTTGCGGTCGATGTCTCTCCCTATAGTCAGATTCTAGCAGTAGCTATCCTATCTCTTGTTGGTATCCTCCTATTAGGTCTGCTTTATAAGCGAAAGGTATTTACGATTTGGGAAGTAGCAGCACTTGTACCTTTGGGATTAAATCCTTTTTTCATCGTCAATCTTAGCTATAAATTTGATGCTCCTTTTATGGCTTTTTCGATTCTTGCGGCAGTTTTTCCGCTTGTGTTTCGATTTTCAGGTGCTAGATGGTATGTCTTAGCTTGTTTTCTTGGAAGCTTACTGGTCATGACATCCTACCAGGCTTCTTTTGGGATTTTTCCCATGCTAGTCATCCTATCACTCCTGAGAATGTGGCAGGAGAAGGGCTGGCATCAGGAGTTAGTTGACTTCTTCTGGCAGTCGCTGTTAGGATATGGAGCAGGTGCTCTGTACTTCTATCTAGTTGTTATGATTGCTCCTCGTAAAGATTATCTTGATGTAAGTATTCCTGCTCTTTCGGAGATTCCTGAGTTTCTCCTAAAAAATTACACAGCTTATTTTAGCAAGGTATTGGATGGTTTTACCCCTTTGTGGCTTATTTCCACTTTGGTCATTTTTGGAAGTTTCCTAGTGTACTTTATTCGTAAAAAGAGAAATCTTATTGGATTTAGCCTACCTCTTGTCTCGCTTGTCTTGATGTTGTTACTATCTTTTGGTTTCTACCCCATTCTGGTAGAACCGCAGACACATACTCGTGCCATGTACGGTTTAGCAGTCGTTGTCGTCCTCTGTGGAGTGGTTTTAGTAGAGCAGGGGGGACGACCTGTTTTTCGTTTACCAATTCTTGTCCTTGCCTACAGCTTTTTTGTCTATGCTCTGGTCTATGGAAATGCTCTAGCGACTATTGATGACTATAGAAACTTCCGTCTTCAGTTGGTCTATGAGGATTTGAGTCACTTACCACAGGTTAAGAATAAAGAGACAGTAGATGTATATTTTCTTGGAAGGATTTCTGCGCCACCGACCTTAAAAAAGCAGTTTCTTGCCTACCCAATGTTAGCAATCAGTCATAATGAGTATTGGGATCGTAGAAAGCTGAGTCACTTGCCTACTGTGCAAACAATTGATGGGATACCCGACAAGCTACTTCCTACATTAACCCATCTTCCTATGCTAGTGGACACATACTACCACACTATCTATGGGGATGATAAGATGATTTACATTCGCTTGAAGGAAGATGGAAAGCTGATTGAATGATAAATGAGAAGGAGATTGCATGTCTACAAAAGAAAACAATAAAAAAATAGTAGCAGGGGGGGTAATCCTGTTCCTGCTACTCGTCCTTGGATTGAGTTTCTATCCGAGTTTTACAGCTGATACGTATATTCATTTTAATCGCACATGGATGGAAAGTGCCATCAACATGTCTCGTAGAAATGGTCGTCCCTTTATTTCTTTATTCTTTATCCTGATGGGGAGTCTGCATCAAGCGCCAGAACTCTATTTGCTTATCTCAAGTTGTTTAGCACTTTGTTTTCTGGGCTTGTCTGTGTGGTGTTTAGCGAGATTGTTTGAAAAGACTGAGGGAGCTTCCTCTTTGATGGCTCCTTTTTTGTCATTAATCATCTTGGTCAATCCCTTTATTATCAGCTATTTTTTATTTGTTGAACGTGGTATGATGATGTTTGCTTTATTGATGGCTATTCTTGCCACTTATATACGGATTTGCAAACCGGTCACGCACTGGCTCCTGGTTTCTACCGTTTTAGCGACAGTATCCATGCTCACCTACCAGTCCTTTACTTCCTTGTACTTGATGCTTTGTCTGTGTTTTGCGGTGGAAAAACGAGATGTTAAGACTGCTATTCGTAGCTTTCTCATCTCCTCTATCCCATTTGTCGTGAGTGGTCTTGTTTCACTTTTTTACCTAAAACTCTTCGGCATTGGTCGATTTAATCTTGAAAATCTCGGACTAGTCGCTCGAATGTTACAACTTTTAAAAAGTTTGATTAAATCATATATTTTAGGTTTCAACATTGGTCCCGATGGTTTTCTCTTGTTTTCCCTTTTGCTTGCCATTGGCTATCTCCTTTGGAGAGTGAAACGACAACTTAAAGGGACAGCAGCTGAGAAGACAAGAGCGAAGCTTATCTTGCTGGCTCTTCCTTTATTGTTTCTTTTGCCATGTGCCCTAAGTTTGGTTACAAAAGCTGGTTCAGGTGCTCGGTCTACGTATTCGGCTGCTTGTTTGATTGGTCTATTCTTATTATTGGCTAGACTAGACTTCAAAAAGGCTAAGCTAGTCAAAGGTACACTAGTCACCCTCTATCTAGCAGTCCTTTCGCTGACATTTAACAAAATATTTTTACAACAGATAGTCGTCACCCAGTTGGACCAAAACCGTATGCAGGTGGTACAGCAAATGGTTCGTGACTATGAGGAAAAGACGCAGATAAAAGTAACAAAGCGAGCAATATATACAGATGCAGATCCTCAGCTGGACAATCAATATACAGACTTTATAGATAGTCATTCGGGAATACTTAACACGGGGAATTTAATGAAAAGCCCCGTTACAAATCTCGACCCATTTTCAATCTATACGTATATGACAGGGGAAAAGCTTGAAAAAACAGAGAAGGATTCCGCTATAAAAGCCTATTTTAAAAGCAAGGACTGGTCAACCTTCTCACCAGACCAAATCATCATCAAAGGTGATACCATTCATATGGCGGTGTATTGAGGGGAAATGTCCTCTATATTTAGAAAAAAATTTAGGCTAGAAGATGGAAAAAAGACAAATATCTCGATTGATGTTTGTCTTCATTCTGAAAGTCGTTAGAAATGTCATTCTAGCGACTTTGTCTTTGATCTGAGAGTACTTCCCACGAGCTACTTCCCTGCATATGTAGAGTATTTTTTGGTCACCAATTGGTCTACCTTTGCGATTTTTATATATCCAAGATGATGACGAAGTCTTATTTTACCTTATTTTAACGTAAATAAAACTGTAGTGGGTAGATGAAAAGCTAACACATAGAGGCTGGGCAAAAAGCCCAGCTCCACTAGTCAGAGTTCGTGTCAACATCTCAGCGCAGTGGTTGATTGGATTTAACAGTCTGGGAGACTGTTAAAGGTGGGAGATAGGATTTGCTTTGCAAATCTCAGCACTTCGTGTTTCACACTCCAAATCTGACCTCTACGACTGATGCGAACAGAGTTCGCCTTATTTCCAACCTCCAACTGTCTCCCAGACAGTTGGAGCTGTACGGGGATGGGAGGTCAAACAGTCAGAGTAGTGACTGTTTGAGCGCGGAAATAAAACAAACGAAGTTTGTGTCAAAATAGTCCAGTGGACTATTTTAGCCCGAACCTACATATTTGGAAGTGAGGGGAACTCTTCTATGAATGGTCGAGTTCTTTCCCACTCCCTTTCTTTATCTCTTTCCTATTTTCAGGAGATAAGCTGAAAAGGGCTATCCCCAGCCCTTTTCACTGTTCAAGGCAATCAAAATCGAATAAAGAAGTGGTATAAAACTGAGGAGAGATTCTTTGGTTTTATAAAAAGAGCTGAAAAACCGAGCCCACTGAAAAAGTCTCCAGTTACTCCGACTCTTATAAAAAATAGGAATTCTCCTAAATGATTGGGAGAATTCTTATTTTTCTACTCTTCCTTTTGGTCTATTAAGGTCATAATTCGCTTCATATTGACTATAAATATGGTGGTGGCTGCTTGTAATTCCATGTTGAAAAGACCTGATGCTCTGGCGACATCAAGACCATGTCTTTGTTTCAATTCCGCATTTTTGGCTTCAATCTTGTAACGGTTTCTTGCCATTTCTTTTAAGTAAGGTGTTTCCTGGAATCGTTTTTGAAAAAGATGCTCATGACTCTTAATCGTAACGGAATAGGTCTTAGT
>NZ_ALMY01000054.1 GCF_000440115.1 Streptococcus suis YS56 | reverse complement strand
CACGCCATACGCATGAAAACTTTCTTCTCTCCTTTTGTCTCCGGAAATAACTGCTTTAAACTTGGTATCTACCTTTGTGCAACCACCTTATCCTCGATCTCCAAATAATTGTGGCAAATAATCCTCCAAATGAACAGAAATATAGCGTTGTTTGCGACGGTAGCTCAACTTCTCCTTAGGGAATGTCATCATTTGTAGGAGATGAAGACAAACTTTGCGAATAGCATTCAAATTGAAGGCAGCTAGTTTATCTAAGGTTTGGTTCTTATCTTCTCGGTAAACCACATCTAACAGCCAATGTAGGCTCTCAACCGACCAATGACCGCGAACAACTTGTGAAAAAGTCTGCACATCGCCTTTGAAACTGAGGATAAAGTATCGCACTTCTTCCGTAATGATGCCATCTTTATCAATGGTATTCTTAGTCATCCCAATCCCACGAAGTTTTTTCCATTTTGGATGCCGTTGGCTCAGCCATTTCACATCGTGAGAAACCCAGTAGTCCCTCACCTCAATCTGACTACGTGCCTTTTCAATGGTCTGATAATGACAACCTTTTTCTGTCAACTGAGATAACAATTTGGCATCACTAAAATAAAGGTCAATATCCTCATGGAGAGTACCTTGATTTCCTTTGACTGCCAAGCAGTAATCACCCTTACCTCCTATAATCACGTCCGCAATGTCTGTCTGGGTGCCCATGGCATCAATCGTGACAACACTCTTACGAAGGTCTAGCTGACGCAAGAGACGAGGAATGGCAGTAATTTCATTGCTTTTATCCTCAACTGCTACCTGCCCAAGACTAATCCGATTGCCCCCATCATAGGCAGTGACAATATGAGTAGGAGATTGGTGTTTTCCTCGGTTCCCTCGAATCGTTTTTCCGTCAACAGCTATCAATTTTGAAAAATCAGTTGTTTCCGAACTAGCTTCAAAGGACAGTTTTAGCTCTTTTATGAAATCTGGATTAACCATACTCACAACACGTTCCAAGGTGTCATGAGAAGGACAGCCGACACTCAAGTCAACGTACTCTCCCAAGACAGATTCGTTCATTTCTATAAAATCCTCCATCTCTTTCCACGTTTCAATCCCTGCCAATTGACAAGAGAAAACTAGAAAGAGAATGGTAGATAAGGGATAGCGGATTTTCCATGCTTGACGGCTATCATACTCTTCTTTGTGTTCTTCTATGGATAAAAGAAAATCAATCATTGTAGTTCACCTCTATTCTAGTGTACTACTTTGATTGATGTTTGGTTATGATTTTCGTTTTCTGAAAACGAATTTTTCTTCATGCGTTTGGCGTG
>NZ_ALMY01000053.1 GCF_000440115.1 Streptococcus suis YS56 | reverse complement strand
ACGAAGGCCGACATGCTTTATCCCAGAAAAAGGAAAGGTGTCAAGAAGCAAGCTAGTCCGAACTTTAAGCCGGCAGGTAAATCTATCGAAGAACGTCCTGACGTTATTAATCTTCGCTTGGAAAATGGTCATTATGAAATTGATACCGTCCTACTGACTAAGATAAAAAATTATTTCCTGTTAGTCTTAACCGACCGGCGGAGCAGACACCAAATTATAAGGTTAATTCCAAATAAAACTGCGGAATCTGTCAATCAGGAGCTTACGTTACTATTAGGGGAGAATCGTATTCTGTCCATTACTGCAGATAATGGTTCGGAGTTCAAACGATTGTCTGAGATATTTCCTGAGGAACATATCTACTACGCACAGGCTTACTCTTCATGGGAGAGAGGTTTAAATGAAAATCATAATCGATTAATTCGGAGATGGTTACCTAAAGGAACCAAGAAAACGACTCCGAAAGAAGTAGCTTTTATCGAAAATTGGATTAACAACTACCCTAAAAAATGCTTGGACTACAAGTCGCCAAGTGAATTTCTTTTGGGCGGCTAACTTCAACTTGAAATTTTGGGAAAAACTGAGAGGCATACTAATCGGAGATTGTATATTTTCTTAGTATGCCTGCAGTATATCATTTTTTTGCAAAGGTATTTATGTTTTTGTAAAAATCTATGGCTACCTACTCATATTTTCACAATACCCCGGGGTCATCAATTAATGAAGTGTACAGTGGAGTTAAATATTTTTCTTCTCTGTATCCTCTCAAAAGGAGGGCTTCATGTGCACAATCTAATAATGTCTTAGAAAAATCTTTCACCATTCTTTGTTCTAAATCAGACAGTTTTTTTCTCGAAAATTGTCTACGTAGCTTTGAATAATCTCTACCAAATTCTATAAAAAACTCTGTACTTTCTAGAATTTCTTCCAATTTCACGAGATTGGCGAGCAGACCTAAATGAAAGGCTATGGGAGCAAATGTTGTTTCAAATGGTTGTGTACATGTCCTTCGAAATTCAATAGTCCCTCGCTTGGTAAGCTCCTGATAGTGGTATGAGCGATGGTTTTTGAAATCATCTGCTTTCGGAACAAAGTAACATATCTCGCCAGTTTCTGAATACGCTGCAAATTTTTCTTGCTCAAAAAAAGATTTGACAGTAATTGGTTTAAAATAATAATATAGTCATTTAGTTTTAAAATAGTATTCTAAAGAATACTCAACCGATTGAAATCTCCTCAATAACTCAGCCACTTTTCT
>NZ_ALMY01000052.1 GCF_000440115.1 Streptococcus suis YS56 | reverse complement strand
AAGTAGCTCAGCTTGGTAGAGTACTTGGTTTGGGACCAAGGTGTCGCAGGTTCGAATCCTGTCTTCCCGATTATATTATTTTGGCGGTGTAGCTCAGCTGGCTAGAGCGTCCGGTTCATACCCGGGAGGTCGGGGGTTCGATCCCCTTCGCCGCTATATACTCTTGTTTGCTGGACCTTTAGCTCAGCTGGTTAGAGCTCTCGGCTCATAACCGAGCGGTCGTAGGTTCAAGTCCTACAAGGTCCATATTATTGGAGGATTACCCAAGTCCGGCTGAAGGGAACGGTCTTGAAAACCGTCAGGCGTGTAAAAGCGTGCGTGGGTTCGAATCCCACATCCTCCTTACTACTATCGCGGGATGGAGCAGCTAGGTAGCTCGTCGGGCTCATAACCCGAAGGTCGTAGGTTCAAATCCTGCTCCCGCAATTTCTTTAAGAATTTGGCTCGGTAGCTCAGTTGGTAGAGCAATGGATTGAAGCTCCATGTGTCGGCGGTTCGATTCCGTCTCGCGCCATTAATTTAACTTTGTCCAAGTTTATTATCTTGGGCGCGTAGCTCAGATGGTTAGAGCGCACGCCTGATAAGCGTGAGGTCGGTGGTTCGATTCCACTCGTGCCCATATTATATTGATGGAGAATTACTCAAGAGGCTGAAGAGGACGGTTTGCTAAATCGTTAGGTCGGGTAACTGGCGCAAGGGTTCGAATCCCTTATTCTCCGTAGTGAACGAGATTATCGCTTGATATTCTCGTTTTATTGTATCTTGGTGAGGGTCTATTATGAATAAATTTTCAAAATTAGTAGTAGTTGTTTCTATCTTTTTATTACTATCATTTTCTCTTTTGTTTGTGACTTTCTCTAAGGGGTTACAGGTACCATATTTAAATAGTATTGTTAGTGTTGTTGTAACGCCAATTCAATCGATTATTTCAGTACCTACTAGATTTTTTTCTGAGCAGAAAGATGTCTTGACAGATTTGATGAACGCTTACGAGGAAAATAAACAGTTAAAGGAAGCTATTATGAGCCTTGAAGGGATGGCTGCTGAAAATACTAGCTTGAAAGAAGAGAATGCATCGCTTCGTAGCAGTTTAGGTGTGGTATCTGATTTTCCTGAAAAACAACTTATTCCAGGATCAGTTTTAGTGAGGACTCCTTCATCGTGGTCGGAGCATATTTCAATTAATATTGGTGAGACTAGTGGTGTGACATCTAATGCACTTGTGGTTGCTAATGGTGGATTAGTTGGCATCGTGAGTTCATTGAGTTCAGATTCGGCGGTTGTTACCTTATTTACGAATTCGGATGAATTCACGAAGTTGCCTGTGAAAATTTCTGTTGATTCTAAAGAAATTTATGGTATTTTATCAGGCTATGATGCAGATACAAATAGTTTTATCATTAATCAGTTGAACTCAGCTGATGAAATTGCAGTGGGTAGCAATGTTGTAACGAGTGATTTGGCTGGTGCGACTCCGGCAAATGTCCAAATTGGTAAAGTTTTATCGGTTAAATCAAATAGTAACAGTTTAAATAGAGAAGTATATGTTGAGCCGACAGCTAGTTTTTCAAACATTTATTCGGTTTTAGTGGTAGGTCAAACAAATGCGCAATAAAATGATAGAAATATTCATGTTTCCCATCTTGTTCTTTATTTTATTACTTGATGGACAGATTTCAACGTTGGTAACAAATTGGTTGGTTGGATTATTTACTATTTCAAGTCATTTGGTACTTATGTTAGCTATTTTTTATGCTAACTATGTGTCTCTTGGTTTTTCATTATTCATATTTACTTTGCTAGGTTTGGTATATGATATTAGTTATCTTAATCTGATTGGTATTGCTACTACAACCCTTCCTTTAGTTTTGTATTGCATCTATTTCTTCTTCCAAAGTGCAGTCAGCAAGCGAGGAATTAATATTCTGATTTTACTAGTAGCTATTTTTCAATTTGAATTTATTAGTTATTCATTTGCTCGTATTTTTCATATAACAAACTTGTCTGTGTTTATCTTTGTTTTTAATAAATTACTTCCAAGTTTACTATTCAATTTGGCCTTATTTTTCGTACTACAGCCGTTATTTGAGCGTTTATTTGGAATAACAAACAAGACATAGAAATGTAATAATTGCGTAATATACTTACGCAATTTTTTTGATAAAATGAGAGAGTCAGAAAGTATAGAGGAGTTATGTTCGGATATGAAGAAAAAAATCTTGGCTACAATTATGTTAAGTACAGTCGTTCTATCTAATGCTAATTATGTAGCTGTGATTAGTGCGAATGATGTAGATAGTCAGATTGCAGCAAAAAATCAACAGATTAGTGAGTTGACAGCACAACAAGCTGAAGCTCAACAACAAGTTGATGCTATTCAAGGACAAGTTGATGCAATTGTTAGTGAACAGGCGAAATTAACAGAAGAAAATACTCGTTTGGAAGCAGAATCGCAGACATTGGCGGCAGATATTGAGCGTTTGTCAGCTGATATTGTGTCACGTGATGGTGCTTTAAAGGAGCAGGCGCGTAGTGCTCAAGTTGATGGCTCTGCTTCAAGCTATATCAATACAATTTTAGATTCAAAATCAATCGTTGATGCTGTTTCGCGTGTTAATGCAATGCGTGAGATTGTTTCAGCTAATAACCGTATGTTGGAACAACAAAAAGCTGATAAGGAAGCAATTGTTGAAAAACAAAAGGCAAACCAAGAGGCAATCACTACTTTGGCAGCTAATCGCCAAAAATTGGAAGATGACGCTCAAGTATTGCAAGTGCGTCAGGCTGAATTGGAAGCTGCTAAGTTAAATTTGGCTGTGCAGAAAGCTACTGCTGAAGATGAGAAAAATTCATTGTTGGCGCAAAAGGCGGCTGCAGAAGAAGCAGCTCGTCAAGCGGCAGCTCGTCAAGCGGAGTATCAAGCACAACAGGCAGCTCTAGCACAGCAACAAGTAGCCTCAGTATCAGCACCAGTCGTGTCAACGCCAGTAGAAACTACAGTGACTGAAACGGTTGCGACAGTATCACAATCTACACCAACGGTAAGCACACCTACAACGTCTACATCATCAGGTTCAGGTAGTTCAGCGGCAGCAAATAATGCGCGTTATGACGCTTCATCTTACCCAATTGGTGAGTGTACTTGGGGAGTTAAATCTCAACTTTCATGGGTTGGTCCTTACTGGGGAGATGCTAAACAGTGGTTAGCATCAGCACGTGCTGAAGGTTTTAGTACAGGTTCTACTCCACAAGTAGGTGCGATTGCTGTTTGGACAGGTGGTTATTATGGGCACGTAGCGGTTGTTACGGCTGTTCAATCTTCAACAAGTATCCAAGTTGTTGAATCAAACTACATGGGTCGTCGTTATATTGGCAACCATCGTGGTGGTTATTTCAACCCAACAACGACTTCTGAGGGAGCAGTTTACTATATTTACCCTCCATATTAAGAAATTTTCAAATAGAGCGTGTAGATTTGCGCTCTATTTTTGTTTGAAAAATGAAGGAAAAAGGGTTAAAATAGTAAAGGTAGAAATATATAGGAGGCTGTCATGGCGTTTACTGACTTAAAATTGTTCGCTCTTTCGTCAAATCAGAAGTTAGCTGAACAGGTGTCGAAAAAAATAGGAATTCCTCTGGGAAAATCAAGTGTTCGTCAATTTTCAGATGGTGAGATTCAGGTAAATATTGAGGAATCCATTCGTGGAACTCATGTGTATATTCTTCAATCCACTAGCTCACCAGTTAATGATAATTTAATGGAAATTTTGATTATGGTTGATGCTCTTAAACGTGCATCTGCTGAATCAGTAAACGTAGTAATGCCTTATTATGGTTATGCACGCCAAGACCGGAAGGCTCGTGCACGGGAACCAATTACATCAAAATTGGTAGCTAATATGTTGCAGACAGCGGGTGTCAATCGTTTGTTGACAATTGATTTGCATGCTGCGCAGATTCAGGGATTCTTCGATATTCCTGTTGATCATTTGATGGGTGCTCCATTGATTGCGGATTATTTTGAGCGTCGTGGTATGGTAGGTGATGGCTATGTTGTTGTATCACCTGACCATGGTGGTGTGACACGTGCCCGTAAGTTAGCACAGTTCTTGAAGACACCGATTGCTATTATTGATAAACGTCGTAGTGTTGATAAGATGAATACATCAGAAGTGATGAACATTATTGGCGATATTAAGGATAAAACTTGTATCTTGATTGATGATATGATTGATACTGCGGGTACCATCTGTCATGCAGCGGATGCTTTGGCAGATGCAGGGGCAACGGCTGTTTATGCTTCATGTACGCACCCAGTATTGTCAGGGCCTGCTATGGATAACATTAGTAAGTCAGCAATTAAGAAATTGGTTGTTCTTGATACAATTGAAATTGCAGAAGAACGCTTAATCGATAAAATCGAACATATTTCAACGGCAGAATTATTAGCGGAAGCGATTATTCGTATTCATGAAAAACGTCCCTTGTCGCCTTTGTTTGAGGCAAGTCGTGTTAAATAAGTATGAGGAGTCAAATGACTCTTCTTTTTTACATTTATTTTCAAAATGTATTATAATAGTTTTATATGTTTTTGAGGTGGCAGAATGGATTTATTAAATCGTTTTAATAAGAATTTGAATCGGATTGAGGTTTCGATGATTCGTCAGTTTGATCAGTCTATTTCGGATGTTCCAGGGATTTTGAAACTGACCTTGGGAGAACCTGATTTTACAACGCCTGACCATGTTAAAGAAGCGGCTAAGGCTGCTATCGATGCTAACCAGAGTTATTATACTGGTATGGCTGGTCTTTTGGAGTTGCGCCAAGCGGCAGCAGAGTTTGTGGCTGAAAAATATAATTTGCACTACAATCCAGAAAATGAAATCCTCTCTACAATCGGTGCGACAGAAGCTCTATCAGCAAGCTTAGTTGCTATTTTGGAAGCTGGAGATACGGTACTTCTACCTGCCCCTGCCTATCCTGGTTATGAACCGATTGTCAATATGGTGGGTGCAGACATCGTTGAAATTGATACGACAGCTAATGATTTTGTGTTGACACCTGAGATGTTGGAAGAGGCGATTATTGAGCAGGGGGATAAGCTAAAAGCTGTCATTCTCAACTATCCTGCCAATCCAACGGGTGTGACCTACTCACGTGAGCAGATTCAGGCCTTTGCGGATGTCTTGCGTAAATATCCTGTCTTTGTCCTGTCGGATGAGGTCTATGCGGAGTTGACTTATACTGGTCAGCCTCATACTTCGATTGCGGAGTTTTTGCCAGAACAGACCATTTTGATTCAGGGCTTGTCCAAGTCCCATGCCATGACAGGTTGGCGGATTGGCTTGATTATGAGTCAAGCTCCCATCATCGCTCAAATTATCAAGAGCCACCAATATCTCGTGACAGCGGCGTCAACTGCTATGCAGTATGGTGCGGTTGAGGCCTTGAAAAATGGTAAGGATGATGCTCTGCCGATGCGGGCGGAGTACGTCAAGCGTAGGGATTACATCATCGAGAAGATGACGGACTTGGGCTTTAAAATTATCAAGCCTGATGGAGCTTTTTACATCTTTGCAAAAATCCCTGCGGGTTACAATCAAGATTCTTTTAGCTTCTTGCAAGACTTTGCGAGAAAGAAAGCGGTGGCCTTTATTCCAGGTGCGGCCTTTGGTCAATATGGAGAAGGCTATGTGCGAATTTCCTATGCGGCTAGTATGGAGAAGATTCAAACAGCCATGGCTCGTTTGAAGGAATATCTAGAAGAAAATGGAACGAATTGAAACCAAGGGATTAGTCCTTTACAATCGGAATTTTCGGGAAGATGACAAGCTAGTCAAGATTTTTACGGAGAAGGCTGGCAAGCGAATGTTTTTCGTGAAACATGCCTCTAAGTCCAAGCTGGTAGCTTCTATACAGCCTTTGACCTATGCGGATTTTATCGTTAAAATCAATGATGACGGTCTATCTTATATCGAAGATTTTCATCAGGTGCAACCTTTTAAGGCTATTAACGGTGATATTTTCAAGCTCAGCTATGCTACCTATATCTTGGCCTTGGCAGATGCGGCCTTGCAGGATAAGGTCTATGATCCAGCCCTCTTTGCTTTTTTGGTCAAGACCTTGGACTTGATGGAATCAGGTTTGGACTACGAAGTTCTGACCAATATCTTTGAAATTCAGCTCTTGGGACGTTTTGGGATCAGTCTGAATTTTCATGAGTGTGCTTTCTGTCATCGGGTTGGCTTGCCTTTTGACTATTCCTACAAGTACAGCGGTGTCTTGTGTCCGCAACACTATCAACAAGATGAGCGACGGGCTTATCTGGAACCCAATGTTCCCTATCTACTTGATCAATTTCAGGCTATTTCCTTTGATGAGCTGGAAACCATCTCCATCAAGCCTGAGATGAAGCGAAAATTACGGATTTTTATCGACCAAATATATGAGGAATATGTGGGCATTCACTTGAAATCCAAGAAATTTATAGATGATTTGTCTTCTTGGGGGCAGATTATGAAGCCAGAAGAATAAGAACAGCCTTCTCAATGGAGAGGGCTGTTTTGTAGATATTCCCTTAATTCTGTTTGGGCTTGGAGTGGTGTCAGGACAGCTAGGAAGGAGAGGTGGCTTCGGAAGCAGACTTGGTAGTCAGGCTCTTCATCAATCAAGATGAGCTGTCCAGTGTCATCTCGCTGGCGAATAGTTTTTGCTACCTTCATTCCATCCCAGAATATGTTTTGAGGGGTATTTATGATAAAATAGTAGTTAATTTGATGGGCGACGGGAAAATCTTCCTTGTGTTTGACTTGGAAGGGTCGCCCAAGTTGGTTTAAAATCCTTTCTATCGTGTTTGGATAGAAGAATGGTTTTAGGATATAGATCATGTAGGTTCCTTTCTTTTCTTTGATATATCTTAGTATAGGAGATTTTAGAGAAAATGGGGTGGAGCTGTCATGAACAGTCTTTATTTTGTCATGAATGGGGGATGAGATGTTACGGATTTTTATCTTGGAAGATGATTTTATGCAACAGGCTAGGTTGGAGCAGGCGATTGAGGAAGTTGTAAAAACGAGTGACGTTGCCTACAAGACCTTGGAAGTGTTTGGTAAACCTCAGCAGTTACTTGAGGTTGTGACAGAGACTGGAAATCATCAGCTCTTTTTCCTAGATATTGAGATTAGGGGTGAGGAGAAGAAAGGGATGGAGATTGCACGGGAGATAAGAGCGCGTGATCCGCATGCTGTGATTGTTTTTGTGACGACGCATTCGGAATTTATGCCTTTGACCTATAAATACCGTGTGTCGGCTCTTGATTTTATTGATAAGGGGTTGGATGAGCTTGCCTTTAAGGAAGCGGTGGCAGATGTTCTCCAACATGCTTATAGTCATATCAGTCAGACAGTGAGCGATGATGCTTTTGTTTTCAAGAGTGAATTTTCTCAAATTCAGGTTCCTTTTTCAGATATTTTGTATTTTGAAACCTCTTCAACGCCTCATAAGGTCGTCTTGACAACCAAGTCAGGTCATACGGAGTTTTATGGCAAGGTGTCAGATATTGCGAAAACAGATGAACGCTTGTACCAGAGCCATCGGGCATATGTGGTCAATCCTGCTAATATTCTTCGTGTGGATGCTGTGGAGCGGATGGTGTATTTTGAACAGGAGGAATCTTGCTTGGTCTCTCGTATGAAACTGAAAGGTTTGCTGGAGAGGGTTGGGAAATGATGGCTATTGGTTTAGTATTTCTAGTGTCCTTCATCGACTGGTTTATCAAGCTTGGAGTGTTTAATCAGTTGAGTCAGCTGAGCTTGAAATGGTGGCGATTGCTTGTTTTCTCAGGTCTATTCTCGGGATTATTCATTCTTTTTCCAGACAGTATTCCTTACATTGAACCCTTTTATTTCCTGGTCTATCTCTTAGTATTTCAGCGGTCTTGGACTTGGTCTCAATCCTTGTTCTACGGTTTGGCACCTTTTGTCTTAGTTGATTTATTTCAGCGAACCTTTGGGATTTACCAGCTTAAGTGGACAACCTTTCAACTATGGCAGACAGGTTTGGAATGGTTAGATATTATCTTTGTTGTAGTGGTCCTTTTGCTCTTTATTCCTTTTTATCGGACCTTTATCCGTTTGCTGGGAATTGATTTTCAGCATATGAAGAAGGTCTTTGCCTACCCTAAGTTTAAAAAGAGTCTCAAGAACCTAATTTATTCTATGCTCTTCTATGTTGTTGTGGTGCATGCGTTGCTCGTTTTTGGGCAATCAGTAGGGGAAATGGACTTTTCGGTAGCTATTGGCATAGGGGACAGTCAGGTTTATCTAGATTTTATTAAGATTTACTTTGCTTATTTTATTGGTAGTCTCTTTTTCCTCAATACCAAGCTAAAAGAGCAGTTGACTGAGGAATTGCAGGAGGCCAAGGATGCTCAATTATCTTCTTTAGAAGACTACAGTCAGCATGTGGAAAGTCTTTATAAGGATATTAGAAGCTTTCGACATGATTATACCAATATCTTGGTTAGTCTCAATGAAGCTATCAAGCAGGAAGATGTCAGTGAAATCAAGGCAATCTATCAAACGGTATTAGCAGGGACAGACCAGAAATTTTATCAAGATGCCTATGATATTGGAAATCTAGCTCATCTGGATAATACTGCGATGAAAAGTATTTTATCTGCTAAGCTGATGGAAGCTCAAAGTCGGGGGATTCAGCTGACCGTTGAGATAGAAGAAGTCAGTACCGCTCCAGCAGGGATCGAATTGCTGGATATGGTGACTATCCTATCAATCTTTTTAGACAATGCCATAGAGGCTGCCAGTTTGTCAGCTGAGAAAAGTCTGCTTGTGGCTTATTTTGAAGACCAAGGTGAAAAAATCCTTATCATCGAAAATAGTACAGCGGAAGAACGGATTCAGACAAAATCTATCTTTTCTTATGGAAAATCCAGTAAGGGAGAGGGGCGAGGGATTGGTTTGGCCAATGTGCAGAAAATCCTATCACACTATCCGTCTATTAGACTGGTGACGACTAGTCAGGCTTTTCGATTCCGTCAAGAACTACATGTGCCACAGACGGTTGAAACATAACATTTACCGTTCATGACAAATAAACGACCATTCATTAGAGTGGTCATTTTTTATTGCTCTTTTGGGTTATACTCTTTTTGTAAAACAAATCAATACTCTTTGAAAATCAAAATCAGGCGTTGTTGACTTGATTTGATGACTGAAAAGCTCCAGTGGAGGTTTTCAGCCTGTTACTTGAAAATATGAAAAGTAACAGAGTTCTATCTGCACTATAGAGACACGAACGTTGTTCGCTCTATTTCCAACCTCCAAAGGTTCCCCAAACCTTTGGAGCTAGCCTGATTTTGATTTTCATTGAGTAGTAGTCCTAAGGAGTTAAATTATGAATCTGTTTCCTTCAGTATTTCAATCTGTTTTTAAAAGACGTGATGTGAATATTCTTTTAGCCTTCACCTTCCTGCCCTTGTTGGTAACTAGCTTGTCTGGGATAGGAGACGCTCAAATCAACACAGATGTGACAAGTAGTTGGCTTTCCTTTATCGTGTCGGCTTTGGAGTTGCAATTCCAGATGGTCTTACCTGCCTTAATCATGGGCTTTATCGTATCGTCGGTCTTTCGTGATGAGATTGGTTCAGGAATCCTGTTTCTTTACAAGGATATCAAGAAATCTAGCATTCTTCATGCCAAGTTACTCAGTCTCTTTGCTGTCTATGTGATTTACTTTTTTGGGACAGTCCTTATCGCTAGCCTGACCTATGTCCTTTCCATTGCTCCCCAGTATGGTTTCCACTGGTTTCCTGCTCATCAAGTTGCTTATAGTTGGCTTTATATCTTGACGATGATTGGCTTAAATCTGATTTTAATCAGTCTGGTAGCGGCAGTATCCATCAAGCGAACAACCATACTGGCTGTCTTGACTGGGGTACTTTTTAACCTTTTTGCTCAAATCGCTCCACTTTTAAATGGTTTTCGCTATACTTTCCCACAGACCTATGCGACCAAACTGGCTGGACAGTTTCCATTTGGAGTTGCCTTTGCTATTAGCCTAGGTTTGCTCCTGCTATATTTTGGATTGGCCTATCGTTCGGCACGCAAGAATTTTGAAAAAATTGAATATTAAAAGATACCTAAGAAAGAGAGAATAACTATGCTTACAATCAAGAACCTATCAAAACAATTTGCTGGAAATGACTTTTACTCATTAAAAGATGTGAGTTTGGAGATTAAAAAAGGCGAAATCGTCGGCTTGATCGGTAAAAACGGTGCTGGGAAATCAACTCTGATGAAATTGATGGCCAAATCCCTCAAGCCGACAACAGGAACCATTACTTATAATGGTGTGGATATTCATACGGCAGATAACTTGCTCAAGGATTTTGGGATTATGATTGACCCTGTTTTCTATCCAGAGATGTCGGTTATTGATAATTTGAAGTTTTATCTGACTTTGCACGGTAGGACAGAGATGTTTCAAAATATTGAAAAGACCCTCAAGCTCTTAGACTTGTGGGAGGCTCGCAACCGTAAGCCAAAAGGGTTCTCATTTGGTATGAAACAGCGGACGGCCTTGGCTATTGCGATGGTAGCAGAGCCAGACTTCCTTATCTTAGATGAGCCCTTTGTGGGCTTGGACCCTGTCGGTGTTCAACAGTTGATCGATATTCTCAAGTCTTGGTCACAGGAGCGCAATATCTCTATGCTGATTTCCAGTCACCAGCTTGGCGAGTTGGAAGCTCTCTGTGAGCGTTATGTCTATATCGAAAAAGGTCAGTTGGCAGATGAGTTTGCTGGGCAGTCAGCTCCGAGTGTCTTGGTAGAGGTCAATGGCAGAGCAGATAAGGAAGCTCTCTCAGCCTATCTGACAGAAGCGATTACTCTGGATGGGGATGTGCTAGAGATTTCCACTCAGGCAAATAGCGGAGAACTCAATGCTGTCCTAGCCTACCTAGCTAGTCAAAACTTGATCAGCAAGCTCCATGTAAAAGAAAACCACTTGAAAGAAATTTTTAGTCGAGGTGAATAGTATGTTAGCAATTTTTAAACCTGTTTTTGCCAGTGTTTGGAAGAGGAAGGAAACCAAGATTTTCCTTGCCTTTGCCTTCCTCTTTCCGACCCTTTTTCTGGCTTCAACCTTTTTACCAAAAGGTTCCAACTTCATGGTACCTGGTGCAAGTGACGGCTATCTTTATTCATTTGTAGCTTTGACTGGTAGTTTATTTAAGTCTTCAAATGACTTTACTCTACCTATCCTTGCCCTTTTCTATCTAACCTATACAGTCTTCAAGGGTGAGGCGGATAGTCATACTATGTTTCTCTATAAGGACATCAAGCGTCAGGACATCTTTTGGGCCAAGGTCTTGAGTCTGGTGACGATTGTCCTTATTTATACAGGAATCTTCCTATTGGTGATGGTGCCTTATTACTACACACGTATTGGTCATCTGGACTATGCGACCTTGACTTTCTTGGATTATCTGGCGGATGAAAATGCAGGATTTGCTCAAAGTATCCTTGGCGGCATGCTAGATATGTTGGTCTGTGTCTTGCTGGCTGCTTGTGTTTCCTTGTACTCAGGAGTTGGAGCAACCATGGCAGTTGCCTTTGGTTACTCACTTGGGTCAAGTATTTTAGCAGTATTTGGTTTAGCTAGTTTCTTTCCAACTGGTAACATTAATGCCTTGTATGAAGGAGCAAGTCTGTTTTCAACATTAGGAACATCTGTTTTGGTTACCTTGGTTTATTCGACAGTATTAGCCTATCTGACCTTGAAGTATTTTAAAAAGATGGAATTTTAAGGTCTTATCCCCTTTCTAGTGATTAGAAAGGGGATTTGTTTTGCTCTGCTATTTTCAATAATAGGAAAAAAGTTGAAATCGTGCTATAATATCTCTAAGACTAAAGTGAAGGAACTAGATAGATGAAACGTATTGCAGTAGATGCTATGGGTGGGGACCATGCCCCTCAGGCAGTGGTAGAAGGTGTTAATCAAGCCCTGACTGCCTTTCCAGATATTGAGATTCAACTTTATGGTGATGAGGCTAAAATCAAGCAGTATTTGACAGCGACAGAGCGTGTCAGCATCGTCCATACGAAGGAGAAAATCAATTCAGATGATGAGCCTGTTAAGGCTATTCGTCGGAAAAAAGAGGCTTCTATGGTCCTAGCGACCAAGGCTGTCAAGGATGGTCAGGCAGATGCGGTCTTGTCGGCTGGAAATACAGGTGCTCTTTTGGCGGCAGGTGTCTTTGTAGTCGGTCGTATCAAGAACATTGATCGTCCTGGTTTGATGTCCACTTTACCGACTATGGACGGTAAGGGATTTGATATGATGGACTTGGGGGCAAATGCTGAAAATACAGCTCATCACCTCTATCAGTATGGTATTCTTGGCTCATTTTACGCGGAGCACGTGCGTGGTGTCAAACAACCTCGTGTGGGACTTTTGAACAACGGTACGGAAGATACCAAGGGCACGCCAGTTCACCAAGAAGCCTATAAACTCTTGGCGGAAGACAAGTCGATCAACTTCATCGGGAATGTGGAGGCGCGCGAGTTGCTTAACAGCGTGGCGGATGTGGTCGTGACGGATGGTTTCACGGGAAACGCTGTGCTGAAAACAGTTGAAGGGACTGCAAAATCCATCGTCGGTCAGTTGACGGGCTCAATCAAGAATGGTGGTCTGCGTGCTAAATTGGGTGGTCTCTTGGTCAAGCCAACCTTGAAAAAGGCCTTGGGGGCTATGGACTATAAAACTGCTGGCGGTGCTGTCTTGCTTGGTCTGAAGGCACCTGTTATCAAGGCTCATGGGTCTAGCGATGCTCAGTCGATTTTCTATACGATCAAGCAGACACGTTCCGTTTTGGAGGCTGGCATTGTCGAAAAATCGGTTGCCAAATTTTCAGTAGTGGAGGAAAGTCATGACTAGAGAGCAGGTCTATCAGCGGGTTGTTGAATTGATTCAGGATGAGAAGGGGGAAGACTTCCACGTTCAACCTGAGTCAACTTTGGCAGATAATATTGCTGCAGATTCGGTGGAAATCATGGAATTTGTCCTAACCTTAGAGGATGAGTTCGGAGTAGATGTGCCGGATGCGGCCATTGAACGCTTTGAAACCCTATCTGATATTGTGGATTTTATTTATGAAGAATTACAAAAACGTTCGTAGTTTACGGGCGTTTTTCTTTGTTTTTCGATGAAATACCGCGAAAATCTTGTATAGACGAATGTTCTGTGATAGAATAAACAAAAAGACTAGAATATTTTATGAAAGGCGAACATTCTCATGAAAACAGACCTTCTCTATTCAGGAAAAGCCAAAGACATCTACGCAACGGCTGACCGCGACCAGATTGTTGCGGTTTACAAGGATCAGGCGACGGCTTTTAATGGTGGTAAGAAAGAACAGATTATAGGCAAGGGCCGGCTGAACAATCTGATTTCATCTTTGATTTTTGAAAAGTTGAATAAAGCGGGAGTCCAAACACATTTCATCAAGCGCTTGTCGGATACGGAGCAGTTGAATAAGAAGGTGGAGATTATTCCTCTTGAGGTGGTTTTGCGAAATGTGACAGCTGGTTCTTTCTCAAAACGCTTTGGGGTGGAAGAAGGGATTGCCTTATCTACTCCTATCGTGGAATTTTACTATAAAAAAGATGAGTTGGACGATCCTTTTATCAACGATGAACATATTGCCTTTCTTAATCTAGCTAGTTCAGAAGAAATTGCCTATATCAAGGAAGAAACAAGACGAATCAATGGGTTCTTGAAGGACTTGTTTGCACAGATTGGGCTGACTTTGGTGGACTTCAAGTTAGAATTTGGGGTTGACTCGTCTGGTCAGATTTTATTGGCGGATGAGTTTTCTCCTGATAATTGTCGTTTGTGGGATACGGATGGCAATCATCTGGACAAGGATGTTTTCCGTCGGGGTCTCGGGGAGTTGACCGAGGTTTACGAGGTCGTATTGGCAAAGTTACAAGAAGTGAAGTAAGGATTGGAAAAAATGGCGAAGCGGATTTTTGTTGAGAAGAAGGCGGATTTTCAGATTAAGGCGGAGGCTCTTCGCAAGGAGTTGACACATAATTTACAGTTGACAAGTCTGTCAAGTTTGCGTTTGGTGCAGGTTTACGATGTTTTCAATCTTGAGGAGGACTTACTGGAGCAGGCGATTAAGCACATCTTTACCGAGCAGGTGACGGACAAGGTCTTGTCAGAAGCTGAGCTTGACTTGGAGGGGGCTGCTTATTTTGCGATTGAGGCTCTTCCTGGGCAGTTTGATCAGCGGGCGGCCAGCAGTCAGGAGGCCCTTCTCTTATTGGGCAGTCGTCAGGAGGTGCGTGTCAATACAGGTCAGCTCTATATCTTGAATGGCAATGTGCAGGAAGAAGAGTTAGCTGCTATCAAGAACTATTTGCTGAACCCTGTGGATTCGCGTTTCAAGGACTTGGATGCTCCTTTGGTGGCTCAGGAGTTTTCGGTGTCAGATGCGACTATTCCAAACTTGGATTTCTTTGCTAGTTATGGGGCGGAAGAATTTGCGGCTTATAAGCAAGAAGCTGGCTTGGCTATGGAAGTGGAAGACCTGCTCTTTATTCGGGACTATTTCAAGTCAATCGGGCGAGTGCCAACTGAAACAGAGCTCAAGGTCTTGGATACTTATTGGAGTGATCACTGCCGTCATACGACTTTTGAAACAGAACTGAGGTCTATTGACTTTTCAGCTTCAAAATTCCACAAGCAATTGCAGGCGACTTATGACAAGTACTTGGCGATGCGGACAGAATTAGGTCGGACAGATAAGCCGCAGACGCTTATGGATATGGCGACCATTTTTGGTCGTTACGAGCGGGCAAACGGTTGTCTGGATGACATGGAAGTGTCGGATGAAATCAATGCCTGCTCGGTGGAGATTGAAGTGGATGTGGACGGCGTGAAAGAGCCGTGGCTCCTCATGTTCAAGAATGAAACCCATAATCACCCAACAGAAATCGAGCCTTTCGGTGGAGCCGCAACCTGTATCGGTGGAGCCATTCGTGATCCTTTGTCAGGTCGTTCTTATGTTTATCAGGCCATGCGGATTTCAGGTGCAGGCGATATTACCCAACCTCTGACAGCTACTCGCTCAGGGAAATTGCCACAGCAAATCATTTCTAAAACGGCAGCACATGGTTATTCTTCGTACGGTAACCAAATCGGTCTTGCGACCACCTATGTGCGTGAATATTTCCACCCAGGATTTGTCGCAAAACGTATGGAACTAGGTGCCGTAGTCGGAGCTGCTCCTAAGGAAAATGTGGTCCGTGAAAAGCCGGTCGCAGGTGATGTGGTCATCTTACTGGGTGGCAAAACAGGGCGTGATGGTATCGGCGGTGCAACCGGCTCGTCCAAGGTACAGACAGTTGAGTCTGTCGAAACAGCTGGTGCGGAAGTCCAAAAAGGAAATGCTATTGAAGAACGCAAAATCCAACGCTTGTTCCGCAATGGTGATGTGACTCGCTTGATTAAAAAATCAAATGACTTCGGTGCAGGTGGTGTCTGCGTAGCTATTGGGGAACTAGCAGACGGTTTAGAAATCGACTTGGACAAGGTTCCACTCAAGTATGCAGGTTTGAATGGAACGGAAATTGCTATTTCGGAATCACAAGAGCGGATGAGCGTGGTTATCCGTCTGGAAGACGTAGACGCCTTCATCGAAGCCTGCCGTCAGGAAAATATCCATGCGGTTGTCGTAGCCAAAGTGACGGAAAAACCAAACCTAGTCATGACTTGGAATGGACAAACCATTGTTGATTTGGAACGTTCCTTCCTTGATACCAACGGTGTGCGTGTAGTCGTTGATGCCAAGGTAGTTGACAGTCCTGTCAACTTGCCAGAAACACGTAGAACTTCCGCTGAAACGCTACAGGAGGACTTGAAAGAACTTCTATCAGACCTCAACCATTCTAGTCAAAAAGGTTTGCAGACGATTTTCGACTCATCTGTTGGTCGTTCAACCGTCAACCAGCCACTCGGAGGTCGTCACCAGTTGACTCCGACAGAAAGTTCGGTACAAAAGTTGCCTGTCCAACACGGTGTGACCACAACGGCTTCTGTCATGGCTCAGGGCTATCATCCTTATCTGGCAGACTGGTCACCTTACCACGGTGCTGTCTATGCGGTCATTGAAGCGACAGCTCGCTTGGTGGCAACAGGTGCCAACTGGTCCAAGGCTCGTTTTTCTTATCAAGAATACTTCCAACGCATGGACAAGCAGGCAGAACGTTTCGGTCAGCCAGTAGCAGCACTTCTGGGCTCTATCGAGGCTCAAACTCAGCTTGGTCTGCCTTCTATCGGTGGCAAGGACTCCATGTCGGGTACCTTTGAGGACTTGACCGTTCCGCCGACCCTGGTTGCCTTTGGTGTGACCACGGCTGACAGTTGCAAGGCCCTCTCGCCTGAGTTCAAGGCGGCTGGCGAGTACATTTACTACTTACCAGGTCAGATTTTGTCTGAAGATATTGATTTTGCCTTGATCAAGTCTAATTTTGAGGCTTTTGAAAAATGGCAGAGCGATTATGCGATTACGGCTGCGAGTGCAGTCAAGTACGGCGGTGTCTTAGAAAGCCTAGCCCTCATGTCCTTTGGTAACCAATTCGGAGCAAGAGTCGAACTTGCAGACCTTGAAACCAGCTTGACAGGTCAGCTTGGCGGATTTGTCTTTACATCGAAAGAAGACATTCCAGATGCTGTGAAAATTGGACAAACCACTGCTGACTTTACACTGCTTGTCAACGGTGTCAACCTAGCTGGGGAGGACTTGCAAGCAGCCTTTGAAGGTAAGTTAGAAGAAGTTTACCCAACAGAATTTGAACAGGCAACAGAGTTGCAGGATGTTCCGGCAGTCACAAGTTCAGCGGTTATAAAAGCAAAAGAATCCGTTGAGGTGCCTGTAGTTTACATTCCAGTCTTCCCAGGTACCAACTCAGAATATGATTCTGCCAAGGCCTTTGAACAGGCTGGTGCAAAAGTCAATCTGGTTCCGTTTGTGACCTTGGATGCAGAGAGTATTGAAAAATCGGTTGACACTATGGTTGACAATATTACCAAGGCACATATTCTTTTCTTCGCAGGTGGCTTCTCAGCTGCGGATGAGCCAGACGGGTCTGCTAAGTTTATCGTGACCATCTTACGAAACGCCAAGGTCCGCTCTGCTATTGACCAATTTATAGAAAAAGGTGGCCTCATCATCGGTATCTGTAACGGCTTCCAGGCCCTTGTAAAATCGGGCTTGTTGCCGTATGGAAACTTTGAGGAAGCAGGTGAAAGCAGTCCGACCCTCTTCTACAACGATGCCAACCAGCACGTTGCCAAAATGGTGGAAACGCGGATTGCCAATGTCAATTCTCCATGGTTGGCGGGTGTCCAAGTCGGCGATATTCACGCTATTCCAGTTTCTCATGGGGAAGGAAAATTTGTGGTGACCGATGAAGAGTTTGCCATCTTGCGGGATAATGGTCAAATTTTCAGCCAATACGTTGACTTTACTGGTCAACCAAGTATGGATTCTAAGTACAATCCAAATGGATCCAGTCATGCCATTGAAGGTATTACCAGCCGCAACGGTCAAATTATCGGGAAAATGGGGCATTCGGAGCGGTACGAGGACGGTCTTTTCCAAAACATTCCAGGTAAGAAAGACCAAGGGCTCTTTGTTTCAGCAGTTCGCTATTTTACAGGAAAATAAATATGACATACGAAGTTAAATCACTCAACGAAGAATGCGGTGTTTTCGGTATTTGGGGACACCCACAAGCTGCTCAGGTTACTTATTTTGGTCTCCATAGTTTGCAGCACCGTGGGCAAGAAGGGGCAGGGATTTTAGCCAATGATGGTGGGCATTTGCGTCGCCATCGCGGAACAGGCCTGATTGCAGAAGTCTTCAAAAATCCAGCAGATTTAGAAGCCTTGACAGGAAGGGCTGCCATTGGCCATGTCCGCTATGCAACTTCTGGCTCTGCTTCTATCAATAATATCCAGCCCTTCCTCTTTGATTTTGCAGATATGCAGGTGGGTTTGGCACACAATGGGAATTTGACCAATGCGGTTAGTTTGAAGGCTGAACTTGAAAAAAATGGTTCCATTTTCTCTTCTTCTTCTGACACTGAAATTCTCATGCACTTGATTCGCCGCAGTCATAATCCAGACTTTATGGGCAAAATCAAGGAAGCCCTCAATACTGTTAAAGGTGGCTTTGCCTACCTGATTATGTTGGAAGACAAGCTGGTCGCAGCTCTGGATCCAAATGGCTTCCGACCACTTTCAATAGGCAAAATGAAAAATGGTGCCTGGGTTGTTGCTAGTGAAACCTGTGCTTTTGAAGTAGTGGGGGCTGAATGGGTGCGAGATGTGGAGCCTGGTGAAATTGTCATCATTGATGATTCAGGGATTCAATATGATAGCTATACACGAGATACGCAACTGGCAGTTTGTTCTATGGAGTATGTCTATTTTGCTCGCCCAGATTCGGTGATTCATGGGGTCAATGTCCACACGGCTCGTAAAAATATGGGACGTCGTTTGGCCCAGGAATTTCAACAGGAAGCAGATATTGTTGTCGGCGTGCCAAACTCCTCTCTATCTGCGGCTATGGGATTTGCAGAGGAATCTGGTTTGCCAAATGAAATGGGGCTGATTAAAAACCAATATACCCAGCGGACCTTTATTCAACCGACACAGGAATTGCGGGAGCAGGGTGTGCGCATGAAGTTGTCAGCCGTTTCAAGTGTTGTCAAAGGCAAGCGCGTGGTCATGATTGACGACTCAATTGTTCGCGGCACAACTAGCCGCCGCATTGTCCAGCTTCTTCGTGATGCAGGGGCAAAAGAAGTCCATGTGGCTATCGGTAGCCCAGAACTCAAGTACCCGTGTTTCTATGGCATTGATATTCAGACCCGTCGTGAACTGATTTCAGCCAACCATACTGCTGAGGAAGTTTGTGAGATTATCGGGGCAGACAGTCTGACCTACCTTTCTCTTGAGGGGATGATTGAAGCCATCGGCATCGAAACCGATGCACCAAAAGGCGGGCTCTGTGTGGCTTACTTCGACGGAGAATTTCCAACGCCTCTCTATGACTATGAGGAAGAATACCTCCGTAGCCTAGAAGAGAAAACGAGTTTCTACATTGAAAATGTCAAGTAAGTGACAGAGGTGTCAATGTTACTTGACAGACCTGTAAACTGTTGAAAGGAATCAAAATGACAAATAAAAATGCCTACGCCCAGTCGGGCGTTGACGTCGAAGCGGGATATGAAGTTGTCGAACGCATCAAGAAACATGTGGCTAGGACAGAACGCTTGGGTGTTATGGGAGCCCTCGGTGGTTTTGGCGGGATGTTTGACCTGACCAAACTGGATGTCAAAGAACCAGTCTTGGTATCAGGAACAGACGGAGTCGGCACCAAGCTTATGCTGGCTATCCAGTACGACAAGCACGACACCATTGGCCAGGATTGCGTGGCCATGTGTGTCAACGACATCATCGCAGCAGGTGCGGAGCCACTTTACTTCCTTGACTACATCGCGACAGGAAAAAATGAGCCAGCCAAGCTAGAGCAGGTTGTGGCCGGTGTGGCGGAAGGCTGCGTCCAAGCTGGTTGCGGCCTGATTGGCGGTGAAACGGCTGAAATGCCTGGTATGTACGGAGAGGATGACTATGACCTGGCTGGCTTTGCTGTCGGCATTGCGGAGAAGTCTCAGATTATCGACGGCAGTAAGGTCCAGGAGGGCGACATTCTCCTCGGCCTAGCGTCCAGCGGCATCCACTCCAACGGCTATTCCTTGGTCCGCCGCGTTTTTGCAGAGGTTTCTGGCGACGCTCTGTTGCCAGAGCTCAATGGCAGAGCTCTGAAGGATGTCCTCTTAGAGCCGACACGTATCTATGTCCAGCAGGTATTGCCTCTGGTAAAAGCAGGGCTGGTCAATGGTATTGCCCATATCACAGGCGGTGGCTTTATCGAAAATATTCCCCGTATGTTTGCTGATAACCTAGCAGCTGAAATTGAAGAGGAAAAGATTCCAGTCCTCCCAATCTTTACGGCCCTTGAAAAATACGGCCATATCAAGCATGAAGAAATGTTTGAAATCTTCAATATGGGTATCGGATTGGTCCTGGCTGTCAGTCCAGACAAGGTTGACAGTGTCTGTCAACTAGTTGATGAGGAAGTTTACACTATTGGCCGCATCATCGCCAAGGAAGACAAGAGCGTGGTCATCAAATGAAACAAATAGCAGTGTTTGCATCAGGCAACGGCTCCAATTTCCAAGTCATCGCAGAGCAGTTTGAAGTAGCCTTTGTCTTTTCAGACCGCAGAAATGCCTATGTCTTAGAACGAGCTGAAAAACTAGGTGTGCCAGCCTTTGCTTTTGAACTAAAAGAGTTTGCGGATAAGCAAGCTTACGAAGAAGCTATCATCCAACTATTAGACCAGCACCAGATTGACTTGGTGGTCTTGGCAGGCTATATGAAGATTGTGGGACCAACCCTGCTGGCTCAGTACGAAGGTCGGATCATCAATATCCACCCCGCCTACTTGCCAGAATTTCCTGGTGCTCATGGGATTGAAGATGCCTGGCAGGCAGGTGTATCTGAAAGTGGCGTAACAGTCCACTGGGTTGACAGTGGCGTTGACACTGGACAAATTATCAAACAAGTCCGAGTACCAAGGCTGGCTGAGGATACCCTAGAAACCTTTGAAGCCAGAATACATGAAGCGGAATATCAGCTTTATCCAGAAGTTATTCGCTCTCTTATCTAAATAAAAAGATATATAAAAATAGAATGCTACAGGAGGAGGTTACATGCCAGTTAATGACTATGGTCAAACTATTGGAGACTTGGTTGAGGACTTTTCAGGAGGGAGTATTCCAAAGATTACAGAACTGCTAGGTAAGACTGTTAAAGTGGAAAAATTAAGTGACAAGCACATTGCTTCGCTTTATGAGGTTTATGGACCGAACTCTCCAAAAGAAAATTGGACCTATTTACCAATTGAGCGTTTTGAATCTTTTACAAATTACCAAGAGTTTATTGGAGAGAAAATTGATTCACAAGACCCTTATTATTTAGCTATCGTTGATCTGAAAACGAATCAAGCATTGGGGACATTTGCGTTAATGCGTAATGACCAAGTGAATGGCGTGATTGAGATGGGCTGGGTAATCTATTCTAACCAACTTCAAAGAACACGTATGGCTACTGAAGCGCAGTTTTTAGTGATGAGATATGTTTTTGAAACGATGGGGTATCGTCGTTATGAATGGAAATGTGATCATTTGAATAGACCATCTCATCAAGCTGCACGACGTTTAGGGTTTACTTATGAAGGAACTTTTAGACAAGCACTCATTAATAAAGGTCGAAATCGTGATACCGATTGGTTTTCGCTGTTAGATAGTGAGTGGAAAGTAAATAAATTAAGACTTGAAAAATGGTTATCTGATGATAATTTTACAGCAGATGGTCGACAGATTGTTTCGTTACAAGATATTCATGTATGAAAGGAAAAATAAATGACTAAACGCGCACTGATTAGCGTATCAGACAAGGTGGGCATTGTGGAGTTTGCCCAGGAACTGACCAAACTCGGTTGGGAAATTATCTCCACCGGTGGTACCAAGGTTGCCTTGGATCAGGCTGGTGTAACTACCATCGCCATTGATGATGTGACAGGTTTTCCAGAGATGATGGATGGTCGTGTCAAGACTCTTCATCCGAAAATTCACGGTGGTTTGTTGGCACGTCGGGATTTGGACAGCCATTTGCAAGCTGCCAGCGACCATGAAATTGACTTGATTGATTTGGTGGTAGTCAACCTTTATCCATTCAAAGAAACAATTCTTTGCCCGGATGTAACCTATGATTTGGCAGTGGAGAACATTGACATTGGTGGTCCATCTATGTTGCGCTCAGCGGCCAAGAATCATGCCAGTGTGACAGTTGTGGTAGACCCGGCAGATTATCCAACAGTTTTAGGAGAAATAGCAGAGCGGGGGGAAACTAGCTACTCAACGCGTCAGCGATTAGCAGCGAAAGTCTTTCGTCATACCGCAGCTTACGACGCTTTAATAGCTGATTATTTCACTAAGCAAGTAGGTGAAGAGAAACCTGAGAAACTTACTCTTACTTATGACCTTAATCAGCCAATGCGCTATGGAGAAAATCCACAACAAAATGCGGATTTCTATCAAAACGCACTTCCGACTGCATATTCCATTGCATCTGCTAAGCAGTTAAACGGGAAGGAACTATCCTTCAATAACATTCGTGATGCGGATGCCGCTATTCGTATTATCCGTGATTTCAAGGACCGTCCAACTGTTGTAGCTCTTAAACATATGAATCCTTGTGGTATCGGACAAGCAGATACTATTGAAAATGCGTGGGATTATGCTTATGAGGCTGATCCAGTATCGATTTTCGGAGGAATCGTTGTACTCAACAGGGAAGTAGATGCTGCGACTGCTGAAAAGATGCATCCGATTTTCTTAGAGATCATCATCGCACCGAGCTACTCGGCAGAAGCGTTGGCAATTTTGACCAATAAAAAGAAAAATCTTCGCATTTTGGAATTGGCTTTTGATGCTCAAGATGCTAGTGAAGTAGAAAAGGAATTCACAGGCGTTGTTGGTGGTCTCTTGGTGCAGGATCAGGACGTGGTGGTGGAAAACCCAGCGGACTGGCAGGTTGTGACTGAGCGTCAACCGTCCGAGCAAGAGTGGGCGGCCATGGAGTTCGCTTGGAAGTCCTCCAAGTATGTCAAGTCCAATGGCATCATCATCACCAATGACAAGATGACCTTGGGAGTGGGACCAGGGCAAACCAACCGTGTGGCTTCCGTCCGTATCGCCATCGAGCAGGCTAAGGACCGTTTGGAAGGAGCCGTTTTAGCGTCGGATGCCTTCTTCCCATTTGCTGATAACGTGGAAGAAATCGTTGCGGCAGGCATTAAAGCTATCATTCAGCCGGGTGGCTCTGTCCGTGACCAAGATTCCATTGACATGGCCAACAAGTATGGCTTGACCATGGTCTTTACGGGAGTAAGACATTTTAGACATTGAGAATTTGGAGAAAGAGGAACACCCCAGCTGGAGAAGTTGGGGTGGTTTTTGGTATAATGAACTTAATAATCGGTAGTATCTTAGATGGAGGGAATATTGGATTTACAGCTTAATATAGATTTGGTTTCAGGTTACCACAGTAACAGTCAAAAAGCTAGAGTTTTGACGGAGAATTGGGTAAACCAAAATAGTTACTGTCCACATTGTGGGCAGAAGCCATTAGTTCATTTTGAAAATAATAGACCAGTTGCTGATTTTTTCTGCAAAGCGTGTTCAGAAGAGTTCGAGTTAAAGAGTAAGAAAGGGAACTTTTCTTCCATCATCAGTGATGGTGCTTACGAAAGTATGATAGAGCGTGTTCAAGCAGATAACAATCCTAACTTTTTCTTTCTAACCTATTCAAAAGAGTTTGCAGTTACGAATTTTTTAGTTTTGCCTAAACAGTTCATTACGGTGGATACAATTATCAGACGTAAACCACTTGCTCCTACTGCCAAGAGAGCAGGTTGGGTGGGATGCAATATTGATTTATCACAGGTTCCATCATACGGTCGTATTTTTTTAGTGAAAAATGGCCATGTTAGAGAACCTGATCTTGTTTCCAAGGAATTTTCAGAAACATTGTTTATTCGAAAGCAAAGTATTGCGACGAGAGGCTGGTTATTAGAAATTTTAAAATGTTTAGATAAAATTGAAGAAAAAGAGTTTACATTGGAGAGATTTTACCAGTTTGAAAATGATTTGAAACAGAAGTTTCCAAATAATAAACATATCAAAGATAAAATTCGTCAGCAGTTGCAAATTTTACGTGACAAAGGTGTCATAGAATTTTTAGCAAGAGGAAGGTATAGAAAGCTATAATCAGATTTACGTGGAGAATTGCAGTAAGAAGTAGAATATGGTTTAAAATTGATGTAATAGCACTGAAAGGATGGTCAATGTGAAGGTATATGAAATCGTTTTTACTGAAACCTTGTCAAAAGTAATCAAGATTGAAGCGAAAAATCTTGAGGAGGCACTGCAAGTAGCTCATAGTATGTATATGTCGGAAGAAATTATTCTAGATGCGAATGATTTCCAAGAATATAGTTATGGACTTTTGAAGCAAAAATGTTGAAAGAAGATAATACTATGTGGACTTGACGCTATGTTTTCAATCTCGACATGCTAAAACAAGGTTACTTATATGATTTGTTTAGATAATCAAGTTTGCTCACCTCGGGGAGCTTTTTCTATTCCCGAACATTCTTCTATTCTTTCTGTCAAAATCCGTCTGTTTTTGCTATACTGTTTATAGAAAATCCGTTTTTGAGGTATAATAAATGAAACTTTTGGTTGTTGGCTCTGGTGGTCGTGAACACGCTATAGCAAAGAAATTGTTAGAGTCTGATCAGGTAGAAAAGGTCTTTGTCGCTCCTGGAAATGATGGAATGCTTTTAGATGGGATTGAATTGGTAAATATCGGTATTTCCGAACATTCTGCTCTCATCAACTTTGCTAAGAAAAATGACATTGCCTGGACTTTTGTTGGTCCAGACGATGCTTTGGCAGCAGGTATTGTCGATGATTTTGAACAGGCAGGATTAAAAGCCTTTGGTCCTAAAAAGTTAGCCGCGGAGTTAGAGTGGTCAAAAGACTTTGCCAAGGAAATCATGGTCAAGTACGATGTTCCAACAGCAGCCTATGGCACATTTTCAGATTTCGAAGAAGCCAAAGCCTATATCGAAGAGCAAGGCGCACCAATTGTGGTGAAGGCAGATGGCCTAGCGCTAGGAAAAGGCGTAGTGGTTGCAGAAACTGTTGAGCAAGCGGTCGATGCAACGCGTGATATGCTTTTAGACAACAAATTCGGCGACTCAGGTGCGCGCGTGGTCATCGAGGAGTTCTTGGCAGGTGAGGAGTTCTCTCTCTTTGCCTTTGTCAACGGTGACAAGTTCTACGTTATGCCGACTGCTCAAGATCACAAACGTGCCTTTGACGGTGACAAGGGACCAAACACAGGTGGTATGGGAGCTTATGCGCCAGTTCCTCATCTTCCTCAAAGTGTGGTGGACACGGCAGTTGACACCATCATCAAGCCTGTTCTTAATGGGATGATCGCAGAAGGTCGTCCCTACCTTGGGATTCTTTATGCGGGCTTGATTCTGACGGAGCAAGGACCTAAAGTTATCGAGTTTAACGCTCGCTTTGGGGATCCTGAAACCCAAATTATCTTGCCGCGTTTGACATCAGACTTTGCCCAAAACATCACTGATATTTTAGAAGGTAGAGAGCCACAGATTACTTGGTTAGATGGTGGCGTGACGCTTGGCGTAGTTGTAGCTTCAAACGGCTATCCTCTGGACTACGAAAAAGGCGTAGAGTTGCCAGCAAAGACCGAGGGCGACATCACGACCTACTATGCAGGGGCGCGTTTTGCGGAAAATAGCAGAGCACTGCTGTCAAACGGCGGTCGAGTTTACATGTTAGTCACCACAGCAGATACCGTCCAAGAAGCACAAGAAACTATTTATGCTGAACTGAAAACTCAAGATACGACAGGTCTCTTTTATCGGACAGATATTGGAAGTAAGGCCGTAAAATAAGGTATAAAGAAAAGGAAGTACAAACATGAACATTCCAATTTCCATCATCATGGGTTCTAGTTCCGACTGGAAAACCATGAAAAAAGCAGCCGATGTGCTGGACAAATTTGGCGTAGCCTATGAAAAGAAAGTAGTCTCTGCCCACCGCACCCCAGACCTCATGTTCCGTCACACCGAAGAAGCTCGTGGCCGTGGCATCAAGGTCATCATCGCAGGTGCGGGTGGTGCGGCTCATTTGCCAGGTATGGTAGCAGCCAAGACCACCCTGCCTGTTATCGGTGTTCCTGTTCAATCTCGTGCCCTCAGCGGTGTGGATTCGCTCTACTCTATCGTGCAGATGCCGGGCGGTGTGCCTGTTGCGACTATGGCTATTGGTGAAGCAGGTGCGACCAATGCGGCTCTGACAGCCCTTCGGATTCTCTCCATTGAAGACCAAACCATTGCGGCTCAGCTGACAGACTTTGCCAAGGAGCAGGAAAAAATTGCGGAGGCGATGACAGATGACCTCATCTAAGACAATCGGAATTATCGGCGGCGGTCAGCTGGGGCAGATGATGGCTATTTCCGCTATTTACATGGGCCACAAGGTTATCACGCTGGATCCTGCGGCGGACTGCCCAGCCTCCAAGGTCAGCGAGGTCATCGTCGCTCCCTATCACGATGTGGCAGCCCTCAAACAGTTGGCGGCGCGGTGCGATGTCCTGACCTACGAGTTTGAAAATGTCGATGCCGACGGACTGGACACGGTCATCAAGGATGGCCAGCTCCCTCAAGGCACAGACCTCCTCCGCATTTCCCAGAACCGCATTTTTGAGAAGGATTTTTTGGCAAAAAAAGCTGGCGTGCAAGTCGCCCCCTACAAAGTCGTCACATCTAGCCTAGATTTAGAAGGTCTGGACCTCAGCAAAAACTACGTCTTGAAAACAGCCACTGGGGGCTATGATGGACATGGCCAGAAGGTCATTCGAGAAGAGGCGGACTTGGTAGAGGCTAGTCAGTTAGCCAACTCTGCCGAGTGTATTTTGGAAGAATTTGTGAATTTTGACCTGGAAATCTCCGTCCTTGTGTCTGGCAATGGCTCCGACTACACCGTCTTTCCTGTACAGGAAAATATCCACCGCAATAATATTCTTTACAAGACTATCGTGCCTGCTCGTATTTCTGACGACCTAGCTGAAAAAGCCAAAACCATGGCCCTGCAAATCGCCGACAAGCTCCATTTAGCAGGCACCCTCTGTGTTGAAATGTTTGTGGCAGGTCAGGATATTCTGGTCAACGAAATTGCTCCTCGACCACACAATTCAGGGCATTATTCCATTGAGGCCTGTGATTTCTCACAGTTTGATACCCATATCCGAGGCATTCTAGGGGAGCCTTTACCTGCTATCCGCCTGCTTTCACCAGCAGTTATGATTAACGTTTTGGGACAAGACATGGAAACAGTTCAAACCTTTCTTCAAGAAAATCCTACCGCCCATCCCCACTTTTATGGTAAACTAGAAGCGAAGCACAATCGCAAAATGGGACACGTGACGGTGTTGACGGATGACGTTGAGGTGGAGTTTGGAAAGGATAGACTAGTGTGTATGAAATAGTTACAATTTTTATTTTTTTGCTTATTATTTCGAGTTATATAGTTTATAAACAAAAAAAGAATGATAAGTATAATAACTCTCCCATAAATTTATTGATTGAGAGAGCGTATTCTATTTGGTATTCTAATAGTGGTAGAATCATTAATAAAAAGTATTCAACTGTTTTTGAATTTGATAAGGTTCAATTAGAACTTAAAGAAGATTTAGTGAGCAAGGGAATAACAATCGAAGATATTAAAAAGTATTTGGAATTCTTAAAAAATGGAACAGGAAGTTACTTTACTTCACGAGATTGGCTGGTTACACTTATCAGTGGAATTGGAAGCTTAGGCTTGACTTCTATTTTTAAAGAATTATTCCCAGAATTTCAATTACCTACCATGGATAAAATGGTTGAATTATTTTCTGATAAAGAGGTAGTAACTAATGTAAAGTTAGGATTTTTATTTGTGCTTTCAATAGCAATAATAATAATGTTTTTGTGGGTAATGATCAAAATTTCGAAAATTGATGTTATTTATAAAGATAAGCAACGAGTGTTTTTATTAGAAAGATTGATAGAAATATGGTCATTTGGAGTTAATGAAGAAGTCGGTACACTGGAAGAGATTTTAGAACTAGAGAAAACTAAAGATAGAAGAGATACTGTTTATAAAAAAATGGCATTTACTCAAACTAAACTGGAAAAACTGCAAGTAGAAGCCTTGGGTGAGACGCTAAGAGATAATTTCCTATTTATTTCAGAAATACTAAAGATTAGTTTACTAAGAAGGAAGATTAAACAGTGTTTGAAATTTATTTTGAGTTATACGGTATCTTTTTTACTAGTGGCAGGTATAGTATGTCTAGAGCTGTCTATCCGACATTTGAATATATTTTTTTATGTAGCTTACATTATTGTTGGAATGTTACTATGTATTCTCTGGATTCCATTTTATTTTTCACAAATGGATATGTATACCGATGATTTAACTGCTTTAAAAACAATCTGGTCTGTCAGAGGATTTAATCTTGTGTTGTTAAAAAGAGGTTGGCTAGCAAGCTGTATTCCAATTGTTTATACTATCCCATTTATTTTTAATTGGTTTATATCAAGAGAAAATTTTGCGATTGTAAGTTTTGTGGTAGTTATACTGCTCGGGATATTGGGACTATTTTGTAGGATTGAAAGGCATAATGTAAATCCTTAGTTCGATAACTAGCAATCAGGAAATATAAATTACTTTAACATATTAATTATAAGGAGAAACAATGATCAATCGTTATTCCCGTCCAGAGATGGCGGCTATTTGGAGTGAAGAGAACAAGTACAAGGCTTGGTTGGAGGTGGAAATCCTCGCGGATGAGGCTTGGGCTGAGTTGGGTGAGATTCCCAAGGAAGATGTGGCCTTGATTCGTGAGAAGGCGACTTTTGACATCGACCGCATTTTAGAGATTGAAGAGGAAACTCGTCACGATGTGGTGGCTTTCACGCGTGCGGTTTCGGAAAGTCTTGGTGACGAACGCAAGTGGGTCCACTATGGTCTGACATCGACCGATGTGGTGGATACGGCTTACGGTTACCTCTACAAGCAGGCCAACGACATCATCCGTCGTGACCTTGAAAACTTTACAAACATTATCGCTGACAAGGCTCGTGAGCACAAGTACACCATTATGATGGGTCGGACCCACGGTGTCCATGCGGAGCCAACGACCTTCGGTCTTAAATTAGCGACTTGGTATAGCGAAATGAAACGCAATATGGAGCGTTTTGATGTGGCGGCTAAGGGTGTTGAAGCTGGTAAAATTTCGGGTGCAGTTGGAAACTTTGCCAACATTCCTCCATTTGTGGAAGAGTATGTTTGTGACAAATTGGGCATTCGTCCGCAGGAAATTTCGACCCAGGTCCTTCCTCGTGACCTCCACGCAGAATATTTCTCAGCCCTAGCCTTGATTGCAACGTCTATCGAACGTATGGCGACAGAAATCCGTGGGCTACAAAAATCTGAGCAACGTGAAGTCGAAGAGTATTTCGCCAAAGGCCAAAAGGGCAGCTCTGCTATGCCCCATAAACGCAACCCTATCGGCTCTGAAAATATGACCGGTCTGGCTCGTGTGGTGCGTGGTCACTTGGTGACGGCTTTTGAGAATGTGGCTCTCTGGCACGAACGTGATATTTCTCACTCGTCAGCGGAGCGGATTATCACGCCGGATACGACTATCCTTATTAACTACATGCTCAATCGTTTTGGCAATATTGTTAAGAATTTGACGGTCTTCCCTGAGAATATGAAACGCAATATGGAGTCGACTTTTGGCTTGATTTACAGCCAGCGTGTGATGCTCAGCTTGATTGAAAAAGGCATGACCCGTGAGGAAGCCTATGACTTGGTGCAACCAAAAACTGCGCAGTCTTGGGATAATCAAGTGGACTTCAAGCCCCTTCTCGAAGCGGATGAGCGTGTGACAGCCAAACTCAGCCAGGAAGAAATCGATGAACTCTTCAACCCAGACTACTATGCTAAGCGGGTGGATGACATCTTTGAACGACTTGGATTATAAAAAAATTAAAATTCTTTGGATTTTCCAGAGAATTTTTTGTTTACTTGCGAATAAATAGGTGAAGGGGAAAACAAGCTCCTTACGCTAGACAATCATTCGTGAGTAAAAATAAATTATTTTTTACAAAAGTTTACGAATAGATAAGTGTAGGGAAGCCAGCTCACAACTTATTCAAAAAAATAACATTTTTTCAAAAAATGACAACGATTTGCGAATAAGTAAGTGAGAGGGAAAATTCCCCTCAAGGAGATACACACTTGAAAAAATAAATCATTTTCCAAATGATTTACGAATAAACAAGTGTAGGAAAAATGAAAGGAGAAGAAGGATGATTATAGCACCAGTTTTATGGATTTTATCATGGTGGAAAAAATAAGTTTGTTTTAATTTAGGGGAGTAGAGATGATAACAGTTCAACATATCCATAAACAGTTTGGAGACAAGGTTGCCTTAGACAACATTAGCTTTGACATTCAAAAAGGACAAATCTTTGGATTCTTGGGTCCCTCTGGCTCGGGAAAGACAACCATGATTAAGATTATTACCGGGCAGCTACCAGCAGATAGCGGAAAATCTTATCTACTAGGTAAAGAATCGACCCTATTGTCGCCAGAGGACTTTGAAGCAATGGGGTTGGTCAGTGATTCAAGTGGTTTCTTCGAGAAGATGACCTTGGAAAATAATTTGTTGTTCTATGCAAAATTCTTTGGTGTCAGTTCGAAAGAAGTAGAGGTTATTCTACAAAAAGTAGGATTGCTGGATAGTAAAAAGACAATTGCAGAAAAACTATCTACAGGCATGAAGCAACGAATGTTGCTTGCAAGAGCCTTAATCAATTCACCAAAAGTATTGTTTCTTGATGAGCCGACAAGCGGTCTAGATCCTACAACTTCAAAGCGGATTCATGAACTCTTATTGGAGCTAAAGGGTAAGGGGACGACGATCTTCTTGACCACGCATGATATGGCAGAAGCGACATTCTTATGTGATCAATTGGTTCTATTGAATCAAGGAAATTTGGTTGAAAAGGGAAGTCCGCAGGATTTGATTCATAAGTATAATGTCACTAAAAAAGTGAGGGTTACTTTTGAGGACGGTAGTGATCATGAGCTATTGTTTAGTGAATTGACACCTGAAAAGTTAGCTCAGGCGACAACTATTCACTCTTGTGAGCCAACTTTGGAAGATATTTTTATTCAACAGACAGGAGCAACCTTAAATGTATAAACGATTTTTAGCCTTACTTTGGCTTCGAACACAAGTCTTGGTGACCAATAAGAACATTCTATTGCCAGTATTGATGCCCTATTTCATGTTACTACTGTTTAAGTTTGTGATGAAAACAGATGATACCAAGGCAATGGATTTAATGGGAATTTGTTTTTCAATGGCTATTGGTATGTCAGTAGGAAGTCCTATATCAGCAATGATTTCTGAAGAAAAGGAAAAGAATAATCTGTCTACCTTGTTACTGACAGGTGTTCGCCCGAGTGAATATGTGCTGTCTATTTTGTGTTATCCTGTTGTCATTAGCTTTGTCAACCTCATTCTATTTCCAGCTATCACACAGGCTGATGTATCAGGATATATTTTTAGTTATTCGGTTATCATGCTTTTGACATCACTGGCTTCCATTTTAATCAATCTTTTAATCGGGGCAACTTCCCAATCTCAATCCAAGTCACAGGTTACCTCGATGCTTATCACAATGGCAGTGTCTATGGGACCTAGCCTGTCTTTGATGAATGAGACAGTGGGGCAGATTTTGAAATATAGTTTTCTAGGAGCTTATATTGAATTTTTCAAAAATCCCCATTCTGAACTTTGGAATCAGGAACTCTATTACCTATTGGGGTGGATTGTCCTGATTAGTTTGGCCTTGATTCTCTACTTGGGAAATTGGCGGAAATATTTTAGGAACTCCCTATCAGGAATAAAAGAAAAAATCCAATATTCTTTATAATATGAGTAAATTAGAAAGGAGAAATTTATGGTACCAGCATTCATTATCGGTGTCGGTGTAGGAATTATTGTTTATTGTATTCAAAACTAATAGGAAATTGAAGAAAGAGTATTATATTATGAAGGAGGAGAATTATATGTTAGTAGCTGCAGTTGCAGGTTTCGTTGTAGGATATGTGGCGGCACATTATTTGAGACCATAATTGGTAGTGAGATGATAAGAATTTAAATTCTTTGGATTTTCCAGAGAATTTTTTTGCTTTCCTTAAATGTGGTGAATCGGTTGTTTTTCTATAAATTGATAAAAAGTCTTGACTCACCCCTAGGGGAATGGTGTATGCTAGGACTATCAAAGCAGATGGAGGTTGCTTATGCAGGTCAAGGATGTGGAGAAGTTGACAGGCTTGTCAACCAAGGCGATACGCCTGTATGAAGAAAAGGGCTTGATTGAAGTGGCGAGAAATCCACTCAACGACTACCGTGATTATTCAGAGGAAAATGTGCAGCAGCTCCGCTTGATTAAGTTGCTCCGCTATTTTGAATGTTCTCTAGCAGAGATTCAAGGACTTCTAACCTTGTCGGAGGAGGAATTGCAATCAGCCCTGCGTGAGAAACAGCAAGAAATCAATCAGCAAGCAGAAGAGTTGGCAGATAAGGTTGACTTGCTGGATCAGGTTGTCAAGGACATAGGCAAGAAAGATGACTGGCTAGAAGAAGCTCAGGACTCCATTGCTTTTGTGGAAAGCGGTGAGTTCCAAGACTTAAAACAAGACCTAGAAAATGCCTTGTTACCAAGCATATGGATGACCCTCATGCAGACCATGATGTTATTAGGTCCAATTCTCTGGTTGTTTACTCGAATACAACAAGGCCGTCAGGAAAATCTTTTCCTACTAGCCGTGGTTTCCCTACTAGCCACTGCTTGGATCACACTCCTCTGGCGAGATTACCTCGTGACTTGGTGGAAACATCGGGACAAGGTCCGCCAGAAAAACCGCAGTCAAGCTTGGTGGATTCCAATCGGTCTAATCTCCCTTGTGGGTGGAATTAGCTACTTTATCTTCGTCGGCTGGCTGACAGAAACCTTCTTCCTACCAAGCGACTGGCTCTTCTATGAGTATTCGATTGGTCTGTTCAAGGTTTCCATGGTATTTATTATGGCTTTTCTCGTTTTTCTTTTGGGAAAACTGGCGAGGCTGGTGAAACTTCCTTGGAAATATGGCTTGGGTCTGGCAGGTGGCTGTATCTTGTTGACCGCTTTGCTAATTTCTACAACAACAGTAGTAACAGATAGCCAGATTATCGACATCAATCTGTTGGCACCGTCCAAGGAATATCTTTACAGTGATGTCAAGTCTGTCTGGGCAGGATTTGGGATCAAGGTGTTTACCCTAGATGAAACTAAAAAGCAGGGACAGTTTAGCTACCGTATTCAGCTTGACGGAAAGGAAATTGTGTTTATGCAGCCGACTGTTAATCAGGATTTAGTGCCAGATGACACCTACATTGAACTCGAGGAATTTGATCAGCGACTGATGAATCTGGGCATTCCCAAAGAAAGTTCAGCAGAAGGCAGTCAGTACAACGATTTAGATGCATACTATCTAGAGCGATTTTTACGAATAGTGGAAAATAAATAAAATGTATTCTGTTTTAGTTTCCCTTAAGTTTGGCGCGCTATACTATATCCAAGCTAGAAATAGCGAAACATTTACTGAATGATTTTCAGTATCGTCATCCGTAAGAGCTAAAGCTCAAACGGCTGGCATATCTTTTCACCTAAAGGTATCCCTAGCTCTAAGTCGCAAGCGACAAGAGCTAGGGATCATATAATCTCCTGAGAATACTGGACTCACTGAGTCTGGTATTTTCATTTTGTGCTATAATAGTCCCATGACTAGAATTTTAGATATGGAACAAATGCAGGACGAGGAATACGTTGAGCGTACCCTGCGTCCGCAGAAATTAAATGAATACATCGGTCAGGACAAGGTCAAGGACCAGTTGAAAATCTTTATCGAGGCGGCCAAACTCCGTGATGAAGCCTTGGACCATACCCTTCTGTTTGGCCCTCCGGGTCTGGGTAAGACCACCATGGCCTTTGTTATTGCCAACGAGTTGGGGGTCAATATCAAGCAGACCAGTGGGCCTGTCATTGAAAAGGCAGGCGATTTGGTAGCCCTGCTCAATGATTTGGAACCTGGCGACGTCCTCTTTATTGACGAGATCCACCGTATGCCCATGGCGGTTGAAGAAATTCTCTACTCTGCCATGGAAGACTTCTACATCGACATCATGATTGGAGCAGGGGAAGCCAGCCGCTCTGTGCATTTGGAGTTGCCGCCTTTTACCCTGATAGGAGCGACCACTCGTGCGGGTATGCTGTCCAATCCCCTGCGGGCTCGTTTTGGTATCACCGGTCACATGGAGTATTACCAACTGGCTGATTTGACCGAGATTGTCGAGCGGACAGCGGACATCTTTGACATGGAGATTACCCATGAAGCAGCGATCGAGCTGGCTCGTCGTTCTCGGGGGACTCCTCGTATCGCCAACCGCCTGCTCAAGCGGGTGCGGGATTTTGCACAGATTATGGGCGACGGCCTGATTGATGATAGCATTACGGACAAGGCCCTGACCATGCTGGACGTGGACCGTGAGGGGCTGGACTATGTGGACCAGAAGATTCTCCGTACCATGATTGAGATGTACGGCGGCGGTCCCGTCGGCCTCAACACCCTGTCGGTCAATATCGCCGAGGAGCGTGAAACGGTGGAGGACATGTACGAGCCCTACCTGATTCAGCAGGGCTTCCTTATGCGGACACGGACGGGGCGGGTCGCGACAGCCAAGGCCTACGAGCACTTGGGTTATCCCTATACGGAAAAATAATGGCAGAGCAGATGAGACGAGTAGCCAGTTTATTTGGAGATTGGCCTGAGGCAATTATTTGGACCTGTTTAGAAGGCAGAATGGGACAGATTCATGTTGATGACAGCCAGTCACCCCAGTCAGCCCTAGCTCTCTATGGACGGCAGAGCTTCTTTGGTTTTTTGGTCGGAAAACCAAATGTGGACTTGCTAAAAATGTGTGAGGGAAAGGATATTATTTTAGTACCTCAAAACCAAGCCTGGTCAGACTTGATAGAAGGGACTTACGGAGACAATATCCGGTCTTTTACCCGTTATGCTACGAAAAAAGATACTAGTTTTGACCTTTGGCATTTGCAGAAACTGATTGACGCCCTACCTGAAGAGTTTGACCTGAAAGTGATTGACTGTAATCTGTATGATGCCTGTCTGGTGGAAGACTGGTCACGCGATTTGGTGGGCAATTATGCTGATGTGGAGCAGTTTTTAGACTTGGGTCTAGGCTATGTCATCTTGCATAAGGAACAGGTGGTGTCAGGTGCCTCGTCCTATGCCAGTTATTCAGGTGGGATTGAGATAGAAGTGGATACTAGGGAAGACTATCGAGGTTTGGGTTTGGCTAGAGCTTGTGCTGCTCAGTTAATCTTAGCTTGTTTAGACCGTAATCTCTATCCTAGCTGGGATGCCCATACTCTGACTTCCTTGAAACTGGCTGAAAAATTGGGTTACCAATTGGACAAGCCCTATCAAGCATATGAATGGAGATAAGATGACACCGACATTTATTTGGGATTTGGATGGAACCCTTTTGGATTCCTATGAGGCGATTTTGGCTGGAATTCAGGAAACCTATGAACAATATGATCTCCCTTTTGACCGTGAGGAAGTAAGAAATTTCATTCTTCGCTATTCTGTCAAGGATTTGCTGGTGCGTGATACGGACAAATACGGTCTAGATAGCGATGAACTCAATTGTGTGCGTGCGACTTCCTTGAAGGAGAAAAATACGCAGATTCCCTTGATGGCTGGTGCGCGTGAAATTCTGGACTGGACAGCAGAGAAAGGTATTCAAAATTTCGTCTATACACACAAGAGTGACAATGCTTTTCAGGTTTTGGAGGATTTGGGTGTCCGTCACCATTTCACAGAAATCTTGACCAGCGATTCTGGTTTTGCCCGCAAACCAAGTCCAGAAGCTCTGCTATTTCTCATCAAAAAATACGGACTGGACAAGGAAAATACCTACTATATCGGCGACCGTTTGCTTGATGTAGAAACAGCTATCAACGCAGGGATTCATAGCATCAACCTGCAAATTGATGGTGTGGAGAAGAATTGGAAGATTGTTTCTTTATTGGACATAAAACAAATATTAACTGATGAATATAAACAAAAACAAACGTAAAATCGTTTGTTTTTGTTTATATAATCAGAAAAGTATGGAATTTGAGTATTGATTTTGCTATAATATACAAAAGAATATTTGGAGGTGTTTTATGAACGATAAGGAATTTGGACAACGTGTGCGCCAGCTGCGAGAATCAGCCAGTATGACGCGTGAACAGTTTTGTGATGATGAACTGGAGCTCTCCGTCCGCCAATTAACCCGTATCGAAGCTGGTACCTCTAAGCCAACTTTTTCAAAGATTCAGTATATTGCGACTCGATTAGGGATGGGACTATATGAGCTTATGCCAGATTATGTGTCTCTACCTGAACGATATTCCAAACTGAAATTTGATGTCCTCCGTACACCGACTTATGAAAATGAGGAATTGATGGAAAAACGGGCAGATATGATGATGGAAATCTATGATGACTATTATGATGACTTGCCTGAAGAAGAGAAAATAGCGATAGATGCTATTCAATCTACAATTGATGTACTTGAAACGAGGACTGCAGAATTTGGTCAAGATATTCTAAATGACTATTTTGAGCAGATACAAAGAAAAAAACAATTTTCAGCCAATGATTTATTAATCATTCGATTATTTTTAATGAATTTAAGGATGGAAGTCAAACAGGATAATGACTTTCAACGCTTCTTAGAGTTGGTTGAAAAATTTCCAGGTCAAATAGAATTAGTTGAGTCTGGGGATTTATTTATTTTAAGGGATGTGATGATAACTTCTGTTGGACTTTTAGGACAAAATGAGGAATATCGTTATATTCCATCCCTCTTTGATGCACTTGATAAGTTAATGCAGAAGACCCAAGATTTTCAAAAGAAACCCATTCTCAATCTGCTTAAGTGGAAATATGAGTTGTTAATAAATAAAGATAAGGTTGCAGCTACTGCCTTGTATGAAGAAGCGCTTCTTTTTGCAAGATTAATTGGCAATGCGCACCTAATAGATAAATTGGAAGAAGATTGGAAGAAAGATAGTCAATTATAGGACATTTTTGTCCTGTTGGAAAAAGTTCACAAGTTGTAAAATAGTTTTATCAAATGAAGGAGATAAAACAATGTTTGCAATTTTTACAAAAATTTTTCCACTTGGAGATTTTTCAACACACTGGTGGAACCAATAATTTTCCATCACACAATAATAAAAAGCCAACATCTGTTAGGCTTTTTTGTTATACTAGACAGTATGTAGGAGGTGGCTATGTTAGAAAATTGGTTAAACACCAAGCAAGGTCAGGTGTTTCATTACAAGATGGAAAAGATTGAGTATGCCCTAGAACAGCTAGGAAATCCCCAGTTTGCAGTGCCAGTCATTCATGTCGCTGGGACCAATGGCAAGGGATCGACCATTGCCTTTATGCGCCAGCTATTTCAGGCACATGGCTTGCGTGTCGGCAGCTTCGTGTCACCCCATATGGTGAGCGTACACGACAGGATTTGTATTGACAGCCAGCCCATTTCTGCCCCTGATTTTCAGCACTACTTACAGAAAGTCTATGACTTGGAGCAGGAAGTCGCCACTCGTTATGAACCCTTCCGCTATTTTGAGGTCATGGTGCTCATCATGTTCCTCTATTTCCAGAACCAGCAGCCTCATGTGGCACTAGTAGAGGTGGGCATCGGAGGGCTTTTGGATACGACCAATGTCGTGGCACCAACCCTAAGCGTGATTACCTCCATCGGCATGGACCATCAGGATTTACTAGGCTCGACTTTAGGGGAAATAGCAGAGCAGAAAGCAGGGATTATCAAGGAAAGCGTGCCTGTCGTCCTAGGACCACTTTGTCCAGAAACCACAGCCATCTGTCGCCAAATTGCCCTCGAAAAACAAGCACCAGTCTACCAATTTGGTCAGGAATTCACCTATAAAGCAGGACAGTTCAGCAATGCGGACATAGACCTGTCAGAATTAGTTCTGGGTCTGGCAGGTCCTCACCAAGAAGAGAATGCGGCCGTAGCCCTACAAACTTTTTTGCTTTATATGGCAAGTATTCAAGAGGCGACCTTTCCTCCGTTAATTAAAAATGCCCTTGCCCAAACCAGCTGGCCGGGTCGTTTGGAATTGGTTGCCCAAGAGACAACAATCTATTTGGATGGAGCCCATAATGTCCCTGCTATTGAACGATTGATTGAATTTATTAAGGAACAAGAAGAGCCGGTCACCATTCTTTTTTCTGCCCTTCGACGCAAGGATTTTCAAGAAATGCTGGAATTATTGGAAGAAAAGTTACCGCATACTCCTCTTGTATTAACCAGCTTTGCTTATGACGGTGCCTTGTCCGAGGAAAACCGACAAGGACGAGATTTTGTTGAGAACTATCAGCAGTTTATAGAAGACTGGCAATCTAGCGAGCAAGGGATTTTGATTGTCACAGGTTCTCTTTACTTTATCTCAGAAGTTCGTCGGATTTTTAAAAAATGACAATTATTTTGCGAATAAATAGGTATGACACATGCAGAAAAAATAGCATTTCTAAAGGAATTTGAAAAGCTCAAACGCCATACCTTTCGCCAATTAGAACAGTTTGCAAAAATTTCTAGAACTCCCGATAGGAAATGACATCGGGAGTGCTTTTTGATATAATAAGGAAAGCAAATCCAAGGAGAAGAAAATGACAGAATTAGATGTAGTTTCGGACGTAGTTACTCATCCTGAGGAAACTTATCGGCGTAGTCGTAGAGCATCACGCAGACAGCAAGTGCAACTGAATGGTGAATTTCATGAAAGAGTATTAAAGACAAAGTATTGGCCAGCTCTTGTTTGGAGCTTAGTTTTAAGTGTTTTTAGCGTAGCCAATCCACTGCTAATGCCATTTGCAACCAATATACAAACTCAAAATTTATATGCAGGGATGGCAATGGCAAATGGACAAATCCCTTATGGTGATTTCTTTGGTACAAGCGGGTTATTATTCTACTTACTTGCTTTCTTAGGTCATCTGGGAGGGACTTTCATTATCTTTGGAATCCTCCAGTTTATAGCGTTACTGATAGCGGGAATTTATTTCTATAAGATTGTAGCTTATTTTAGTCAGTCAGAACACCTAGCGACAAGTTCTAGTCATTGGTTCTATGTATTTATTTTTGCACTTGGTTTTGGAGGGATGTATGCAGAAATGTTTGCTCTTCCGTTTCTTTTGACTAGTGTGTGGTTTCTGGTCCGCTATTTTGAAAATGCAGTGCGTGATGAGGCATTTATCCTCTACGGAATCGATGCGGCATTGGTATTTTTAATTTACCCAAAAAGTCTGATTCTTTGGTTAGTTGCGGGTCTAGTTTTATTTATTTTTAATATCCAACACCGCCAAGTTACTCGAGGAATCTATCAATTATTAGCGACCATTTTTGGTTTTCTTCTGATTCTATATGCGGTAGGTTATTATGCTTTTGAGGCGCAGATTCTGGGGACAGCTATTCAACAAACTTTCCTTTATAACTTACAGTTAGACTTTCACCATTCCTATCTATATTTAGCCTTGGCGATTGTGTCTGTATTTTTACTCTTATCTGGATTCTTTAAAAGTTTCATCCAAATGGTGTTTTCTTTCAAACAAGGAAGATATACCTATATCAAAGTTCTCCTATTACTGACTTTCTTAGTTCAATGTGTCTTTATTATTGGGAATGCAAACTTTCAATGGAGCCAACTCATTCTTCTTTTACCGTATGGTTTTGCGATGTCAGTCGTTTACCTGCGTGATGAGGATGTAGAAGATCATCGTGGATATTTGCGTCGTCAATTCTTCCTTCCATTAGCTATTTGCTTGGGTATTATCGCTCAACCTGCTTATCTTTATTTGGTACAGGGAGATTTGAGAACAGACCGTGAACAAGTTGCCAATTACATTGGTGAACAAACGAAAGATTCAGATAAGATTTATGTTTGGGATAATAGCGCAAGTATCTATCTTTCAAGTCAACGTTTATCTGCCGCAACGATTACTACAGCAGAACCCTATCTGAATACTGATGGCAATAAAAATAGCTTGATTTATGACCTCAATAAAAATGAGGCGAGGATTGTAGTGGTCAACAAAAACTTGCCAATTTTAGATGATGTCAAGGCAAATCTGGAAGTTCAGTACAAGTCTGTACAGACAACTGACCACTTTGTTATTTATCAAAAGAATGAATGATTGCTCAGGCAGTCATTTTTTCATTGGCTTGGGAAAATGGGGAAGACTAGGATGTGTGGTATAATGGAACAATAAGTAAACAGGAACAGAATGTCTAAAGAAATGTAGGGAAAAGTATGGCACAAATTATTGAATTACCAGAAATTTTAGCCAACCAGATTGCAGCGGGCGAGGTGATTGAACGTCCAGCCAGCGTGGTCAAGGAGTTGGTGGAGAATTCTATTGATGCAGGGGCTAGTCAGATTGAAATTAGTGTTGAAGAGGCTGGTCTTAAAATGATTCAAATCACGGATAACGGTGAGGGGATTGCCCCTGATGAAGTAGCGCTTGCCCTCCGCCGTCACGCCACCAGTAAGATAAAAAGTCAATCGGATTTGTTTCGTATTCGCACCCTCGGTTTTCGTGGAGAAGCTCTGCCTTCCATTGCTTCTGTCAGTCATATGGTCATTGAGACAGCTACGGCAGACTCTACACACGGACTTCATTTGGAGGCCAAAGGCGGTGTCATCGAGAAAGAGGAGCCCGTTAGTCGTCCAGTTGGTACGCAGATTACTGTTTCGGATTTATTTTACAATACCCCTGCTCGTCTCAAATACGTTCGCAGTCAACAGGCTGAATTATCACATATTGTTGATGTTGTAAATCGATTGAGTCTAGCTCATCCGGAAATAGCTTTTGCCTTAGTAAACGAAGGACGAGAATTAATTAGAACTGCAGGGACAGGGAAACTTCGTCAGGCAATTTCAGGGATTTATGGGATTGCTTCTGCCAAAAAAATGGTGGAGATTGAGGCGGAAGACTTGGATTTTCATGTTTCGGGTTACGTTTCCTTGCCAGAATTGACCCGTGCCAACCGCAACTACATTTCCATTTTCATCAATGGTCGCTATATCAAGAATTTTTTGCTTAATCGAGCGATTTTGGAAGGTTATGGTAGTAAGTTGATGGTTGGACGCTTTCCGCTGGCGGTGATTTCTATTGAGATTGATCCTTATTTGGCTGATGTCAATGTGCATCCGACCAAGCAGGAAGTTCGCATTTCCAAGGAAAAGGAACTCATGACCTTGATTCGAGAGGCGATTAGTCAAGCGCTTAAAGAGCAGGACTTGATACCAGATGCTCTTGAGAATTTAGCTCAGTCAAGTACTCGACCAAAAGTAAAAGCAGAGCAAGGCACCTTACCACTCAAAGAGCCAAAAATCTATTATGATACGATTAAGCAAGACTTCTTCTTAAAACCAGACGTGGTCGCTGAGGATGTCAAACCTCTCGAAGAGGATAGGCAAGAGATTGTTGAGTCGCCTGTCGAAAATAAACCTACATCCGTTCAATTTGCAGAACGTCAGTCGGTGGAATCAGAAGATCAGGAGCATCCTAATCTAAGTGCAAAAGAATTGGCCAAATTAGCAGACAAACTGGACCAAGAAGAAACCTCCACCTTCCCAGAATTAGAATATTTCGGTCAGATGCACGGGACTTATCTGTTTGCACAGGGGAAAACAGGGCTCTATATCATTGATCAGCACGCCGCACAGGAGCGGGTCAAATATGAATATTATCGTGAAAAGATTGGTCAGGTAGATAACTCTGCCCAGCAACTCTTGGTGCCTTATATCTTTGAATTTCCTCAAAATGATGCCCTCAACTTAGCACATAAGATGGATGCCCTCCGTCAAGTTGGTGTCAACTTGGAAGAGTATGGTGTCAACCAATTCATCTTGCGTGAACATCCTATTTGGATGAAGGAAGAGGAGATTGAGTCTGGCATTTATGAGATGTGCGATATGCTACTCTTGACGGATCAGGTGTCTATCAAACAGTATCGGGCAGAATTGGCCATCATGATGTCTTGTAAACGGTCAATCAAGGCCAACCATGCTTTGGATGATTATTCGGCGCGTGATTTACTACGGCAATTATCTCATTGTCAAAATCCTTATAACTGCCCGCACGGTCGTCCAGTCTTAGTGCATTTTAGCAAGTCGGACATGGAAAAGATGTTCCGTCGCATTCAAGAAAATCATACGAGTTTGCGTGAATTGGGCAAGTATTAAGGAATTTAACACCCGTGTAAAAGCATTTGGACTAGCTATTTTTACCGCCAACTTGTAAAGTAAAGGAGGAAACATGACTCATCTTGGACAGCTTATTCACATGGAGCGAACAAAACGACAGGAATCTCAAGAAACCTTGGCAAAAGCAATCGGAGTGTCACGGCAAACAGTCTTAAACTGGGAAAAAGGTCGCACCTTACCTGATAGTACCAGTCTAGTTAGCATTGCCCAACGTTATCACCTATCTTTTGACCAGCTGATTGGCTTACAAGTCAAGGCTAAGAAAAGGCGGGTCTGGATAAATTACCTGATTCTCCTAATCCTATTCAGTCTTGGTATATTTGTCGGTGGTAATGCCATGCTCTTGTTCCCCTTCCTCATCGTTTTCCTTATCCAAGAATTCATGTTGACCAAATCTTTATAAAGCGAGGTCATCGTATGGTCCGAAAAAATCGGCTATTTATTGCATTTATTGTTCTTGGCGTACTCCATCTGCTAGTCAAGCTTCACCGCTATTTAGGATTTAGTCCGACTTATAGTCTTTACTACCAGCTTGCTAGTTTTATCTTGCTATTTGCACTTGGCATATACTACTATAAAGAGCTTCTTTGGACTGATTTTGGAAAAATGCGGAGCTGGAAACTGCTTTATCAATTCCCCTTGTTTTATCTCGCAGACTTTTTGGTCATGTATGGCGGAAGCTTTTTCCAATACATGCTAATGAAATCACTTCATATCTCAGAAGGTATAGGTAACGTTACAGCAGTTGACAAGATCAACCAAATCTTCCCACTTCCAATCTTTTTATTGATAGTGGGAATCATCGGTCCGATTGTTGAAGAACTTTTTTATCGAAAAGTTTTACAGGATTTTCTGAAAAATGTTGTGAGCCCATGGCTGGCTATTGTCTTGCAAGGTCTCATTTTTGGGTTAGGACATGCTAGATCTCTGGACAGTTCAGAAATTATCAGTACAATTCCTCAGATTTGTTCAGGTATTTACTTGGGCTATCTCTATCATAGAACAGATAATCTTTGCTACCCAATGTTCGTTCATTGCTTAGGTAACCTATCCATCGGATATTGAAACCCAGCTTCGCTATCAATAGCGAGGCTTTTTATGGTACAATGGAAAGACATAAATTATCATCGATAAAGGAAGTATATGTACGACTATATCAAAGGAATTTTAACGAAAATCACTGCAAAGTATATTGTAGTAGAAACGCATGGAGTTGGTTATCTTTTACAGGTAGCCAATCCCTACGCTTACTCTGGGAAGATCCAACAAGAAGTGACGGTCTATACCCATCAGGTGATCCGAGAAGATGCCCATTTGCTCTACGGATTTATGACAGAAGCTGAAAAATCTGTTTTTCTCAGCCTGATTTCAGTATCAGGTATTGGTCCGACAACGGCTCTAGCAATTATTGCCGTTGACGATAATGACGGTCTGGTGCGTGCTATTGAGCAAAAGAATATTACCTATCTGACCAAGTTTCCAAAGATTGGCAAAAAAACAGCCCAGCAGATGATTTTGGACTTGGAAGGCAAGTTTGTCATGAGCGAAGAAGCGAGTCCTGTTCAACAAGTAGCACCATCCAGTGAAAATATCGCTCTTGATGAAGCTATGGAAGCCATGGAAGCCCTTGGCTACCGACCAGCCGAACTCAAGAAAATCAAGAAATTCTTCGACGGCACCAACGACACCGCCGAAAACTACATCAAGTCAGCCCTCAAAATGTTGATGAAGTAATAAGATACAAAGGACGTAAAGGACAAAGAGAAAATAGGAAACCTAACGCAGAGCCTTTAGGCTCTAGGCAGGTTTATCTTTTTCTCACAGTCCGTAGTCCGTGTTCAATTACCAATACCAGTATGATGGTTGCTGAATCAAGTAGCTAAAAGTATTAAGTAAACCATATGTGAGAAGGAGTGTCTATGTCCCGTTGTGCGTGGGTTAATCCCAACAATCCACTCTATATTGCCTACCATGATGAAGAATGGGGCAAGCCGCTTCATGATGAGTGGGCTCTGTTTGAGTTGCTCTGCTTGGAGTCTTACCAAGCAGGACTTTCCTGGGAAATTGTTCTCAATAAACGCCAGGCTTTTCGCTCTGCTTTTTTCAACTATGATATTCAAAGGGTTGCTACTATGACAGATAGCGAGTTAGACGATCTTCTTGCCAATCCCAACATCATTCGCCACAAGGCAAAGCTGTACGCAACCCGCGCCAATGCCCAGGCTTTTCTTCGAGTACAGGAGGAATTCGGTACGTTTGATACGTATCTTTGGGAATGGGTGAACGGTGCAACAATTGACAACCCTGTCAAGTCCTTCCGAGAATTGCCGACTAAGAACGACTTGTCTGAGCAAATTTCAAAAGATTTGAAAAAGCGAGGTTTCAAATTTGTAGGTCCTGTCTGTATTTATTCTTATTTGCAGGCGGCGGGTCTTTTAAATGAACACGAAGAATCTTGTGATTTTCGAAAACCATTACGAACTAATTAGATGAGCGAGCAATCGCACCCTAGATAGAGGAGGAATATGAAAGCAGAACTAATCGCGGTTGGAACGGAAATCCTGACAGGCCAAATCGTTAATACCAATGCTCAGTTCCTTTCGGAGAAATGTGCAGAGCTGGGAATTGATGTTTATTTCCACACAGCTGTTGGAGATAATGGAAACAGGCTTCTGTCTGTACTGGAGATAGCCAGCAAACGCAGTGATGTGGTTATCCTGTGTGGAGGTTTAGGTCCAACGGAAGATGATTTGACCAAGCAGACCCTGGCGACCTTCTTAGGTAGAAAATTGGTCTTTGATGATGGAGCCATGGCAAAATTAGACCGTTTCTTTGCTAGTCGTCCAGGTCGTGTCCGTACACCAAATAATGAACGTCAGGCACAGATTGTGGAGGGAAGTCAGGCGCTACAGAATCCAGCTGGTTTAGCTGTTGGTGGTATGATTGAGCAAGATGGGGTGACCTATATTGTTTTGCCTGGCCCACCAAGTGAGCTCAAGGCCATGTTTTCTGAGAGTCTCTTGCCTTTATTGCCCCAATCTCAGCAGCAACTTTATTCGCGTGTCCTACGCTTTTTTGGCATTGGTGAAAGCCAGTTGGTGACTGTTTTGGCGGACTTGATTGACAAGCAGACAGACCCAACTCTGGCACCCTATGCTAAGGTTGGAGAGGTGACTTTACGTTTGTCCACCAAGGCGACCAACCAAGAAGAAGCAAATCTACGTTTGAATCAGTTGGAAGAAGAAATCTTACAACATGACAAATTGGCAGACTATTTCTATGCCTACGGAGAGGACAATAGTTTGGCTCAAACGGTAGCGACTCGTTTGGTGGAGAAAAAACAAACCATTGCTATCGTCGAACAGGGGACAGGTGGTCTCTTGCAAGCTGAATTGAGCCTGGCTTTGGCTGATCAGCCGTATTTTAGCGGAGGGAAAGTCATCGGTCAGAAGGGAATAGAATCGGGCTGGCTATCAGAAGATGCAGGTCGCATTCGACAGGAGCTGCAAGCTGATTTAGGGCTGGCTGTGTCGGTGCTTATCAAGCCTGAATCAACAAAGGACAACGTACTTGCAAAAGTATATCTCACTTTGGCTACGACCTCGGGTATTTCCCAAAAAGAGATAGATTTAGGTGGTTATTCGTGGCAACACATCCGTCAGTTAGCTTGCTTACAGGCTTTAGATTTTGTACGAAACACTTTGTGAAATAGCAGATATTTGCTATAATAGTTTGATTAAGAAAAGAGGAGAACAGCATTGGCTAAGAAACCTACGAAAAAATTAGAAGAAATTACAAAGAAATTTGGAGATGAGCGTAAAAAAGCACTTGACGATGCCCTTAAATCCATTGAAAAAGATTTTGGTAAGGGTGCAGTAATGCGCTTGGGAGAGCGTGCAGAACAGAAGGTTCAGGTTATGAGTTCGGGTAGCTTGTCTATTGATATCGCCTTAGGTGCGGGTGGCTATCCGAAGGGGCGTATCATTGAGATTTACGGTCCAGAGAGCTCAGGTAAGACAACTGTTGCCCTTCATGCAGTAGCTCAAGCCCAGAAAGATGGCGGTATTGCTGCCTTTATCGATGCGGAGCATGCCTTGGATCCAGCCTATGCAGCAGCTCTTGGTGTCAATATTGATGAGTTGCTCTTGTCACAGCCAGACTCAGGGGAACAAGGTCTTGAAATTGCTGGTAAGTTGATTGACTCTGGTGCGGTTGACTTGGTTGTTGTTGACTCGGTTGCAGCCCTTGTACCACGTGCAGAAATTGACGGTGATATTGGTGATAGCCACGTTGGTTTGCAGGCTCGTATGATGAGTCAGGCCATGCGCAAACTCGGTGCATCCATCAACAAGACAAAAACAGTAGCCATTTTCATTAACCAGTTGCGTGAAAAAGTCGGTGTCATGTTTGGTAACCCTGAAACAACACCTGGTGGACGTGCGCTTAAATTCTATGCATCTGTCCGTATGGATGTTCGTGGAAACACACAAATCAAAGGAACAGGCGACAAGAAAGATCAAAACGTTGGTAAGGAAACCAAGGTGAAGATTGTGAAAAACAAGGTGGCGCCACCATTTAAAGAAGCTGTTGTTGAAATCATGTACGGTGAAGGAATTTCTCGCACAGGTGAATTGATTGAGATTGGTAGCAACCTCGGCATCATCCAAAAAGCAGGTGCTTGGTATTCATATAATGGAGAAAAAATTGGCCAAGGTTCTGAAAATGCTAAGAAATTCTTAGCAGATAATCCAGCAATCTTTGATGAAATTGACCGCAAGATTCGTATTCATTATGGCTTGATTGAAGCAGATGGAGTTGAAGAGGTTGTGACCGAACAAGCCCCAGTTGCTGCGGAAGAGATCCAAGATGTTATCCTAGATCTTGATGGCGGTATTGAATTAGAAGATTAATTCCTAACAAAATAGATTTAATATTGAACTATTTCCACCTATATTTTATAGGTGTGTGCGAAGTTGCTTAGTATAAGCACGAAAAAGTCTGGAGATTCCAGGCTTTTTTCTAATAAAAACCGAATTTTTACCCCAAAATTTAAAGTTTTTTTAAAAAATAGGTCTGCAGACCGAGGGAATTTATGATATAATAGTCTATAATGTGCTTAATAAAATGTAGCAAAGGAGTGACTACATGATTAAAATTTATACTGTATCTAGTTGTACTTCTTGTAAGAAAGCGAAAAATTGGTTAAATGCTCACCAATTATCTTATAATGAGCATAATCTTGCGAAGGAAGCCATTACTAAGGAAGAAATCCTAAACATCTTAACAAAAACAGAGAATGGTATTGCAAGTATCGTATCGTCAAAAAACCGTTATGCAAAGAGTCTGGACTTTGATATTGAAGAGTTGAGTGTGAATGAGGTCATTGATTTAATTACCTCTAACCCACGTATTTTGAAGAGTCCAATCTTGATTGACGAGAAACGACTTCAAGTGGGCTATAAAGAAGATGATATACGCGCTTTCTTGCCACGTGCAGTGCGCAATGTTGAAAATGCTCAAGCTCGTATGAGAGCAGCTCTATAAGATGTACAAAAGGACTCTTTTGGGGTTCTTTTTGCGCATTTTTTGAGAATAATTAAAATTTGTGATATAATGTAAAAAATAGGGAAAGAAGGTGTAAGTATGGGATTTACCGAAGAAACCGTTCGTTTTCGCCTAGATGACACAGATAAACAAGAAATCAGCAAAACATTGACTAGTGTTTATCGTTCGCTAGAGGAAAAGGGCTATAATCCGATTAACCAAATCATTGGCTATGTATTAAGTGGGGACCCTGCTTATATTCCTCGCTATAATGATGCCCGCAATCAGATTCGTAAGCATGAACGAGATGAAATCATTGAAGAATTGGTGCGCTACTATTTGAAAGGGAATGGGATTGACCTCTAATGAGAATAATGGGATTAGACGTCGGTTCCAAGACAGTTGGTGTAGCCATTTCAGATCCGTTAGGTTTCACGGCCCAAGGGTTGGAAATCATCCCAATCGATGAAGAAAAGGGCGAATTCGGTCTGGAGCGTTTGACCGAACTTGTAGAACAGTACAAGGTTGATAAATTTGTTGTAGGCTTGCCGAAGAATATGAATAATACTAGTGGTCCACGTGTGGAAGCTAGTCAAGCTTACGGTGATTTATTGACTGAGCGTTATAAACTTCCAGTTGATTATCAGGATGAACGTTTAACAACTGTTGCAGCAGAACGGATGCTGATTGAGCAAGCGGATATCAGCCGAGGAAAACGCAAGAAAGTTATTGATAAATTAGCAGCTCAGCTGATTTTACAAAATTATTTAGATAGAACATTTTAAAGGAGATTCTAATGGCACATCATCATGACCATGAACACGACCACAACCACGACGAACGTGAATTGATTACTTTGGTAGACGACCAAGGTAACGAAACACTTTTTGAAATCTTATTGACGATTGATGGTCAAGAAGAGTTTGGTAAGAACTATGTTCTCTTGATTCCTGCAAGTGCAGAAGAAGATGAGAACGGAGAAGTTGAAATCCAAGCTTACTCATACATTGAGAATGAGAATGGCACAGAAGGCGATTTGCAACCTATCCCAGAAGACGCAACAGCAGAGTGGGATATGATTGAAGAAGTCTTTAACAGCTTTATGGAAGAGGAATAAAAAGGTCCAGTGGACCTTTTTATCATGAGCCTGAAAACAAGAAAGCGAATTAAGGTCCACTGGACCTTTTTATCATGAGTTGAAAATCAAAGAGCGAATTGAGGTTCGGTGGAGTGAAACAGTCTGGGGAGAAATGAATCATGAGCCAGAAAATCAAAAGGGAGGCCAGATGAAAGATAGTTTTACAGAAAGAAGTAAGAGGCTGAGTGAGGAATTAGAGAGGCATCTACTGGCTGATAAAAATATTTTGGTCATATTAGACATAATGGATAGAAGTAATGAAGAATCCTGAAATAAAAGTTTTGGGATTTTTTAAATTTTTAAGTAAAAACTCTTGCAATGAGAAATATAATCTGATAGAATGTTCTAGTGCCGTAAAAATTACGGCTATAGCTTTGATGCAAGAGGTTGCGACACGCTCGGTTGCATTGCCACGCGACTCGTGTTGGTTTTCTTGTGGAGCTAGCCTATTATGTTAAATAGACGAAAAGGAGAAAAAGATGGCAAACAAAAAAATCCGCATCCGCTTGAAAGCGTACGAACACCGTACACTTGATACAGCAGCTGCAAAAATCGTTGAAACTGCAACACGTACAGGTGCTCAAGTAGCAGGTCCAGTTCCACTTCCAACAGAACGTAGCCTCTACACAATCATCCGTGCGACTCACAAGTATAAAGATTCTCGTGAGCAGTTCGAAATGCGTACACACAAACGTTTGATCGACATCATCAACCCAACTCAAAAAACAGTTGACGCTTTGATGAAATTGGATCTTCCAAGTGGTGTAAACGTAGAAATCAAACTTTAATTGATTTTGAGCATGAAAAACGCTCGTTAAAAACTTTTTAATACAAAATAAGAAAAGGAATATTTTTCTCATGACAAAAGGAATCTTAGGGAAAAAAGTGGGAATGACTCAAATCTTCACTGAATCTGGTGAATTTATCCCTGTTACTGTCATCGAAGCAACTCCAAACGTTGTTCTTCAAGTGAAAACAGTTGAAACTGATGGTTATGCAGCAGTTCAAGTTGGTTTTGATGACAAACGTGAAGTATTGAGCAACAAACCTGCCAAAGGCCATGTAGCTAAAGCTAACACAGCTCCTAAGCGCTTCATTCGTGAATTCAAAAACATTGAAGGCTTGGAAGTTGGACAAGAAATTACAGTTGAAACTTTCGCAGCTGGCGATGTTGTTGATGTAACGGGTACCTCTAAAGGTAAAGGTTTCCAAGGTGTTATCAAACGCCATGGTCAATCACGTGGTCCTATGGCTCACGGTTCTCGTTACCACCGTCGTCCAGGTTCTATGGGTCCTGTTGCACCTAACCGTGTATTCAAAGGTAAAAACCTTGCAGGTCGCATGGGTGGCAACCGTGTAACAATTCAAAACCTTGAAGTTGTACAAGTTGTTCCAGAAAAGAACGTTATCCTTATCAAAGGTAACGTACCAGGTGCTAAGAAATCTCTTATCACTATCAAGTCAGCAGTTAAAGCTGGTAAATAATAAGGAAAGGGGAAATCAGTCGAAATGGCAAACGTAACATTATTTGACCAAACTGGTAAACAAGCTGGTGAAGTAGTTCTTAACGATGCGATTTTTGGTATCGAGCCAAACCAAGCAGTTGTATTTGATGTGATTATCAGCCAACGTGCTAGCCTTCGTCAAGGTACTCACGCAGTTAAAAACCGTTCAGCAGTCTCAGGTGGCGGACGCAAACCATGGCGTCAAAAAGGAACTGGACGTGCTCGTCAAGGTTCTATCCGTTCACCACAATGGCGTGGCGGTGGTGTAGTCTTCGGACCAACTCCGCGTTCATACGCGTACAAACTTCCACAAAAAGTTCGTCGCTTGGCACTTAAATCTGTTTACTCAGAAAAAGTTGCTGAAAACAAATTTGTAGCTGTTAACTCACTTGAATTCACAGCTCCAAAAACTGCTGAATTTGCAAAAGTACTTGCAGCATTGAGCATTGATTCTAAAGTCCTTGTTATTCTTGAAGAAGGCAACGAATTCGCAGCTCTTTCTGCTCGTAACATCCCAGGAGTTAAAGTTGCAACTGCAACAACTGCAAGCGTACTTGACATCGCAAATGCAGACAAACTTCTTGTAACTCAAGCAGCTATCTCTAAAATTGAGGAGGTTCTTGCATAATGAATTTGTATGATGTTATCAAAAAACCTGTCATCACAGAAAGCTCAATGGGCCAACTCGAAGCAGGCAAGTATGTATTTGAAGTTGACACTCGTGCACACAAACTCTTGATCAAGCAAGCTGTTGAAGCTGCATTTGAGGGTGTTAAAGTTGCAAATGTTAACACAATCAACGTGAAACCTAAAACAAAACGCGTAGGTCGTTATGTAGGTCGCACAAACAAAGTGAAAAAAGCAATCATCACATTGGCTGCTGATTCAAAAGCGATCGAATTGTTCGCTACAGCTGACGCTGAATAATCAAAGGAGGAATTAACGTGGGTATTAAAGTTTATAAACCAACGACAAATGGCCGTCGTAACATGACTTCTTTGGACTTCGCTGAAATCACAACAAGCACTCCAGAAAAAAGCTTGCTTGTTGCTTTGAAGAGCAAAGCTGGTCGTAACAACAACGGTCGCATCACTGTTCGTCACCAAGGTGGCGGTCACAAACGTTTCTACCGTTTGGTAGACTTCAAACGTAACAAAGATGGCGTTGAAGCAATCGTTAAAACTATCGAGTACGATCCAAACCGTTCAGCAAACATCGCTCTTGTACACTACACAGACGGTGTTAAAGCTTACATCATTGCTCCTAAAGGTCTTGAAGTTGGTCAACGCATCGTTTCAGGCCCAGAAGCAGATATCAAAGTTGGTAACGCACTTCCACTTGCAAACATCCCAGTCGGTACTGTTGTTCACAACATCGAGTTGAAACCAGGTCGCGGTGGTGAGTTGGTTCGTGCTGCTGGTGCATCTGCACAGGTTCTTGGTCAAGAAGGTAAATACGTTCTTGTTCGCCTTCAATCAGGTGAAGTTCGTATGATCCTTGGTACTTGCCGTGCTACTGTTGGTACTGTAGGTAACGAACAACATGGCCTTGTTAACCTTGGTAAAGCAGGTCGTAGCCGTTGGAAAGGTATCCGTCCAACAGTTCGCGGTTCTGTAATGAACCCTAACGATCACCCACACGGTGGTGGTGAAGGTAAAGCACCAGTTGGTCGTAAAGCACCATCTACACCATGGGGTAAACCAGCTCTTGGTTTGAAAACTCGTAACAAGAAAGCTAAATCTGACAAACTTATCGTTCGTCGTCGCAACCAAAAATAATCTATTCTTAGTTGCTTAGCATTCTATATCATCCGCCAACTCGGTAGTCCGCTATTTTGCGGACAAGCCGCTGTGGTACATATTTTAAAGGAGAACACACTAAAATGGGACGTAGTCTTAAAAAAGGACCTTTCGTCGATGAGCATTTGATGAAAAAAGTTGAAGCTCAAGCAAACGACGAAAAGAAAAAAGTAATTAAAACTTGGTCACGTCGTTCAACGATCTTCCCAAGTTTCATCGGTTATACAATCGCAGTTTACGATGGACGTAAACACGTACCTGTATACATTCAAGAAGACATGGTAGGTCACAAACTTGGTGAATTTGCACCAACTCGTACTTACAAAGGTCATGCTGCTGACGACAAGAAAACTCGTCGTAAATAATTTAGGAGGAAAACACAATGGCAGAAATTACTTCAGCTAAAGCAACTGCTCGCACAGTACGTGTTTCACCTCGTAAATCACGTCTTGTCTTGGATAACATCCGTGGCAAAAGCGTAGCAGACGCAATCGCAATCTTGAAATTCACACCAAACAAAGCTGCAGGCATTATCGAGGGAGTTTTGAACTCAGCAATCGCTAACGCTGAAAACAACTTTGGTTTGGAGAAAGCTAACTTGGTAGTCAGCGAAGCATTCGCAAACGAAGGACCAACGTTGAAACGTTTCCGTCCACGTGCGAAAGGCTCTGCTTCACCAATCAACAAACGCACAGCTCACATCACTGTAGTTGTGGCAGAGAAATAAGGAGGTAAAAACGTGGGTCAAAAAGTACATCCAATTGGTATGCGTGTTGGCATCATCCGTGATTGGGATGCTAAATGGTATGCTGAAAAAGAATACGCGGATTACCTTCATGAAGATCTTGCAATCCGCAACTTTATCAAAAAAGAATTGGCTGATGCGTCAACATCAACAATCGAAATCGAACGTGCTGTAAACAAAGTAATCGTTTCTATCCACACTGCTAAGCCAGGTATGGTTATCGGTAAAGCTGGTAGCAACGTTGATGCACTTCGTGCTCAATTGAACAAATTGACTGGTAAACAAGTACACATCAACATCATCGAAATCAAACAACCTGATTTGGATGCACACCTTGTTGGTGAGTCAATCGCTCGTCAATTGGAGCAACGTGTGGCATTCCGCCGTGCTCAAAAACAGGCTATCCAACGTGCAATGCGCGCTGGTGCAAAAGGTATCAAAACACAAGTTTCAGGTCGTTTGAACGGTGCTGATATTGCCCGTGCAGAAGGCTACTCAGAAGGAACTGTTCCTCTTCATACACTTCGTGCGGATATCGACTACGCTTGGGAAGAAGCTTTGACAACTTACGGTAAACTTGGTGTTAAAGTATGGATCTACCGTGGTGAAGTTCTTCCAGCTCGTAAAAACACTAAAGGAGGTAAATAACAAATGTTAGTACCTAAACGTGTAAAACACCGTCGTGAATTCCGTGGAAAAATGCGCGGTGAAGCTAAAGGTGGAAAACAAGTAGACTTTGGTCAATACGGTCTTCAAGCAACTACTAGCTCATGGATTACAAACCGCCAAATCGAAGCTGCCCGTATCGCTATGACGCGTTACATGAAACGTGGTGGTAAAGTTTGGATCAAAATCTTCCCACACAAATCATACACTGCTAAAGCTATCGGTGTACGTATGGGTTCTGGTAAAGGTGCTCCTGAAGGTTGGGTAGCTCCAGTTAAACGCGGTAAGGTTATGTTTGAAGTAGCTGGCGTTTCTGAAGAAATTGCACGCGAAGCATTCCGCCTTGCTGGTCACAAATTGCCAGTTAAAGTTAAATTCGTAAAACGTGAAGCAGAATAAGGAGAAGACATGAAACTTCAAGAAATTAAAGATTTTGTAAAAGAACTTCGTGGCCTTTCTCAAGAAGAACTTGCTAAGAAAGAAAACGAATTGAAGAAAGAACTCTTCGAACTTCGTTTCCAAGCTGCTGCTGGTCAACTTGAGCAAACTGCTCGTTTGAACGAAGTGAAGAAACAAATTGCACGTATCAAAACTGTGCAATCTGAAACTAAATAATAGATTGGGAAAGGAGAATTTCAATGGAACGCAATAATCGTAAAGTTCTTGTTGGACGCGTAGTATCTGACAAAATGGACAAAACAATCACAGTTGTAGTTGAAACTAAACGTAACCACCCAGTCTATGGTAAACGTATTAACTACTCTAAAAAGTACAAAGCTCATGATGAAAACAATGTTGCTAAAGAAGGCGATATCGTTCGTATCATGGAAACTCGCCCACTTTCAGCTACAAAACGTTTCCGTCTTGTAGAAGTTGTGGAAGAGGCAGTTATCATTTAATCAACCTGAAAGGAGAAAATTGACATGATTCAAACAGAAACTCGTTTGAAAGTTGCTGACAACAGTGGCGCACGTGAAATCTTGACAATCAAAGTTCTTGGTGGTTCAGGACGTAAATTCGCGAACATCGGCGACATCATCGTTGCTTCAGTAAAACAAGCTACTCCTGGTGGTGCGGTTAAAAAAGGTGACGTTGTTAAAGCCGTTATCGTTCGTACTAAGACAGGTGCTCGTCGTGCTGATGGTTCATACATCAAATTCGATGAGAATGCTGCAGTTATCATCCGTGAAGACAAAAACCCTCGCGGAACTCGTATCTTTGGCCCAGTGGCGCGCGAATTGCGTGATGGCGGTTTCATGAAAATCGTTTCATTGGCACCAGAAGTACTTTAATCTAACAAACTAAGTCCCCTGTTATCTCACCAGAGTAACAGGGTGCCCGTTAGGGCGTAAGAAATTATAGGAGAAATCAAATGTTTGTAAAAAAAGGCGATAAAGTTCGCGTAATCGCTGGTAAAGACAAAGGCGTTGAAGCAGTTGTCGTAACAGCACTTCCAAAAGTAAACAAAGTTATTGTTGAAGGTGTTAACATCGTTAAGAAACACCAAAAACCAAATAGCGAAAACCCTCAAGGCGCTATCGTTGAAAAAGAAGCTCCAATCCATGTGTCAAACGTTCAAGTTCTTGACAAAAATGGTGTTGCAGGACGCGTTGGTTACAAGTTTGTAGACGGCAAAAAAGTTCGCTACAACAAAAAATCAGGCGAAGTGCTTGATTAATCACGAAGGAAAGGAGAAGTATAATGGCAAATCGTTTAAAAGAAAAATATCTTAATGAAGTAGTTCCTGCTTTGACTGAACAGTTTAACTATTCTTCAGTTATGGCTGTGCCAAAAGTTGATAAGATCGTTTTGAACATGGGTGTTGGTGACGCTGTTTCTAACGCTAAAAACCTTGAGAAAGCTGCTCAAGAATTGGCTTTGATCTCAGGTCAAAAACCACTTATCACTAAAGCTAAGAAATCAATCGCCGGCTTCCGTCTTCGTGAGGGTGTTGCGATCGGTGCGAAAGTAACTCTTCGTGGCGAACGTATGTATGAGTTCTTGGACAAATTGGTTACAGTTTCACTTCCACGTGTACGTGACTTCCACGGTGTACCAACTAAGTCATTTGACGGACGTGGTAACTACACACTTGGTGTGAAAGAGCAATTGATCTTCCCAGAAATCAACTTCGACGATGTTGATAAGACTCGCGGTATGGATATCGTTATCGTTACAACTGCTAACACTGACGAAGAATCACGTGCATTGCTTACTGGCCTTGGTATGCCGTTTGCAAAATAAGAGGGAGAGAATAAATGGCTAAAAAATCAATGATCGCTAAGAACAAACGCCCAGCTAAGTTCTCTACACAAGCTTACACACGCTGTGAAAAATGTGGACGTCCACACTCAGTTTACCGCAAATTCAAATTGTGCCGTGTATGCTTCCGCGACTTGGCTTACCTTGGACAAATTCCTGGCGTAACAAAAGCTTCTTGGTAAGATAAGATGTGAGAGCGTTTAGCAACCAACGCAAAGATAGGAGATTTGACGACGAAGTCCACTTCTAGAAAAATCTATCTTCTTTGCTAAGGTTGTAGCTCGAACTCAATTGTATAAATAAACCCGATACAAAGTTTGCTTGTCAATTTGAACACGGGCGAAAGCCTGTGTGAAAAAAGAGACGCAGTCGTTTCAGCCTTGGCTGAATTACGAATGTGGCTACCATTAGGTGCAAACTTTCCTAGAAACGAGGTTTCTTCGTCAAGTTTTCTATTTTCACTTTGGCTTTTAGCGCCCTTTGTATCATGAATTAACTAGCAAGTGATTCAATCAAACTGCTAGTAAGAGGAGAAACAACAAATGGTTATGACTGACCCAATTGCAGATTTTTTGACACGTATTCGTAACGCTAACCAAGCAAAACACGAAGTGCTTGAAGTACCTGCATCAAATATCAAAAAAGGTATTGCTACAATCCTTAAAAACGAAGGTTTTGTAAAAAACGTTGAATTCATCGAAGATGACAAACAAGGCATCATCCGCGTATTCTTGAAATACGGACCAAACGGTGAAAAAGTTATCACTAACTTGAAACGCGTTTCAAAACCAGGTCTTCGTGTTTACTCAAAACGTGAAGATATTCCAAAAGTTCTTAACGGACTTGGTATCGCAATCATCTCAACATCAGAAGGTCTTTTGACTGACAAACAAGCTCGTCAAAAGAACGTTGGTGGTGAGGTTATCGCATACGTTTGGTAATTGGATGATACCAAGAGCGTAGTGACCCAAGTGAAAATAGGAAATCAAACGAAGAATACTTGCATTCAAGTTTGATTTATCTTTTTCACACAGGTCACAGCTCGGGTTCAAATCTAATAATCTGATTTGAAGGTATTATGAAACCAAACTAGAACAAGATTCACTAATTGAACACGCCTACAACTCTTTGAAAAAAGATAAACTCTCCTTAGATGCTCAAGCATCAGCAGTCGAGTTTCCTATTTTTCTTCGAGTTGCTTAACGGCTTTGTATCTTGTTCACCCCGTGAAAACTAGTCGCTAGACGGCTTGATAATTTAACAGGAGAATTAAAAAATATGTCACGTATTGGTAATAAAGTAATTACATTGCCTGCTGGTGTTGAGCTTGCTCAAAACAACGGCGTGGTAACTGTAAAAGGACCTAAAGGGGAATTGACTCGTGAATTCCCAACTGCTATTGAAATCCGTGTGGAAGGCACAGAAGTTACTCTTCACCGTCCAAACGATTCAAAAGAAATGAAGACTATTCACGGTACTAGCCGTGCTAACCTCAACAACATGGTTGTTGGTGTTTCTGAAGGCTTCAAAAAAGAACTTGAAATGCGTGGTGTCGGTTACCGTGCTCAATTAGCTGGTAACAAATTGACACTTGCTGTTGGTAAATCACATCCAGACGAAGTGGTTGCACCAGAAGGTATCACATTTGAAGTTCCAACACCAACACAAATCGTCGTGTCTGGTATCAACAAAGAAGTTGTTGGTCAAACAGCAGCTTACATCCGTAGCCTTCGTGCTCCTGAGCCATACAAAGGTAAAGGTATCCGCTACGTTGGTGAATTCGTTCGCCGTAAAGAAGGTAAAACAGGTAAATAATAGCTTGCTGAGGTGGCTTAGCCACCTGGCTGACTATTTCTCAAATTGTTTCGTAAGAAACAGAATCATACATTAAGAGGTGAATATTGTGATTTCAAAACCAGATAAAAACAAAATCCGCCAAAAACGCCACCGTCGCGTTCGCGGTAAAATCTCTGGAACTGCTGCTCGCCCACGTTTGAACATTTTCCGTTCTAATACAGGCATCTACGCTCAAGTGATTGATGACGTAGCGGGTGTAACGCTCGCAAGCGCTTCTACTCTTGATAAAGAAGTTTCAAAAGGTACTAAGACAGAACAAGCTGTTGTTGTAGGTAAACTCGTTGCTGAACGCGCGGTAGCTAAAGGTATTTCTGAAGTGGTCTTTGACCGCGGTGGATATCTCTATCACGGACGTGTGAAAGCTTTGGCTGAATCAGCTCGTGAAAACGGATTGAAATTCTAATAGGGAGGACACTAAGAAATGGCATTCAAAGATAACGCAGTTGAAATTGAAGAACGCGTAGTAGCCATCAACCGTGTTACAAAAGTTGTTAAAGGTGGACGTCGTCTTCGTTTTGCAGCTCTTGTGGTTGTTGGTGACCGTAACGGTCGCGTGGGTTTCGGTACTGGTAAAGCTCAAGAAGTACCAGAAGCTATCCGTAAAGCAGTTGAATCTGCTAAGAAAAACATGATTGAAGTACCAATGGTTGGTACAACAATCCCTCACGAAGTTCGCTCAGAATTTGGCGGCGCTCGTGTATTGTTGAAACCTGCTTCAGAAGGTTCTGGGGTTGCTGCCGGTGGTGCAACTCGTGCCGTAATCGAATTGGCAGGTATTGCAGATGTGACTTCTAAGTCACTTGGTTCAAACACACCAATCAACATCGTTCGCGCAACAGTTGAAGGTTTGAAACAATTGAAACGTGCTGAAGAAGTGGCTGCACTTCGTGGCATCTCAGTTTCTGATTTAGCATAAGAAAGGAGATACTCATGGCTCAAATTAAAATCACTTTGACTAAGTCTCCAATCGGTCGCAAACCAGAACAACGTAAAACAGTTGTTGCACTTGGACTTGGTAAATTGAACTCTTCAGTTGTTAAAGAAGATAACCCAGCTATTCTTGGAATGGTTAACGCTATCTCTCACTTGGTAACTGTAGAAGAAGTTAAATAATCTAACAAATAGACTAAGTCGCATAGAGAAATCTTTGCGACTTCTAGTCCATTTTACATATTTACATATAGCGAGTTTGTGGAGGAAGACTCTTGTACTTCACAGGCGCTAGCATATAAAAGAGGAGAAATAATAATGAAACTTCATGAATTGCAACCTGCTACAGGTTCTCGTAAAGTCCGCAACCGTGTAGGTCGTGGTACATCATCAGGTAACGGTAAAACATCTGGCCGTGGTCAAAAAGGTCAAAAAGCTCGTAGCGGTGGCGGTGTTCGCCCAGGTTTTGAAGGTGGACAAACTCCATTGTTCCGTCGTCTTCCAAAACGTGGATTTACAAATATCAACGCTAAAGAGTACGCAATCGTTAACCTTGATCAATTGAACGCTTTTGAAGATGGTGCAGAAGTAACACCAGTTGTGCTTATCGAAGCTGGAATCGTTAAAGCTGAAAAATCAGGAATTAAAATTCTTGGTAACGGTGAATTGACGAAGAAATTGACAGTTAAAGCTGCTAAATTCTCTAAATCAGCTGAAGAAGCAATCACTTCTAAAGGTGGCTCAGTAGAAGTCATCTAAGAGGTGACAGCCTATGTTTTTTAAACTTTTAAAAGATGCCTTAAAGGTAAAATTGGTACGTAGTAAAATTCTATTTACTATCTTTATCCTTTTTGTCTTCCGCGTAGGAACCCACATTACAGTACCAGGAGTAAACGCAAAGAGTCTTGAAGCCTTGTCAAATGTTCCATTTTTGAACATGTTGAGCTTGGTTTCGGGAAATGCTATGCGTAATTTCTCAGTTTTCGCACTAGGGGTTAGTCCTTATATTACAGCTTCCATCATTGTTCAACTTTTGCAAATGGATATTTTACCTAAATTTGTTGAATGGGGTAAGCAAGGTGAAGTTGGTCGTCGTAAACTGAATCAGGCAACACGCTACATTTCTTTGGTACTGGCATTTGTTCAATCTATTGGTATTACAGCAGGCTTTAATGCCTTGTCTGGTGCAAAATTGACCAATATGCCATTAAATTGGCAAACATATTTGTTGATTGGATCAATTTTGACAACAGGTTCGATTATTGTAACCTGGTTGGGGGAACAAATTTCTGAAAAGGGCTATGGTAATGGTACATCAATGATCATCTTTGCGGGTATCATTTCATCACTACCAGGGACTTTTCACGAGATTTACATTGATCGCTTTGTTAATATTGAATCAAGTCGTTTGGGGGAGTCAGCAATCTTTGTTGCTGCACTCGTCGTATTAATATTCTTTGTTGTGTATTTTACAACTTTTGTACAACAAGCAGAATATAAATTACCAATTCAATATACAAAACGTGCACAAGGAGCACCTTCTAGCTCATATTTACCGTTGAAATTGAATCCAGCAGGAGTTATTCCCGTAATCTTTGCAGGCTCAATCACTGCAGTTCCAACTTCTTTGATTCAATATTTCGCAAGTCAAAATAAGAGTGCCGGGTGGTTATTGACGGTTCAGGAATACTTTGATTATTCAACTGCTAAAGGTATGATTGTATATGCAGGTTTAATTATTGCCTTTACGTTCTTCTACACCTTTGTTCAAGTAAATCCTGAGAAGACTGCAGAAAGCCTTCAGAAAAGTGCAGCCTATATCCATGGAGTTCGTCCTGGTAATGGCACTGAACAGTTTTTGTCAAAATTATTGACAAGATTGGCAGTAATCGGTGCACTCTTCTTGAGTTTTGTAGCTTTGTTGCCTATCCTTGCGCAAAATCTCTTTGGGCTTTCTTCAAGCATTGCGTTCCTTGGTACAAGTTTGATTATCGTAATCTCTACAAGTATCGAAGGCATCAAGCAATTAGAAGGCTACCTTCTTAAGAGAAAATATGTAGGTTTCTTAGAAATTACAGAATAGAATATAGGTTGACCTAGTCAACCTTCTATTTTGTTTTTAGATAAGTTTGTCAATAATGGCAAATTTATGTGAAAACAAAATAAGGAGTTTGTCATGAATCTTTTAATTATGGGTTTACCAGGTGCTGGTAAAGGGACACAAGCGGCCAAGATTGTTGAGAAATTCAATGTTGCTCATATTTCAACAGGAGATATGTTCCGTGCAGCAATGGTCAATCAGACTGAAATGGGTATTCTTGCCAAGTCGTACATCGATAAGGGGGACCTCGTTCCCGATGAAGTTACTAATGGCATTGTCAAAGAACGGTTGGTTCAGGACGACATCAAGGAAAAAGGCTTTTTGCTAGATGGCTATCCTCGTACGATTGAACAAGCTCATGCCTTGGATGAAAATTTGGCTGACTTAGGAATTGAGTTGCAAGGTGTTATCAATATTGAGATTGATCCTTCAAAATTGGTAGAGCGTCTCAGCGGTCGTATTATTCATAAAGAAACCGGAGAGACTTTCCACAAAGTATTCAATCCACCTGTTGGAGACTACAAAGAGGAAGACTTCTATCAACGTGAAGATGACAAGCCAGAATCTGTCAAACGTCGTTTAGAGGTCAATATCGCACAAGGACAGCCAATCATTGATCATTATCGTGCAAAAGGGCTGGTCCATGATATTGAAGGTGACCAAGACATTGACCTTGTTTTCCAAGCAATTGATACAGTACTATCAAAATTGCAATAAACTAATAGATTTGGCTTGCATTTTTTATACAAAGATGATAAAATAGCCTAGTCTGACTTATAATTGTTACCTCTGTGTTCAGAGGACATCAAATCGATATTTAGAGAGGGGTTACTTTTGCATGGCAAAAGAAGATGTGATTGAAATTGAAGGCAAAGTAGTCGATACAATGCCAAATGCTATGTTTACTGTTGAGTTGGAGAACGGACACCAAGTCCTTGCAACTGTTTCAGGTAAAATCCGTAAAAACTACATTCGTATTTTGGTCGGTGACCGCGTAACTGTTGAGCTTAGTCCATACGACTTGACACGTGGACGTATCACATACCGCTTTAAATAGTCGAAATACTTGGAGGGATTAAACATGAAAGTAAGACCATCGGTCAAACCAATTTGCGAATACTGCAAAGTTATTCGTCGTAATGGTCGTGTTATGGTGATTTGCCCAGCAAACCCTAAACACAAGCAACGTCAAGGTTAAGAAATAGAAAGGAGAAAACATGGCTCGTATTGCTGGAGTTGACATTCCAAATGACAAACGTGTAGTTATTTCATTAACTTATGTTTATGGTATCGGTCTTGCAACATCTAAAAAAATTCTTGCAGCTGCAGGTATTTCAGAAGATGTACGCGTGAAAGATTTGACATCAGATCAAGAAGATGCTATTCGTCGTGAAGTTGATGCAATCAAAGTTGAAGGTGACCTCCGTCGTGAAGTTAACTTGAACATCAAACGTTTGATGGAAATCGGTTCATACCGTGGTATCCGTCACCGTCGTGGACTTCCTGTCCGTGGACAAAACACTAAAAACAATGCCCGCACTCGTAAAGGTAAAGCTGTTGCGATTGCAGGTAAGAAAAAATAATATAGGAGGTAGAAAAATTGGCTAAACCAACACGTAAACGTCGTGTGAAAAAGAATATCGAATCTGGTATTGCTCATATTCACGCTACATTTAATAACACTATTGTTATGATTACTGATGTGCATGGTAACGCTATTGCTTGGTCATCAGCTGGTGCTCTTGGTTTCAAAGGTTCTCGTAAATCTACACCATTCGCAGCTCAAATGGCTTCAGAAGCAGCTGCTAAATCTGCACAAGAACACGGTCTTAAAACAGTTGAAGTTACCGTTAAAGGCCCAGGTTCAGGTCGTGAGTCTGCTATCCGCGCTCTTGCTGCCGCTGGTCTTGAAGTAACAGCAATTCGTGATGTGACTCCTGTACCACACAATGGTGCTCGTCCTCCAAAACGTCGCCGTGTATAATCATACATTCCATACACAGCTTTTCGTTTAAGAGGGAGTAAGAAATGATTGAGTTTGAAAAACCAACAATAACAAAAATTGATGAAAATAAAGATTACGGCAGATTTGTGATCGAACCATTAGAACGTGGTTACGGTACAACTCTTGGTAACTCTCTTCGTCGTGTACTTCTTGCCTCACTTCCAGGTGCTGCAGTAACATCAATTAAAATTGATGGTGTACTCCACGAATTCGACACAGTTCCAGGTGTTCGTGAAGATGTTATGCAAATTATTCTTAACATCAAAGGCATTGCTGTAAAATCTTATGTCGAAGACGAAAAGAAAATTGAACTTGATGTAGTAGGTCCAGCTGAAGTAACAGCAGGAGACATTCTTACAGATAGTGACATTGAAATTGTAAACCCTGACCATTATCTCTTTACCATTGCTGATGGTGCCACTTTTAAAGCTGTTTTGACTGTCAATTCAGGTCGTGGTTATGTACCAGCTGAGGGTAATAAGAAAGATGATGCACCAGTGGGAACACTTGCTGTAGATTCTATCTATACGCCAGTGAAGAAAGTCAATTATCAAGTTGAACCAGCTCGAGTTGGTAGCAACGATGGTTTTGACAAATTAACACTTGAAATCAACACAAATGGCACCATTATTCCAGAAGATGCTTTAGGTCTTTCTGCACGCATTTTGATGGAGCACTTAGGTCTCTTCACTGACTTGACTGAAGTTGCAAAATCTGCAGAAGTGATGAAAGAAGCTGAAGTGGCTTCAGATGATCGTATGCTTGATCGTACGATTGAAGAATTGGATCTATCTGTTCGCTCATATAACTGTCTGAAACGTGCAGGCATTAACACTGTATTCGACTTGACAGAGAAAACTGAGCCAGAAATGATGAAAGTGCGCAATCTTGGTCGCAAGAGTCTTGAAGAAGTTAAAGTTAAATTGACTGATCTTGGTCTAGGATTGAAAAAAGATAAATAATATAGGAGGGAATCATGGCATACCGTAAACTAGGACGCACTAGCTCACAACGTAAAGCAATGTTGCGCGATTTGACAACTGACCTTTTGATCAACGAATCAATCGTTACAACTGAAGCTCGTGCTAAAGAAATCCGTAAAACAGTTGAAAAAATGATCACACTTGGTAAACGTGGTGATTTGCACGCACGTCGTCAAGCAGCAGCATTTGTTCGTAACGAAATTGCATCTGAAAACTATGATGAAGCAACTGATAAGTACACTTCTACTACAGCACTTCAAAAATTGTTCTCTGAAATTGCACCTCGTTATGCAGAACGTAATGGTGGATATACTCGTATCCTCAAAACTGAACCACGTCGTGGCGATGCTGCACCAATGGCAATTATTGAACTTGTATAAGATCATCAATTTTGTTGAGTGTTATGATGATGGAATCCTATTCTGATTCTTAGTCTAGCTCTGGTCTACCGCTGAGCTTGTCTCAGCGGTAACACTCATCATGTTGATTGGACGCTTGTTTACGAAATTACTCTAAGATAGAATAATTTCGTAAGCAGGCGTTTTTATTTTACTCAAAAATTTTGATATACTTATAAAATGAATAGAGAAGATAGAATATCCATAGGCAATTGTTTTGAAGAATACTATTTTGCTAACATTAAAGAAAAGCCAGAATTGTTTATAGGTGTAGAATTAGAATATCCGATAGTTAATATCTCAGGGAAAGCAACTTCTATTCAAGTCGCTACAGATATGATGCGACACATTTCTAATCAAAATGGATTTACAATCATCAAAAGAGATGATAGAGGAAATCCGATAGAACTCCAGCACGAGTCGGGAGACCTCATACTATTTGAAGTCACGTATAATACACTAGAATTTGCATTCGCAAAAGCAAAAAATATTGGTAGTGTAGAAGAGCCCATAAAGAATATCTAGCGAATATTCAATATTATTTGCGCCAAAATGGACATGAATTGCAGGGGTTAGGGATAAATCCCAATTGGGAAAATAATGACAATAGACCGGTAGATATGGGCCGATATAGGATGTTGATGAACTATCTCAAGCTAGGAGAAGGCAAACCTAATATGCATCCCTATACTAGATATGCTGGCTTTATTTGCGGAAATCAAGTGCAGTTTGATGTGGGTCGAAAATCCTTTTTACGAGTCATTAATGCGTTTAACAAAATTGAGGCAGCGAAGGCGTTTTTGTTTGCAAATTCACCATTCGACCAGATAGATGATATGGCCCTTACTAGGGATTATTTTTGGGAATATTCAATGCATGGCCTCTTAAAGAATAACGTTGGTATCTACTCAGAGGAATTTCATACTGAGGCAGAATATCGTCAATACCAAGAAGAGTCCGCAATGTTTTATGTCATCAGGGATAACTGTTATAGTTGTTTAGTTTTTATTTAATATATGATAAAATAGACTTATGACTTACGGAATTGATTTTAGAAAACGCGTTATTGCCTATGTCCAATCAGGACACACAAAAAAGGAAACCTGTGACCTATTTGGTATTGGAACCGATACCTTGTACCGTTGGGAGACACAGCTGAAAAATGAAGGACATCTGAATCGTAAACCACGAGCTCGTAGTCCTCGCAAACTTCCGCATGACCGCTTGAAAGCCTATGTCAAGGAACATCCAGATGCTTTCTTAAGGGAAAATGCAGAGCATTTTAACTGCAGTATTCCATCTGTTTGGGCAGCCCTAAAAAAGTGAATATCACTTTAAAAAAAGACCACAACCTATAAAGAACAAGATAGCGAAAAGGTGAGACGCTATCTTGATGTTTTAG
>NZ_ALMY01000051.1 GCF_000440115.1 Streptococcus suis YS56 | reverse complement strand
TTGGCTCTAACTTGATTGTAAGCATCCAACATATTTGAACGTGATAGGATATTATCTAGTAACTGTGACATGTGCGTACTCCTTTCTTGTTTCGGTGTCTGTAGGATATCTTATAATGATGAACTTTCTTCTAGTCATTACGTGACTGTTGAAATATTCAGCCCTTCGCTCCGTTTCTATTACAGAAATTTCATCACTACTATGGCTTCGGCTGAGAGCCTGCCCCAGCCATTGTTGTCCAACGAAGAATGAGTTGAAGACAACAATAGGCGAGGGTACTTCTCATGATTCGTTGTTACTACGTCTTTTTGACGCCCATGAGACCTCACGGGATAAGTCGTACATCTTTCCTCGTTTACACAAGATATGAGGACGTTAAAAGGTCTAAGTGAAAATAGGAATTCCGACGAAGAGTCCAGTGACTCTAGGAGGAATTATCTTTTTCACACTGACCTTAGTTCGAATTCAATTACACTCGTGATTTACGCAGATAGGTTACGACTACCTTTTTGGACTTTGGTGTTCATAGCCACCTTATCCGCTATATACGCCTTTGTATCACGTTTCTGTTCGTAGTGCCACGATTTCGCTATCCCTTCCTCTCCCCGCTACCTCACGATAGTCAGACTTGGGAGTCGCTATAGGGTTCACCGGTAGCGGGTGCCCACGGAGGACTTTCACCTCAGATGTACGACATGCCCGTCGTACTATAAAACAGGGGATCATACAGAACCCCTGCTTTCTTATACCCAGACTTGCCTCGTACAAGCTATTGAAGATGCTGGCGGGCTCCCACTCATCCTTCCTGTTACAGAGCCTGATTTGGCAAAATATTATATCCATCTTATTGATAAACTCATCCTAACAGGAGGACAAAATGTCCAGCCAAGTTACTATCACGAAGAAAGGACTATTGACAGCGATAATTATCTACCAAAGCGTGACGAGTTTGAATTAGCCCTCATAAGAGCTGCCCAAGAAAATCAGAAACCTATCTTCGGTATCTGCCGAGGTCTACAGCTCTACAATGTAGCTCAAGGTGGTAGCCTTCATCAATCTGGCAAGACATAGACGGACAAGAAGTCAGTCAAACGATTCAACTGACTCAAAATAGTCCACTTTACGATATATATAAGTCCGCTCCGAGTGTAAACTCATTTCACCGTCAGGCTATCAAAGACTTAGCACCTGACTTAGAAATCATTGCACTATCAGATAATCAACAGATTATTGAAGCAGTTCATTCAGCCTACCCAACTAAATTTTTAGGGGTTCAATGGCATCCTGAACTACTCTACGGTAAACGTGAGATTGAAAAAGACCTCTTCCACTATATTGTCAATAAACTTTAAAATAACTCACTTTCTTCTCTAAAAGAATAGTAATCCTTATTTCCAACAATTAAATGATCTAATAATACCAGTCCTAGCTTTTCGCAGGACTCTTTTAAATTCTCCGTAAATAGCAAATCATTCCTACTCGGTTGTACTGAACCCGACGGGTGGTTATGAACGATGATAATCGATGTTGCCATACATTTTACTGCGTAATGCAAAATTTCACGTGGTTCTGCAATGCTACGATTAACACTCCCGATAAAAATTGTTTTTTGACTGATAATCTGGTTCTGTGTATTAAGATAAAGTGCAACTAGATGCTCCTGCTTCTTATGCCCAATTTCATGAATCATCTTACGTCCCAACTTCTCACTTCCCAAAATTCTCTCATTTAAGAGTAGCTCTGATTGATTGATACGTTTTCCAAGTTCAATCATAGCCTTAATTTCAATCGCCTTAACGCGCCCAATTCCAGTCAAACTTTGCAATTCTTCAATTGATAATTCTCTTAGAGCCGCTAAACTCTCCAAACGATTCAATAATTTATTGGAGAGAATAGAAACAGGTTCTTTTTTTGTCCCAGTTCTAATAAAAATTGCTAGTAATTCCTGATTACTGAGACGCTCAGCTCCAACTTCTACTAAACGTTCTCTAGGTAGAATAGCCTCTTCTTTAAATTCAATTTGATACATAATTTCCTCCTCAACTATCTATTCGTAAAATCTTGCAAAAAAAGAAGCCATATAAAACCGAACCCACTGAAAAAGTCATCAACTTGATGGCTTTTTTTGCTATACTAGAGTCGAGGTGATTCCTATGCTTGATAATCAAATTCAGTTAGATCTTAGTTCCTATTCTCCCCTGTATGATATTGTTGTTCCCAAAAATCATTTTTTACGGCAGCTAACGGAACTCTGTGATTTTAGTTTTATCTATGATGAGTTAGAGAAACATTATTGTGTCGACTTTGGTCGAAAGGCTTACTCACCCATCATGATGTTTAAATACCTTTTGTTGAAAGATATTTATCATTTATCTGATGTCGATGTTGTCGAGCGTTCGTTATCGGATATGGCCTTTAAGTATTTCCTTGGTCTAGCTCCAGAGGATTCTGTTATTGATGCGTCCTCTCTTACCAAGTTCAGAAAGTTACGTATCAAAGATGAACACTTTTTGGACTTATTGATACAAAAATCGGTTCAAATCGCCCTTGAACACAAGCTCATTAAACAAAAAATCCTCATTGTAGATGCGACACA